>NZ_LKAJ02000001.1:620893-931339 GCF_001431295.2 Candidatus Berkiella aquae | reverse complement strand
TTTCTACCTGTTTCTAGCAAATCCATTTCAATTGGACGATATGTGGCTTGACGCCTGATAGGCGGGCAGCAAGTATCTGCAGTTGCATCAATACAATCCGTCGCTTCATGAGCGCCATAGGCAGCCACTACTAACGCACATGGATTAGCATTCATGAAAGCCTCTACTGAAATAAAACACCATCCCGTCATGACGGTTAATCGGCCAATTACTTTGGTTAATAGGTTTTCCAAGGGATAATCTAACTCTTCAGATGATGGATCATCATTCTGTCTTATATTATTACCTATCATAATGGTCTATTCTTCATCATACGTAACAAATTTAGCAGGCTACATGTATGTTTTTTTAATTACTATCGGAAAAATGCTTATAAAATAAAGGGGACAAGTATACTGATTCCCCTTCTTTATCCAGAGTATCTAACTAGGGTCATCGGTATACCCTGAGGTATCCCCACGAATATTACTAGATAGTATCGTCATTGCGAGCAGAAGCCGCTGTAATAGATTGAAAAAACACCAAAATTACACGGCTGAAGCGAAGCAATCTATCTGAATATATTTCTTACGGAACTCTGTAAGATAAATACTCAGATAGATTGCCACGCAAAAGACGTTAGGGCTTATCATTTTTTTACGTTTTCCCCGCGTCTTTTGCTCGCAATGACCAAAAAATTTCGTGGGGATACCTCAGTCGGTATACCTGCCCCCTTTTATTGGTGCATGATAGATATCACGTATCTCATCTAGTTAACAGTAACAAGGAAGATCTCATGGAAGACTCAAAAAAAGAAAAGAAATCCTCAGTCAGTCATCTCACAACTAATTTCGGGGCTCCAGTTCCCGATAATCAAAACAGTATGACAGCCGGGCCTCGTGGTCCCCTTCTGATGCAGGATGTGTGGTTAACAGAAAAACTTGCCAATCTAAATCGGGAAAATATTCCTGAACGCAGAATGCACGCCAAAGGTTCCGGTGCTTTCGGTACCTTTACAGTCACCAATGATATTACAAAGTATTCAAAAGCGAAGATTTTTGAAAAGGTAGGTAAGAAAACAGAAATGTTTGCTCGCTTCACAACGGTAGCAGGCGAGCGTGGTGCTGCCGATGCAGAGCGAGACATTCGCGGTTTTGCTTTGAAGTTTTACACTGAAGAAGGCAATTGGGATATGGTTGGCAATAATACGCCCGTTTTCTTTTTGCGCGATCCTAGAAAATTTCCCGATCTCAATAAAGCGGTTAAGCGCGATCCCAAGACGAATCTTCGTAGTGCCACCAACAATTGGGACTTTTGGACCCTTTTACCTGAAGCCCTTCACCAAGTGACTATTGTGATGAGTGATCGTGGTATTCCCAAAAGCTATCGTCACATGCATGGGTTTAGCTCGCATACCTATAGTTTTATTAACGCAAGAAATGAGCGATTCTGGGTAAAAATGCATTTCAGAACGCAACAGGGAATTGAAAATCTAACGGATGCAGAAGCTGAATCTCTGGTAGGGAAAGACCGCGAAAGCCATCAACGCGATCTTTTTGCTGCCATTCAACGCAAAGATTTTCCGAAATGGACGATGTTCATCCAAGTGATGCCCGAGATTGATGCCGACGGCTATCGACTTCACCCGTTTGATTTGACAAAAGTTTGGTACAAAAAAGATTATCCACTCATCGAAGTCGGTGTTTTTGAACTGAATCGTAACCCTGAAAATTTCCATGAGGATGTCGAGCAAAGCGCATTTTCACCGAGTAATCTCGTACCCGGCATTAGCGTGAGCCCAGATAAAATGCTTCAAGCTCGTTTGTTTGCTTACAGCGATGCACAGCGCTACCGGCTCGGCGTTAACCATCATCAGATCCCAGTGAACGCTGCCCGCTGCCCAGTTCATAGCAATCATCGCGATGGAACTGGTCGAAGCGATGGCAATTACGGCGGCCTCCCTCATTACGAGCCAAACAGCTTCAAGCAGTGGCAGCAACAGCCAGAATACAAAGAACCACCGATAACCATTAAAGGCAACGGCGATTTTTGGAACTTCAACGAGGATGACGCTAATTATTTCGAGCAGCCTGGCGCACTTTTTAGATTGATGACGCCTGCTCAGCAACAGGTGCTTTTTGAGAATACAGCGCGGGCCATGGGTGATGCATTGGAATTTATTAAATTCCGCCACATTCGTAACTGCCACGCGGCTGATCCGCAGTATGGCGCTGGAGTCGCCAAAGCTTTGGGTTTAAACCTGAACGAAGCTTTGGAATCTAAAAAATCGGATCCGGCGCTAGACAGTCCTGCTGCTTTGCCCGTGTAATCATGCGTCCCTTTTCCTAAAAAAAAGATCAGGTATACCGACTAGGGTCATCGGTATACCTGGCCCCTTATTCGAACATCAATAAAACCGCCATTTCATCCAGTAAAATTAATATGGTAAATCCAGTACCATCTCCTACGCAATTAAGGAGAAAATCAGATGCTTACAATGAACGCGGCGCTGCAAAATGATAAATCTAAAGAAATTATGGATATTCTGATATCAATAAGAACAGAAGCTGAAAAATGCGATGCGCTAAAGCAAATATTTTTTGTTTCCCCATCTACCCTTAAAACCACTTATTCTGATGATAGAAATCTTCTTCATGTCGCCAGTAAACTTGGCTTAATGCAAGTTGCAAAGTTATTACTTGATCTCAATTTTCCTTTAAATGAAGCTGATCAATTGGGCAATACCCCATTACATCATGCAGCAATGAATGGTTCGGATGCGTGTGATTTAATCATGTTATTCATAACACAACCAACCATTATACTGAATCCTTTAAATTTGAAAGGTAATACGCCATTACACGAAGCGATACTTAATAAATCTCCAAAGTATGTTGAATTATTGTGCACACATCCTAAATGCAATTTAATGCTTCGTAATCGCATGTTGAAAACACCTCAAGAAATGGTTGATGACATGCAACCCTCATTCGCCAAAGATCATTTAATGATGGCTTTAAGTTTACCTCTTTTCAAAGCCATGCCCATAGCAACTTATGATGATATTTTTTCATCAAATGAAAAAGTGCAAGATAATAGTAAAAATAGCCAATTTTCGGAACTCGCCAGACGTTTTGAAAAGTTAAAATTAACTATGCATGAAACGAAATTGGCAAACCCACCCAGGCTAAACCAAAGCCAATATGTTCTACCCTTGACATATGACACAGAAAAACCGACTTATGCTACTCCTATTACTTTAAGTGAAATCGATTTTATTTTGGGAAAAATAACCAAAATTGAAAATTACCTAAAAACAAAAGGTGATCCAAACTTATTGCTCAAGTCCGTCACGATAATACCCTCCATTCGCATGCCATTGATTTTTTATGCTTTGCTACATAAGCAAAAAGAGATTATGCTACTGTTAATCGAGTACAATGCCGTGTTTACACCTGCCAGCGCTACAAAATTAAAAGGAACATTCAGAACATTAGAGAATGACGCGCTTGCTAGCTTTATCCAAGAGATGTTGTTTAATTTACTTCCTCGTTATGAATACAAAGCCTCTGTATTATATAAATTAATAGAAGAGTCTGAGTATAGTTTTCAGGAATTATTGGTAAAGCATGGTTTACCTAAAACGTTTCATCATGACACTGCCTTAGGTAAAAAAACGACAGCATTGTTGTTCCCTGAAAATACAAGAAAAGCTAATGCGGCTATGTTTGTATATAAACTTTGTTCAGGTACCCATCCTTCAAAAATTCGTCAGTTCGATGTTCTTTATATTAATCAATGCACTTTAGGATTGCTTGATCAGTTCACACCTGATGAGCTTTTAGAATTACTTGCAGCATTAACACCGACATTCAATGGGATTCAAAGATTGATTGGACTCTATGTTTTAAAGCAAATTTTTATATTTAATATAGAGTTAAATTACGACTTTTCTGATTCATTTGATATCAAACTTAAATCACATCTTCATAAATTTTATAGTACTGACCTCTGTGCGGGGTTACTGAATTTATTCAATCATATACAAAACTTAAGAAATGATGCAGTTTTTTTAAATTACCATCAATTAAACTATTTTCTTATGTTACACCCCTATCAACGCAAGCCATCAATTTATGAATATATTGAAAAAACCCTAGACGACAATCCTTCTGATATGACTACCATTGCAAAAACATTGGCAAACGAATTTCGTATTCCTATTATGCAAGTGCTTCGAAATACTGATTTAAAGGAATTTAGAGGTGATATCTGGGGAGTAAATAAAGCAAAACGAGATATTAGTTCGCCACATTTTATCATTTTCGAAAAACGATGGGATGCTATTGCCATCTTAGTAAGAAACTGCGTTGAAAAACAACATGCCACTAAAAGGAAAGCCAGCGCATTCAAATTATTTACCTTTACAGCTGTCGCTTGTTTGAATCATTGCATTGACTTTGATGCAGATTGCAATACGGCTTGTGCCATTTACCTGGGGCTAGAAACATTAAGCCATAGAGAGACCGAACAAATTTATGAACTGCTTGACAGCAAAACAAAAGAGACCTTTTCAACGTTAAAAATATTCTTTTCTCCTTCACCCAATTTTAAACCACAACGTGAATTACTTAAGCTCACCACTTCAGCCATTCCAAGAATCGCTATTTATTGTCGTGATAAGCTGCCTTTGGTTGAAAATAGCGGGGTGAGTGATTTTGAACTCCTTGGAAAATTACTGTTACCTATTTTGCATTGTAAAGCAAAATATAAAACCTGTTTTATGGAAACTACCTATAACCTCGAGTTTGAGTTATACAGATTGAATCCTCCTTTTGAATTATTACCCAAACCACAGAATACGCTTGAACGTGAAGCTGAATCGCCGTTCAGCCTTGATTCAGCTTCTAAAGAAAAATCAACCAACAGTCCTAAAAGTAGGACAATCAGTGCGGGTCAATGTGCCCGATCTCGTGGCCCAAGTCGAGAAAGTAGCCCACGCACTCAACATTCTGGTGAAAAGACGATGAGCATCGATAACTTATCCACTAATTTAGCGCAAAGTCCTTCAAGAACCCCCGTATTTAAACGCAGCCACACAGAGAATAGCTCTAGAGAATTCATTTCAGGTGAAAGAAAAATGAGCATTGATACGCTTTCTACAGTGGATTTGCCGAAAGTACCCAATATTCCCGATGAAAGGCCATCTCGCAAGGTAGTCAATTTAGAAAATCAGCCACTTGAACAAAATGATTATAGCTATGAGCAGCCTAATCCAGCTATCACACCGCATTTTACCAATGATTTAAAAATATCTAAAAAGAAACATAGGCAAGCAGTGAATGAACTACTGCAAAAAAAATTGACTAGACAGACGAGCGATCATCCTTGATTTCGATGGCAGCAAAATCCTTTTGACGGTTCTGCTGCCAACATGAATGTAATTAGAGTTTAAATCCATGTTTTGAAGGTGTATCTAGTTTTCTTTCAACTTTTCCTTCAATGCGTCTTTTAAGCGCAGCACGCTGAAATTTGTTTTTGACTTCGTTAATTTTCTTCAAATTCTTTTCTTGCCATTGCAACATTTGCAACTTATTACGAGCTGGCTGATCATTTGTGATAAGCTTTCCATTTTCGTCAAAATGCGCATGTTCGGCTCGTTCAAATGCATCATTTAAGGTATTAATAATACCTTTACAAAGAACAAGTTCTTTTTCTATGTCATTGATATGCTTTCTGGTGCTTTCTAAAGCTTGATCATATTTCACTTTATCTGTTGCTTGCGTCACATAATGATAAACGGTTTTGCTAAGATAATAAGTCCAAGCGATAGCGCAAGCGGTTAACAAGAAAGTTCCGCCTAATGAACCCCAAAGAAAGAGCCCGCCACTGGCGAGTTGTGTGTTAAATATACCTGCAAAGAATGGCATATTGTTAATGCCCAAAAAGGATACTGCTGCTGCAAAGCACCCTTGTGTATGCAGGCCAATGCTAGCCGCAATTATCGCCATCGCACCAGCGCCGTATTTAAATGGTGTCATATTCATGATGTTTAATACCTATAACAAAAAAAGAGTTCGTGCTCCCTTTATCCCAATTTGTATGTTGGATAAATAAAAACGAAAGTATTATACAAATGAAGTTTGCTAACATCAACAGGTTCGAATGTAGTTTTAGTGCTTATTGGTATTTTTAACTATCTTAAGGTTCATTTTATTTGACAATATATGTTATATAACTGATTAAATAAACCATTTCTTGCTTATCCCTTCATTTTGCCTGGTTTACTTATTCGGTATGATATCAGCATGACATTAATGTTTAAGCTAGCATCATGAAAAGCCATCACCATTATCTTAATCGGCATTTTAAAGATCTCCATTGGTCTGAGAAAACCATCGATTCCACCGAATTTGATAATTGTACTTTCTCAGGCTGCAATTTTAGCCATGCTCACTTTATGCAATGCAAATTTCATGAATGCCATTTTATTCGTTGTAATCTAAGTTTAATCAAAGTAGCAAAGTGCTCCTTTTTCGAGACACTGTTTGAAGAATCCAAAGCGATTGGCATCAATTGGACAACTGCTGCCTGGCCTAATATAAAACTCGGCAGCCCACTGCGTTTTCAAAAATGTATTTTGAATGATTCTTCTTTTTTGAACTTAAGTTTACGCGAAATGATCATGACAGAATGCAAAGCACATGATGTTGATTTTAGAGAAGCGGATTTAACCCAGGCAGACTTTAGCCATACCGATTTTAGCAATAGCTTATTTAACCAAACACACTTAGCAGAAGCCAATTTTGCGGAGGCTATTAATTACAATATCAATATTTTTCAGAATGATGTTAAACGTGCAAAATTTACGCTACCCGAAGCAATGAGTTTATTGCAACATTTAGATATTGAATTGCTTAATTGAAGGAGTAAATCTAAGAAAGTGCTAAGCAGCAGGAGCAGTCCCATCTCTTCGTATCACCATATCATTTTCACTCTCTGCATCAGACTGGTTTAAACCTCTTTCAATATGACCATCTTGAAAATAATGCATATATAAACGCAATATAGAAGGTGGACTTGTTACATTATTCTGAATTGTCGCTAATCTAATTAGTAAATCTTCTTCTGTGCCATGAAGAATGACTAAGTTCCCAAGACGCTGTCGAAGGTGTTGCGCAACTTGGTCTTGTGTATCTTGTCTTGTTTGTACTGCTTCTTCTCTTATGTAATTTCTAAGATTCAAATAAAACTTAAGCAAGGCAACTAGGATATATAAAAACTGTGCGTAAATTGTAAAAGTAATGACATTTTGAAATATCTCCAATATATCCATCCACATCTAGAAACTCTTTTCACTTGTAAAAATAAAACAGAAAATCTTATCAAATTGGGCATGACATAAATATAAGATTTTTTCTTACGCTAAACCCTTACCCAAAGCAATGAGCTTATTGCAGTGCATTTATCACATGAAGGAATTTAGTAAAAAACTCATCAAGATAATCATCAGTGCCAACAGCATAAAAGCGGCAAAAAGCAGCCACTGACCAATATCATTTAAAACATTCGCCAATCCTGGGTGTCCAAAGTATGAGGCACCTACACCTAGCCCAGAAATACAATTGCTAAGATGAGACAAACCGCTGTGTAAAAAGGGAGAGTTCTTTCTTTAAAGCTAAACAAGGAGCTTCTCCTGGATGCTGCGGCAAGCCGCAGCAAGTCGTATACTTTAGAGAAGGAGAAAATTAAGGCTTAGCACGCGGTTTTGACACTTCTTTGAGGGTTGCTAGATCGGCTTCAAAATTATCCATCAAAAGAGGTGGTTTAAACTTTGCATCGCTGCCAGGCTTACCCGAGACCGATTCATAGGCATAATACAGATAGTAGCCAAAGGAACCCTTTCCACCTTTGCCTGAACTCCATTTATCATACGCTTGGACTTCTTGTTGCCCAGGATGGCAAATCACACCAATCGCAATCGATTTTGCAAAATCATCTTTTGCCACTTGTAGCCATTTTGATTTTTGTGCCTGCAGATGGTGTTTATCCACCAAATCAGTAATTTTTTTGAAATACACTTCTGCTAAGTAGCCATTAGCATATGATAATCCACCTTCAGAGGCTATTCTAACCGCATCTGACGTCAAGTAAGCATTGAGTGCATTCTTTTCTTGTTGATAATCAAACATGCGATTGATGAGCGATGATGAGCTATCAGGGCCACTTGAGCTACTCATAAAACCTCCAGTTCACACTTGATGTTGTCTATAAATTAAATCATCACTATAGAACAAAATGAATAACAATTGGTAAGATGTGAAAGGTGTACATACTTATACACCTTGCAGGCGGTTGACTTTTCTTTCAAGATTTTGAGATTTATGATCATAATGTGTTTGTTGCGATCGCTGCTTTGAAAAAATAAGAGGTGGCTTTTGCTTTTCATTTTGCTTTTGGCTTAATAAGGCTTCTATCGGCTCATTACGAAAAAGAATGGCTAGATCTAAAGCAGATTGCCCACTTTTATTTCTTACGTGGACATCGACACCGCTATCCAATAATGTTTTAACGATATCTTTACTTTCATCCATTACCGCAATCATTAATGCGGTATCTCCGTGGATGTCTTGCTTATTTATATTAAAACCTTTTAAACTAGTAATAGCTTTAATAACATGACTATCTGCTCCATTACCAACAGCATGATGCAATATCGTTTTCTGCGATTGATCTACACGATGAATATCAACACTAGGCGCTTTTAGCAACCGTTTCTGCAAGTCAACATCGATGCCATAACTTAATGCATGAGACAATATGGTTCCACCCTCATTATCAATCACAAGGTGTGGATTGAGTTTCCCTTCAACAGCAAGTTTAGCGAGGAATGCTATTTCATCATTCGCACAACAATGCGTTATCTTTATGTTTGACACGTCGGCAACATCCTTTGCATTTTGTTTGTTGGCGTAGGATCTTAGTAAAGCTAAGAATATCTTTTCAGATTTAAGCATAATAGCTCGGGTGACAGGGCTGAATCCGTGTTGATCTTTAAGGGTTAAAGCAGACTGTGGTGCTGATTTTAATATATTGATTACTTTTTGTTCATCATTTTCCATTACTGCGTAATGTAATGGGGTAAATCCATTAGCAGAAGCCTTAGCTTGCGAACGCGCTTTTAGTGCTCGTTCATTTTTTGTTGTCATTTTGGGATTGTTATAAAACTTATAAGCATCAAAACCAATATCGATGCTTTCACCCGGAGCCAAATTGTTTTCTTTAATATAAAAACTTTTTATAATATGCTCAGCCAAGGATTGTGCACAAGTAAATGGTTGCGTTTTATTCTTAGCATTTGAATTATAATATTTAAATTGCCTATCTTTGGTTACATACAAGCTCACTGCATGTTCAGGCAAATGAATATCAACCACCGTTTCAGGCCAACGCTGCATAAACGCTAACATTTCAATTAATTGTGCTTTACTTAATGATAATCGGTTATACCCAAACAGGTGACGCAGACTTCGGTTGCTGGCAGCACTTTTTATTAAATCATATTGTTTAATTCTTTCTCTTTGTTGAATATTGAGTTGCAATTCATCTATTGCAGCAGAGTCGGAATGAAAAACTGCAAGATCATTAAGCAACTGATTAAATACTTCTTCTGGGTTTTTATAGAGCTTACGCAAAGAGCCTGGAAGATTATTTGCGTTTATTAAGAATTGTTTTTTACCGTTCCATTTTATCAACAATTCTAATATATCAAAATATTCTTGCTCTCTTCCTTGCGTTAAATAAACCATATATAAAAACGACCAACCATTACAATTACCAACATCATTTAATGCCTTTTGGCCTTTTTTATCTAAAAACCTCCTAAGCTTTTGCTCAAGGTTAAGTTGACCAATATCGTAGAAGGTTTTGCCATATCCTGCGATTGTATTGGGTTGAATATGCTTATTATTTAAAAGCAGTTTGATACCTTCATCCCATTTTGCATTCGCTGCGATATCTAAAGCTGTCCTACCAAAAATATCTTTATGAGCTAAAGACCCTTTAAATCGACTATCTTTCAATAGTGTGATAAGTGCTGATGCATCTTTTCTCTGAGCCGCAAGCTGTAATGCATTCATTTCTTCGAAATTGGTTTGCAATGGATTTTTTAGGATATTAGACTGTAAGAGAAAATCTATGATGCTTTTGTTTTTATTTAAAATTGCGACATGCAAAGCAGAATTTGAATCAGAATCTATGTGATTAATATCGAGCCCATGATTGATTAATGTCTTTAACGATTGAACATTACCATTAAAGCACACATACTGTACTAGACCAATACCTTCTTCATTGAGTACATTGATATCCCCAGTAGAAACAATCTCATCCAACAAATCCTGAGGGATAATAGCTTTGTTAACCAAGGTAACCAGATAGGATTTTAATCTTCTATTTAACGCCATGACATCTCACTTTGATTTCTAATTATTTTTAAAGATGTTAATAATAAAATGCCATATTACAAGCCATTAAAATTTTTATAACATCATTTCAGATGAGAAAGGTAAATAGCAGGACAAGAAATAAAAAGCATCGAACATACTTAAAGATCGGTGCTTGGGAAGGGGTATATCTCTCAATTTAGTTTTTTTTCATCATCAGGTAAGAATTACGTTGATATACACTAAATTACCAACTTTTCTTAGTCATAAAGTTAAGTTTTCTTGAAACTCTATGTTAAGCTGTCGACCCTCGAAAAATAAATAAAACGAGGCCTTACAACTTTAACCCGTTATTTACATGAGACAGCACTATGCCATTTTTAAAAGTGACAGCCAACGAATGGAAAAAAGCACGAGAATTCTTTGCGAGGCTTACTCAAAAACAAATTAATAAAGATCCTAAATTGAGTAGAAAGTCGCAAAATGGCACAGAGCATTCATTCGTAAAAATAAATGACAGAATTGTAGCGTTAGCAAATAAAAAAGAAGGTATTTTAGGTAAAGGGGGGTATGGGCTTGCTAAAATAGCACAAACGCAAGATGGCCAACCTTACACGATTAAGATTGAAAAAGGCACTTTAAGAAAAGCGAATAATACTGAATTAATGGCGATGAAACAGGCTGATTACTATCATGGTGAAGCTGCAAGAGGATCAAAGAACAAACGCTATACCTTGCTACCTTATATTGAAGGAACTGAATTAAAAAAATTAGTCAACAATAAGTTAAGTTACACCCAAAAACTGATTATTGCCATCAAATGTTGTCAAGCGATTCAACATGATTTTCATGCTAAACGTGTTATTCATGGTGATATAAAAGGAAGAAATTTTGTAGGTAGTATCGAAAATCAGAACATCCAGATGAAAGCCATCGATTTAGGTTATTCACTTGTATTACCCGAAAATACCAATAACATAACCTATCGTGCCAGAGGTACAAAGGGTTACACTGCCCCCGAGATATTATCTAAAAGAGAATATTCATTTGCTTCAGACGTTTATGCATTAGGAATGACAATGCGTAAGTCCTTGCGTTTACCCGCTATTCTATCTAAACCAATGATTCATACGCAAAGCAGTAAGCGTTGTTCTCTTGAAAAAGCTATTGCGACACTTATTCATAAATTAAAAAGTAGAGGCGACCTGCAAAAGCCCGCTATACAATTGATTACAACATGGGAAAATGAACAGAACAGTCGACAAGGCAAGCTCAAAAGTGCTCATGTTAATAAAGGCAAAAGAAGTAACGCTCAACATGAAACAGCTCAACGTCCCAGTATCAATCAAAACACCAACAGAAAATTCCCTGTAAAACTCTTAATGGGTTCATGCTTTGCTATTTTAATCGCTGGTTGTGCTTTATTACCATTAAGTCAGGGACTCATTTTGGGATTCACAGGCTGTCTGCTAGGTCTTGTAGTGAATAGTACCCATCAAAAATGGAGCACTATCTCAGCTAAAATAGCTGCGACTGCTACTCCTGCACTCGATCAAGAAAAAAATGAGGCTAATGAACATCCACCACAAAAGCATTTTTTACCCCACCAAAAAATTGTGAGGAAAAGAGAAATGCATCACACCCATACTACGGCAAGTACTAAAAAGAAAACGAGACGAACGATAGGCAGATGAGCTAGTAACAAGAGGATTTACCAAAATTTTAGTCCTCTTGTTACCTACATGTCATTTAACGTAGTACAAAGTTAGGTCGAGTATCGCTTTTATGTATGATTAGAGCAGCACTTTCCAAACAGTGTCTTAAGAGCCTTTCTTCACTTTCAAGATTCTCGAAACTAAATTTGTAAACTCTGTCAGATGCATACATAGCCTTAATACTATCTTTAAATTCAACGCATAAGCTAGCTAGCGCCGATTCGTACAGGTTATGCTCTCTTCGAATCGTTCTTTCCATATCATGCACGACGGCATACATTATTTTTGCTTTCTCGAATGTAGATAGATTTTCACCTTGAATATTATATTTTAATCTTTCAAAATCATTTAACCATGCCATACGCATTTCACGCTTATCACTGACTTTTTTACCCAAGGTTTTCATCCATTGTGTGGGTTTGGATGCTTGATGCTTTAGCTCTCGATATCGTTGCAGAACGTCTATCTCTAGAAGCGCTCTCCATTGTGAATTAATCCCACTCTCTTCCGGCTGTACTTTAATGTCAGGATTGGGTTGATATTCCATTCTTTGCGCAAAAGTAACATAAAATTCTTCTCGTCTTTGCGACACAGCAGGGCTCTTTACTGGAACGGGAGTGACAATCAGCTGGGGTACAGCGGGAGTCCGCATATTTGCCAATACTTGTTGGCAGTAATCTACATTATGACGATGATTTGGATCAAAATGTGTCATAAAATCGAAATTCCTTCCCAACTTTATATCACGATTAAACATCACACCCATTGCATAAATATCAGACGCGAAGGAATATCGTGATCTGTAATCATACTCTTTCATCTCAGGGGCCATATAAGGTTTCGACCCTAGACCTTTTGCCCTTATGTAATCACGGCCAGGAGGTAATTCTTTTGAAAAACCAAAATCAATCATTGCAATGGTATAATTGCCATCTTTTTCATTAATCACCAAATTGGCAGGCTTGATATCGCCATGAACTATCCGTTCTTTTTGCAAGGCACGTAACGCTTCACAACAAGCATTCGCAATTTGAATTTTCTGCATTTGGCTTAGTACATTATTTTTGAGAAAATGATCTAAAGATACTCCGTCATTATATTTAAATACGCTATAGTGCTTATACGTGGGGTGTATATATTTCATACTTCTAAAGGTTTTGTTGTAACTTCTAAATTCTTCACCACGAAGAATATCGAGTTTATTCAGAATACGAGAATCTTCTCCAATTTTTGTATTCTCTGCACCTTCAATTCTTAACCCAAAATCTTCTCCTTGCTTATTGATAACACGTTTAATTTTAGCATTAGTACCACGCGGTATGGGAAATTTATCAATGTGTCTATTATGGATCGCATAGATTTCACCATTGATATTGACAAAAGAGTGATTGAGTTTCGATATTTTTTTATCAAATTTGATAGCATGAGGAGAGCTCGCAAAAAATTCTTCTGCATACCTCCATTCCATCTGACTCACCGTAAATAATGCTGATGGTTTTACAGGTGCTACTGGTTTTACAGATGTTTCTTCTGTTGCTAATCTGAACGTTATTGCTTTATTTCTAAAATCATCTGAATTTGACTCAGAAGAAGATTCATTCTCATCAAAACTGGCATCAGAGATACCAGCAACTTCATTAACGGACGCAGATGCGTGTAATGATAAATTTTCTGTATAAACAGAAGATTCATTTGAATCAAAGGTTTCAGAATGATCAAAGATCGCTTTATAGTCAATGGTACTGCTCGAAGGTTCTGATTGTTCTTCTGCTTCAAAAGAAACCTGTGAATATGAAACATTATCATTTTCTAAATTTGGCATATTTCCCCCGTAAATTTGTCATTTACTTTGATTAATATTAATTAAAGCTATCAGAGGGAGGTATCAGATTTTTACCTAGATTTTCTGCAATATAGCTTTATTTCATTGATTATTAAGCTATTTTAATTTTACCGCAGCGAATATCGGTATTGGTGAGCAGATGAGTAGAAGGGGGCAAGTTGACTTGTCCCCTTTTTTACGGTTTATGCTGAACGCCTTCATCAGGAGAATTGGGGCTAGGAACTTCTTCACCTTCATAAACTGCGTCGTTTTATTGCTTTCATAATAAAATTCGCCAAATTTTTCTTTAAATTTTAGTGGTATATCAAGAAAAAAATAACTCCTAAGTTTACGACCTTCCATCTTAAAAGGCATACATCTTATCGACGCAATGTATGCCTTTATTGCAAAATAATGAACATTATCAAGCCTTTATTATAGAAACAATTCATTTCTAAGCAAAACTCTTACAGATGCCTCAAATGTCAAATGCTAAAATTGCATTCATTTTAGTACCACATTGCGAGTAAACAATATGTTAGGTGATTTTGATCGACATTCTCCTGAATTACAGTCTTCTTCGAATAGCTCTTCGACCCTTTGGGACTCTCTATTTTCAATACCAAGCCATATTGTCAATTTATTTTCTACCGCTGCCCAGTCTTCAGCAGTTAAACTAAAAGGCACTGAAGAAATATTGTTACCCAAACCTGCTACGGACAGCAGCTCCGACGGTGAAGGGACTGATAGCGATTATGATAGCGAGCTTGATGCCGATTTTCAGCCTAATTCAGAAACTGATTATGAGAGCGATGATAGCGAGCTTGATGCCGATTTTCAGCCTAATTCAGAAACTGATTATGAGAGCGATGATAGCGAGCTTGATGCTGATTTTCAGCCTGATTCAGAAAGTGATTATGAGAGCGAAGAGAGTGATTGCGACAATAGCAATGAATCAGAAGATCTTAACGATGATAGCAACTTTGATTTCAATGCCTATCTAGCTTGGAAAACGAAAGAAATAAAAAAGGAATCCGCCAAACGATTAAAGCGCGAAACAGATACCAGCGATAGTGAATGCAATAAGAACACAAAACGTCATTGTAAACGATAAAAGAAAGGGTTCGGCACTTACCCAGCCGAACCTATCTTACCTAAGACGCAGAATGAAAAAGTAAGACTTTTTCTGATTGCACCTCATGTTTGAATAAAGCAAACTAGCAAACTTCTTTGATTAGGAGTGGCTTCTATGACCAGCGGTGTTGGTGCATCTACAAATTCATATGTAAAAATACAAACAGATATTGAAAAAACTGATGTTGATATTTTTATCGAAAACATTATAAAAGCCGCAAAACAGCACAATCATCCCGAAATGAAGGCGCTCATCCTCAATGGACCTAATATCAATATCCTTGATAACAAAAAATTATCTGCCGCAATGTATTTAGTGCTAGAGGGTGATTTTGCCGCATGTCAATTCTTGGAAAAGTATAACGTCAATTTAGAAGACTTTGTATGTGGTGCAGCTATCACTGGCAATTTAGAAACCTACTACCATTACCGAAGTAAACTGGAAGAAAAGGGCATAACACAAAATTACAATCGTATTGCAGCCTATGCCGCATTTGGCGGCCATCTTGAATCCGTATTAAGCTTTCTCAATTCTCCTTATAATCCCAAACCTTCTTTTTACAAAGCAGCCAATTATGCGGCATTAAATAACCAATATGATGTTGCGCTTACTTTGTACAATCATCCTAATAATGTCTTTAAAGATCCTGCTGAGTTAATCGGCCATTTTGTTTTTGGTTGGCATGAAGAATCTGCAGTAAAAATACTTAAAAATCCAAGTGCCCTTGGCTTACCTGAAAATTACAATTATCATAAAAAGATAAGTCACTATGCTGCGGAAGGTAGGAATCTACGTCTTTTATTTGACCTATTAGATAATCCAAGCATCATCGAATGCAATATACTGAGCTCTCTCTCGGCTAAAGGAGGCCATTCTGCACTGACCTTCATGTTGCTTAAGCATCCCAATAATCTTCTTCCTGAATACAATTTGGCAGCATCTTATGCCGCCAGCAACGGCCATTTACGACTTGCCTCTACTTTATTAGCTGATCCAATGAATACACATCCTAATTTTAATAAAGTGGCTTCATTTGCTGCAAAAGGTAACCATCATGTGGGTGCAATGGCTTTGCTGACTGATCCAAAAAACCTAGAACCCGATTTCAACATGGCTGCAACCAGTGCTGCCAGTGAAGGTCACACGGCGTTAACGATGGCACTACTGCTCGATTCTCGAAATACGCAGCCTGATTTTAATAAAGCAGCAAGTGCAGCTGCATTTAACGGCCATCAGGGTTTAACACTTGCATTATTGACTGCCCCAAGAAATAATAATCCGGACTACGAACGAGTTAAATTGAGTGCTGTACAAAGTGGTCAGCATCAAATTATACAAAGTATTATACAATTAACAGCAGAGCCAATAATGGTAAGCGCCATGCCCCCTCTCCTCACTTTTGGTTGGAATCATGTCCAGCAAAATGATTTGGAACGACGAGTGTCAACTTATTCTGGGCAATTTGCGAAACGTCAACGACTTTAAAAATTTTCACCCCATGCCAATATGAATTGACAGTAGTGCGATTGGAGCAGAGTCATTTTATAGATGGCTTCACTGCATTATGGATTTTGCTTTTGTTGCGCCATCAGGGTGTTTATCTGCTTCAGCATCACCGCAAACACCAGCGCCATAATACCCGCTAATAATACCGTACCCGCAGAAGCGTTGAGATGCTCAAACCATTGGGTATAAAAATGAATGGCGCCAAAGATAGCAACGACATTTAATACCCAGCGACGTTTCTCATGCCAAGCCCAAGCACCAGTTGCAATCAATGCAATCGCCCACACCACCGCAAAAGTCACATCAGAAATTTCAATAGGTTTTGCTAAGTGCTCACTAAATTTATCGCCCCATAATGATCCAATCCAAAAACCAAGATTCACCATAAACAAACTGGTTCTAGCAGCAATAATGGCAAGCTGTGAGTAAACTAATGGGATAATTTTTGCCTGGATTATCTGCTGTGAAACCCAATAAAATCCTATCCCTATGACACTAAATACCACAATACTCAGTAAAGGTTCTTGTACGCTTATCATATAGGTTGCATGCATGTAACCTGAATTAGCACCGAGGATTGGCCCAATTGATAAAACGGCCAATGTGGTGAGCAAACCACTTTGGGCAAAAATTGCTGAAATAATATAAATAGCGGTAATGGCTATAAAGCTTCGCGGATTACCATTATCAGCAATGAGAATGCCCCCGCCTAACATAAGCGCACCTACTAAGATACAAATCTGCGCTAACAGTTTCCACTGGGCAACCCCTGTTTTCAGCAACGCAATTCCGCCGATAAGCACAAATGCACCAATAATAATGGCTGTAACCGGCGTTGGAACCAATGCTAATGCCGCCCCACTCACCGCAATCACGCCAAAGCCAATCAAGATATTAAAGGCAAGCGAACCAGTTGATTGATTCGCCAGCATCTTTAGCTTTTCATATTCTTGCTGAGTAAGGTGTTTATCCGCTAATAACTGTTCAAGATCAAGGGTTACTTTCATAAAATAATCTCGATTAATGAATCTAATTGTTAGGCAAAGGTTACTTGAACTTAGTTCCAATGCGTGTAATGCATCGAATTCCGTATTGTAATCACACTCAGATTAAATGGTGAATTTTAGCCATCTCTGCATCGGTAAGCTCAAAGCTAAAGATTGCTAAATCCTCTACCATATGACTATCGGAAGTTGTTCCTGTCAGAGGAACGATGCCAATCTGGGTTAAATAGCGAAATAGAATTTGCGCTGGCGTTTTATTATTTGCAGTTGCCATTGCGGTGATAGTGCTACTTTGAAGTAATGCGGGATTTGCCGTTAAGGTCCAAAAACTTTGATAAACAATTTTATTTTCTGTGCACCATTGACGAAGCTCTTTATCGTAATCCGTTTCTTTATAAAACCGGTTTTGTAAAACAGCAGGTTTAACAACAGCGTCTTGATAGAGACGTTGCATACTCTCTATATCATAACAATTACTGATGCCCAATTGTTTAACACTGCCTGATTCATAAATTGCCTCCATCGCTCTCCATACTTGTATAGTGTCATGGTGGGTGCTGAGCGGTGAATGAAGGATATAAGAATCGATAACTTCTGTTCCTAAATTTTCTTTTGAAGTTGCAAAAGATTGCATTACTTGCTCGTGCAAAGGGACACTTGGATCGTAAGGTATATTTTGAGGATCTTGTCCTTGTATGGCGGTAAACTTTGTTTGTAGAAAAAGTTGTTCTCGCGTAATACCCATTAGCTCTAAATCTTTCAGCGCTTGACCCACACCTGGCTCAAAATAATGCTTGGGTTGGCATGCCGTATCAATTCCTCTAAAGCCGTTTTTGATGGCTTTAACAACAAGCCCGGCTGTTTGTTCTTTCTTCCAAGCAGTGCCATAAATCAGGCTAGGCATTTTAATTCCATTGCTCATTTTTATATATCCATTATCTATTCATTTAACAGGGTAAGCATTGTGATTAGAATGCCTACCCTATTTGGGAGTCTTCACACTGATTATTTCAATCGATTTCGTGGTTTACCTGGTATCATTGCCCATACTGGAACAAACTTTGGTTTTTGCTCCGCTGCATCCGTATTAGACTCTCTTAATGTTTCTCTTATTGAACTCACTGCTCTTTCTGATAATTTGCTGCTAACTGCACCATAAAACCCACGAAACAGATTGAAAATAAAGGGTCCACCTATCATAACTCACCTCTTGAATAAATATAAAATAATCAATGTTTGTAATGCGACCCGGTATCCCTACCTTAATCGCATTACATCAAAGCTAATTAAGATAGGGTAAAGGGGAAAAGAGAAGAATCGCAAGGACAATAGGAAATACAGCCAAAACTGCTTGCTTCGCAACGCGGCGCTTAGAAACAAAATGAATGCAGTTTTGAGCTTGAAACATGATAATTCTTAATAATTCATTATTTTTTAATATTGAGATTTTTAACCTAACATAGCCTTTGCCATAACACAAGCATTCTACTTTGCATAATTTTACTTTTCGTCAGGTCCACAGTTAGTTAACTATTGCCCACTACTGCTTAAAAAGTAGATACACTTTTAAAAACAACATGCCAAACAGAACCAGAAATTCATATGAGACAATAGTTCATCAAAGGCTAGGGAAAATGACTGAATAATTTTTTTCAAAATGTAGTAAAACTTGTTAGATTTTAAAAGTTCTGCTCTAATTGCACTAGAAAAAATCAATTATTAAAATTTAACACATGGCATACATTGAAACCATTGATATAACAACTGCCGTCTCAAAGCAAGATACCATTGTTTATATCGGCTTTGATGAAAATGAGCTAAATCTTTTGTTGTTAGAACATAAAACAAGGCAATTAGCTGGCCCCTTTCTTGGTGAATATAATTCCTTATTAAAAATTTTCACTGATACCGGTGATGAATACACTGTTGTTTTTAAGGCGCTAGATGACGGCTTTTATCGTGTGCGTCATAGCTTCCCTCCCTTACTCATAAATGACAAGCTAATGCTTTGCGCCAATGGGCGGTTATATCGTTATTTAATTAATGAAAGAAAGAAAATGTATTTCAATTACAGATTACGAACTGCCACCTACCATATCGGCTCAACATTACACACTAGTCTCAGATCAATTCTCAATCATGATCATCGCCACCGTTGACGGGTTAGTTGCTATCCGTTGGGAAGATGAATTCTGGAAACAGCCATTTGATTGGGCCTATGCTGGCTATCTTGAGCTTCAAAAAATAGATAACGAACGACTTATCGTGAATTATGATTGCCCGGATTATGAAGGCCAGATAACGCTTGAATTGTTAACGGGTCAAAAGCTTGGCTAAATTCGCTATTACCTTATTTTTCTAGATCTTGCTCCCCTATCTTTGTTATAGTTTCTATTTCGCACATACTTAGAAATATAACAAACTTAATAAAGATGTCGAGCCATGCCCCCTACTGCAGTTCAAATTAAAGAATACCTTAAAAAAATTGGCTTTGAAGGTGAGCCTAGCGTTACCTTGGAATGCCTTACTCAAATTGTAGAGGCTCATTCCTTTGCCTTTCCCTTTGAAACGCTTAGCCTTCACGATAGCCATTTAGATCACCGCCCTAACCATCGAACGTCTTTAAACTTTGATGCACTATTTCGAAAACTAGTGCATGGTAATGGCCGAGGAGGGCGTTGTGTTGAACTCAATACCCTTTTACAAACCATGTTAAAAGCACTCAACTTTAAAGTGAGGCCTATTTTAGGTGAAGACTTATTGATGAGTTCTCATCTTCCGCGAAGAAAAAGACCTCGCCATAGCGCAGGGATTGTGAAAATCGGCGATGACAAATTCTTGGTAGATGCAGCATTTGGTGGAATAGGTATTATTGCCCCAGTACCCCTTAAACCGGGTGAATATCAGCAATATTCTGAAAAATTTAGATTGACCGCAAGCAAAGAATATACTTTTGAATTACAGATTTACCGAAATGGCCAACCTCAAAGTATTTATGGATTTAGTAAAAAAGCGGTAACCCAAAAAGCATTTGCTGACTTAAATAAACGAAATGCGAATGTATTAAATACTCAGTCTTTATTTAAAACATTTTTTTCCTGCACCAAGCCATTTAAAATCAGCGAACAACAAAATGGTCGTTACAATATTACTAATAATAAATTTAGTATTTCAAAAGATAACAATACGACTCATCGAGAAAAAATAGACAGTCAAGCAAGACTCCATGAACTATTAGGAGAGTATTTTAATATTGATCTTTCCAAACACTACATTCGACATAATGAAGTCGATATGTTGGCTTATCAGCAAGGCATTACTCGCCCCCCGACTCTTCATCGCTTTAATACCCGCTTGAAAGAGCGATATCAAACTATTAAAGACTCTGTAGAGACTAAAAATGCTGCAAAAGAAACCGCAAAGGCAACCTGTATCGTTTGCGATGATCCTAATCCTAAATGTCCGAAATTAAATCCCTAATTAGTGAAATGGCCGAAAAATCTTTCGGCCCAATATTAGGATGACGGGCACCCGTTATCTGCGTTGTCTGATGCGCTGTCTATTTGCATGACGAATATAACCCAAATCATTCATGAGTTTGGTCATCTTAGGGTTATTACGTTGATAGGCATCATTATTAACGATCATACCTAATTCAGGCGTCATCTTTGCGCCATCACGCAATGCGTGCCGTGCACCTAATTGCAAGCCATTCTTTATGCACCGCTCTAAATAAACTTGAGGATCGATAGATCGCTGCGGTCTAGGAGCTGCTTGAATACGTCGCATTGGCTGCTCACGCGGTGTGGCTTGTACACCTGGCACAGCTTGCACCACTCGTGGTAAGGCTCTACATTGTACAGGTTGTACTACTTGTGGGTTCACATGTCGCGCGGCGTATCGATTCTGCATTTGAACTTGTGGATTAGCTTGATTCTCAATTCTTAATAGATAATTAATGCGTTGCTTTGCAGCGGCAAAAGACGTAACACCTTCAAATTTATCACTATCCCTTGGATCTAGAACAGATTCACCATCATGATTACTAAATGCAAAACTAAGAAATCCATCTATAATAGGTTTTTCATTTATTTTACGTTGTGATAAAGATTGAGGATTGATAATTTTGGCATTGCCAAAATCAATAATATTGACATCAAAATCTCCGTTTTGTTCATAGCAGACAAAATTATCTGGCTTACCATCATATTGACATATCCCTTTATTGAGCATCGCTTCAAGGGCTTCAACCATTCTCAGTGCCTTTAAAAGATTTTTTCCTTTTTGTGACACAAATCCTGCAAAACCATTTTTTTCAAATGCTTCAAAATAATTTAAAAGTAGCGCATTGCATGAGCGATTTTGACCTGTATTCTGGAAAGGGGTTGGAATTTTTTTTTGATAGCCATAAGCTCTGCCTAATTTCTTATTGATTGCATATTCTTCTTCACCAACAGAATCAAAACCACTTATGTATGATGTTTTAAGAACGTATTTCTTTCTATTTTGATCTTCTACTAACGTTGCGAGACCATTCCTGCCGATTCCTAGTTCTTTAATTTTTCGCAGTTTTAATCCAAATAAGTCGACTGTTTCCGATGAACCATTAAGCATGTTGATATCCCCATATAATTTTTTTTGATGGCCTATTTCTACAACACACACAGACAGTTATCAAATCAAATACGACTAAACTTAAAAAAAATCAGACAAAAATGAAAAAGCTCATTGTTCTAATATTCCTCAAAATATTCGAATAATAAGGCTTTGATTTGATTGTGTTATTGAGAAAGAAGCGTATCAACAGTATATAGTTTTATTAACCTAGAAGATGGAATCCTGCATCAATATAAATAGTATCCCCGGTAATATTTTTGGCATAATCACTCGAAAGATAAGCGACCATTGCACCCACATCATAAATATCGACCAACGTATGCATGGGTGATTCTTGCTCGGCACGTTGCATTAGCTTATCAAAATCTTCTAATCCCGATGCAGCTCGTGTTTTAACAGGGCCAGGAGAAAGCGCAATCACGCGAATTTTTTGTGGCCCAAGATCAACCGCCATATAACGCACACAAGATTCTAAAGCGGCTTTAACAGGTCCCATCAGATTGTAATGTTCAACGACTTTGACGGCACCATAATAACTCATCGCAAAGAGGGCTCCCCCCTTAGGCATCAAGGGTTTTGCAAGTTTTGCCATACGTAAAAACGAATGACAAGAGATATCCATTGCTAACAAAAACCCTGCTTTTGAGCAATCTACAATTGAACCATGTAAATCCTCTTTGGGAGAAAAAGCGATAGAATGAATAATGATATCCACGCTTTGCCATTTTTGCTTAATTTTATCAAACAGGTTATCAAGATCATTGTCAATCGTTACATCACAGCGTTCATAAATAGTTGGTTCTAGTTTTTGTGCAAGCGCATCAACAAAGGGCTTCGATTTTTCATTCAAATAGGTTATTCCTACTTCTGCTCCTGCCGTTTTGAGCATCTGTGCACAGCCATAAGCAATTGAATTTTCATTGGCAACCCCGACAATGAGTGCCTTTTTGCCTGACAACAGTTTTTTATCCATGCTACCCTCATCACCTACTGTGCTATGTTTGTAAACATAATCTATATTTAAATGAATATGTTTAAGCAATGCTTAAACATCCAGCACAAGGTAAGTAGTGAGGGAAAGATGGATAAAAGCCCAGAAGATGAAATCGTGATCACCGCAATGATGAAGCGATTTGCTGATCACCGTTTACCTAGAGCGCTTGATTTGGAAAAAAAGGTATTAAAAGGAGAAGTCCTTAATGATAATGATCTAACTTTTTTAGATGCCGTCTTTAATGACGCAAAATATGTTTTAAGCCTTGCAGATAAATACCCTGAATATCAAGAGCTCGTCGTAAAAGCAATTCAGCTCTATGCTGACATCACGCAAAAGGCTTTGGAAAATTCAAAAAGAAATAAAAAATCTTAATAGCTTAACTTGCTTGTCCTCGTTGAAGAATTCCATTTTTCAATCACCTTTTTATGTGAAGAAAATCCAGAAGCGTTTAATTGAATAACTGATGAAGCATCATGTGAGAAAACTTGCTCTTTGGTATCTGACGGTAGTTTTGCTATGCTACTCAGGTTAAATGGAACCACATGGTATTGTTTAGTGTTAATGACTGATTCCTCGTCATTCAGTAACCCATAGAGATGATCAGATCCAGTCACCAATACGCCATTCTCATTGGCGGTAGATATTTCTTGAGCTATATAAACATTCCTATCTTCAACTGTAGCAGAATAATCTCTCTCAGGATGCGTATCAACCGCTATTAGTTTCATTCCCATATTCTCTTTTGCTTTAAGCTGTAATGGAGAATCTGCATTATCTTCTTGAGTTGCTTCAGCATATACATTTAAAATCCCGAGTTCACGGGCAACTTTAAGCATTACTTTTTCGATTTGATATATTCTATAATTACCATGTGTTTCACCCAATATAACAAGTATTTTTTTTCGTTTCATTTTAGCAACTTGCATTTCCATGGTAAGTAGTTGACGAAAATCATTTTCACCTTTATGCAATAGTTCTTTTGAAAGCCCAATATGTTGTTTAAATAACCTTGACATAGGAGTATGTTTATAATGTTTTTTCGTCATTTCGACCACATTTGTTTGGAGCCCTAATCCCTCTAGCATTGGATTATATGCCATGAGAAGTTGTACCAAATCTAAATCACCCGTGGATATAGCACAATGCAATGCTCTAAAATTACGATTATCTTCTGCTTCTAAAGCTGCGCCATATTTTAAAAGCTTTTTCACTAATACGGAATTTTTAGCTAGCGCTGCTGAATGTAAGGGTGTTTCACCATAAATATTAACAACATCTAATCGACTTCCCATTTTTATAAGCTTCACTGCTGTATCATATTTTTTTAAAGTGATAGCTAATTGAAGTGGGGTTTCACCAGCTCTATTGGCAACATTAAGACTCTCATTATTTTCATCTACGAGCTCATCAATTTTGTCTAAATCATCCAAAACAATAGCATTGTGTAATTCAGTTTTAGCTAAGTCAATGGGGACATAATCATCATTATACTCTTCAGCACCATTCTCTAATAAATAATTTTTAATCTCTGAATTTGTGCCACAAATAGGAGGATAACCTGCCTGATTAACGATATTTAATTTTGCACCATGTGAAACAAGCATTTTCACCGCTTCAAACTGATTATTAAGAACGGCACTATGTAATGGCGTATTTCCTTGCATATCAAGTGAATGTAGTAAAGTATTATTCCGAGTTAACAAAATCCTCATTGTTGAGACATCGCCTAAACTTGCTGCTGTATGTAATTCTGAGAATAAATGAGGATACGCTGCACCATTTTTCAATAAAAGTTCTTTTATATCTTCATTTTCAAAAGCGATATGAATTGGCAACAAACCATAATAATTATAACTATTTAATTCTGCACCCTGTCGAATTAATTCTTCAACCATTTTAAAATCTTCTTTTTGAACTGCAAGATGTAATGCTGCATAACCTTCTGCGTCTTGTAAATCAATTATTTCTTTGTTGCGACTTAATATCCTTTTTACTTTTTTTAGGTTCCCATTCAGCACAGCCTCATGCATATCAGCCACTAAAGAAGCATTTGTTCTTCTCTTCTTAAATCTAATATTTTTACGTCGATTCGGTCCACGTTTCATATAGGTACTCAAATTAAATTACTAGACTTTAACTAACATAAATTAAGCTTTACTTTAACCGTCACCATATAGACGGCATTATTCAAGCAATGATTGGTAATTTTATTAAGGTAAAGATGGGCAGATACACGTTGTTATAAAAAAAATTTCGATATCTGCAAGAAGTAAGTGCCTTATTAGTTCTGTTTTAATATTCAGGCTTAGCGCTGAACAGCACTCAAAATAATACCAAAGTTCACTTTCCCAGAAGAATTAATTTTTATGTAATGGAATGCAATAGTATTTCTGTTCTTGGGGGTATTCAATTATGGGCATTCACAAAAATTCCTCTCTCTCCGACGCTATTCATAATCTCCTTAACACTTCAAAAATTAAAAGCGACACAATTATCAGCACTGACTTGACAGTAGAAGCTAAAGCTTCACATTTATTGAATGCCAAAGTTAATGCCAATACAAACACGCAATTAGATCTAATTCATGCATCATCGCATAATGAACCTTCTAATCATCAAAGTTCATTTATTAAATCAACCATCGATGCGAATGCTAAAATAGATATTGATTTATTTAATCACAAGCAATCTGGTAATAATGAAAATTGTCCGTCACCGAATGAAGAGCCAAGTCACCACCATAGCTCTATTATTAATACGGTAGTCGATGCTGCCGCTAAAATTGATATCGATTTATTTAATCATAAACAAGGTGGCAATAATGAAAACTGCCCGCCATCGAATGAAGAGCCAAATCATCATGGTTCTTTGATTAATGCCGTGGTCGATGCTGCTGCTAAAATCGATTTAGATTTATTCAATAAGCACTCTGAAGGCTCAGAAAACTGCAACCCCGAAGGCGGTGAAGAAACCAATCACAACGGCTCATTGATTAATGCCGTCGTCGATGCTGCTGCGAAAATTGATCTAGATTTATTCAACAAGCACTCTGATGGTTCTGAAAACTGCAATCCCGAAGGTGGCGAACAACCCAGCCACAATGGCTCATTGATTAATGCTGTCATCGATGCTGCTGCGAAAATTGATTTAGACTTATTCAATGAAGCTTCAGAAAACTGCAATCCAGAAGGTGGCGAAGAGACCAACCACAATGGCTCATTGATTAATGCTGTCGTCGATGCTGCTGCTAAAATCGATTTAGATCTCTTTAACCATAAAGGCGCTGAAAACTGTGATCCCGAAGGCGGCGAAGAACCCAGCCACAATGGCTCAATCATTAATGCCGTTGTCGATGCTGCTGCTAAAATTGATTTAGACTTATTCAATAAACACAGTGAAGGTTCAGAAAACTGCAATCCAGAAGGTGGCGAAGAACCCAGTCAAAATGGCTCAATCATTAATGCCGTGGTCGATGCTGCTGCGAAAATTGATTTAGATCTCTTTAACCATAAAGGCACTGAAAACTGTGATCCCGAAGGCGGCGAAGAGCCCAGCCACAATGGCTCATTGATTAATGCTGTCGTCGATGCTGCTGCTAAAATCGATGTCGACCTCTTTAATCACCAAGGCGTTGAAAACTGCAATCCCGAAGGCGGTGAAGAACCCAGCCACAATGGCTCATTGATTAATGCCGTCGTCGATGCTGCCGCCAAAATCGATTTGGATTTATTCAATAAACACTCTGAGGGTTCTGAAAATTGTAACCCTGAAGGTGGCGAAGAGCCCAGCCACAATGGCTCATTAATTAATGCTGTCGTCGATGCTGCTGCTAAAATCGATTTAGATTTATTCAATAAGCACTCTGAAGGTTCAGAAAACTGCAATCCAGAAGGTGGCGAAGAACCCAGCCACAATGGCTCAATCATTAATGCTGTTGTTGATGCCGCTGCTAAAATCGATGTCGACCTCTTTAACCATCAAGGCGCTGAAAACTGCAATCCCGAAGGTGGCGAAGAACCCAGCTACAATGGCTCAATCATTAATGCTGTTGTTGATGCCGCTGCTAAAATTGATGTCGACCTCTTTAATCACCAAGGCGCTGAAAACTGCAATCCCGAAGGTGACGAAGAGCCCAGCCACAATGGCTCATTAATTAATGCTGTTGTTGATGCCGCTGCTAAAATTGATGTCGACCTCTTTAATCACCAAGGCGCTGAAAACTGCAATCCCGAAGGTGGCGAAGAGCCCAGCCACAATGGCTCATTAATTAATGCTGTCGTCGATGCTGCTGCTAAAATTGATGTCGACCTCTTTAATCACCAAGGCGCTGAAAACTGCAATCCCGAAGGTGGCGAAGAGCCCAGCCACAATGGCTCATTAATTAATGCTGTCGTCGATGCTGCTGCTAAAATCGATTTAGATTTATTCAATAAGCACTCTGAAGGTTCAGAAAACTGCAATCCAGAAGGTGGCGAAGAGACCAACCACAATGGCTCATTGATTAATGCTGTCGTCGATGCTGCTGCTAAAATCGATGTCGATCTCTTTAATCACCAAGGCGCTGAAAACTGCAATCCCGAAGGCGGCGAAGAAACCAATCACAACGGCTCATTGATTAATGCCGTCGTTGATGCTGCTGCTAAAATCGATGTCGATCTCTTTAATCACCAAGGCGCTGAAAACTGCAATCCCGAAGGTGGCGAAGAAACCAATCACAACGGCTCATTGATTAATGCCGTCGTCGATGCTGCTGCTAAAATCGATTTAGATTTATTCAATAAGCACTCTGAAGGTTCAGAAAACTGCAATCCAGAAGGTGGCGAAGAGACCAACCACAATGGCTCATTGATTAATGCTGTCGTCGATGCTGCTGCTAAAATCGATGTCGATCTCTTTAACCATGAAGGCACTGAAAGCTGTGTTCCTGAAGGCGGTGAAGAACCTAGTCATAGCGGTTCATTGATTAATGCTGTCGTCGATGCTGCTGCTAAAATCGATGTCGACCTCTTTAACCATCAAGGCACTGAAAGCTGTGATCCTGAAGGCGGTGAAGAACCTAGTCATAGCGGTTCATTGATTAATGCTGTCGTCGATGCTGCTGCTAAAATCGATGTCGACCTCTTTAACCATCAAGGCACTGAAAGCTGTGATCCTGAAGGCGGTGAAGAACCTAGTCATAGCGGTTCATTGATTAATGCTGTCGTCGATGCTGCTGCTAAAATCGATGTCGACCTCTTTAACCACCAAGGATCTGAAAGCTGCTCTCCTGAAGGTGAGTCTAATCATGAACTGATTAACTTAACTGTCGATGCCGAAACTAAAGTGGATGTTGCTGACAAATTATGCATCACAGGCAATGTTCTTTCTCAATTGAACATTGACGGCGAAATACTTTCTTTTAAATGCACATCACAAAATCAAAGCACCATTGAAGCAAACGCTGGAGCCACCATTAATACTGAAAATGATGGACAACTGACGATTGAAGCAAATGGCAATTTTACTTACACTCATGAAAATGCGCCCAATTCCTTCAATGAACAAATTGATTTTAAAGTCCAATCTGCTAATGGTTCTTGTGAAACTTCCTCATTTAATATCCACACCGCTGATATCACGCCTAGTTTAGATGTTTCAATAGCCAATGATGATTATCTGGTTCATATTGATGATGTCAAAGTAACAGATACCATTTCCTTCAATGATTTGAACCTGAAATCACTTGATTTTAATCACTTGACCGATACACCCACACCTGTCAGTCAAGAGATCAAAGCAAGCACAGCCATTGATTCGATTTTAAGCTCAAACACCCTGACAGCGACGACAAATACGACAGCAGAATCCAGCAATCATGGCTTACTTTCTTTATTTAGTGCCATTCATTTGGGTTCAGCTCAAAATGATAATCATGTCATTGAACAGCACATGCAAGCGGCGCTTGCCGATAGTCACGTTGCGAAGTAACCTGCGGATGGAGGAACCCAATATGGGTTCCTCTACTATTCAACCTTACTTAAGATTGTTTGATAGCATGATTAATTGCCTGTTTTTGCTTTGCATGATGCGCCCAGTAACGATCACCATATGACCAATGCCAATATTCGGTAGGATAATTCACAAACCCCACGCCTTCTAATGCCGTGTTCATGATTTTACGATTTTCTTTAGCTTGTTGTGAAATCACATTAGAATTTGTTTTACAAAACTCGCCGGTTAAATCTTGGTAAGTATCATCCAATGTTATACCCATATCGACGATTTTACCTTGACTATCGACAAGATACACATCAATAGCCGCGCCGGTAGAATGAGGAGGCACATTTTTAGACCCATCTAAATTAACGACAGGCGACACGAATTTGGTTGATTCTCTAAAGAGTTCTTCATGGGTCATTTTGGGATTAGCTTTGTGTAGTAATTGGTAACGTTCGTCAAAAATTTTCTGTTGTAAATCGAGGCTGCGATAACCTTCATATAGACAAAACTTTAATCCATTCGGTAATGTTTTTTGTGCTTGTTTTAGTTTTTCATAAACCGTTTTACGCATTTTGGTATAGTCAGTATTGTTAGGATCAATAGGTGCAGGCCCATAGGTGATCTCTTTTTGATCGACGAGATTAATCAGTGGATCATTATTTTCTTGGATAGGAATAGCCAAAATTTCCGGATCGGCTATTAAAACTATTTTTTCTTCTGCATGAACATTAAACACGGTTAAAAGACTTAAGGTAAGCAACAAAGTTTTCATTTTTATCCCTTTATACTTCTAAAGCTAACATCTGCAATTGTGTCGAATTTTTAGTGATATATTCAAAATCGGGCCAATTAGGCGTCGATTCATTAAATTGCTTAAATCCCCAGGCACGATAGGTTTCAATCGCTTTTTGATTGCTTGAGCGTGTGTGAAGAAATATTCGACGGGTATCCGGTAGCAATTTAAAAATAGTACTCATGAGTATTTTATCTAAACCCTGATTTTGCGCAATGGGCATAATACCAAAATAACAGACTTTCACGACATCATCACCAAATTCAGGGCTAATGAGAAATTGAATCAATCCTAATGGATTTCCAGTTTCAAGATCTTTAGCGACAATAAATAAGTAAGTTTCATTAGATTTTGCGAACTGTGAAAAATCGGTAGTAGCAAAAAATTGTTGAAAAATATCTTTTATTTTTGCTTCTATCAACAGCCAATCGATGTTTTCACCTGCTTTAATGAATGGTGCAAGTGATTTCAAAAAGAATTCATTCGGTACAGCCTGTGGATATGTTTGAGAAAATTGCAATTCCATCTGTGTATAAGTATGAACAAGAATGTCACTCAAACTTCTTATTTTTTGATTAAATTGTGGCGAATCAGGTTCTAAATATTCCCATTCTAATAATACCGTTTTTCCTAAGGTATTTTTTACTTTGAATTGATCTTTCATTATTTTCTTCGCCTTAAAGGACACGGTTTGCTATTTTATTTTTCTTTTCTTGTCGCTTCAACTGCCGCAATAATAAGCTTGGCAACCTCATTAGGATGAGAAAGCATCGCAACATGACTTGAAGAAATTTCAACGGTTGTTGCTTTCATCGCATGGGCAAATTGACGCTCCAAATCGGGTTGAATCATTCTGTCATGCTTAGCGACAAGATAAAAATTGTTTTTATCTTTCCAGGCTGCTGTTTTCACTTTTTCATTAAAAACCTTCGTTGCAGTCGGTGTTTGAGTGACAGTCAATATTAATGCTTCTTGATGTGGAATATCGGGAGCAAGATTTTCCAGTAATGATTGGGTTGATAAGTGGTAAAAACCAAATTTGTCCGTCGTCAAGCCGATAGTACCGGGTGAAGGAGGTAGATGAGTTCCTAAATCAGATACCGACTGCCCTTTTTCCGGAGCAAAAGCGGCAATATAAACCAGCGCTTTTACCTTATCAGAATTCCCAGCTTGTGTGATCACCGCACCTGCATATGAATGGCCGACCAAAACAATGGGGCCAGAAGTAATATCTATCGTTCTTTGTGTTGTTGCCACATCATCGGTGAGCGATGTCAGTGGAATTTGCGTTGCGATAACATTAATATTATTCACTTGTAATAGCGGGATCACTTTAGACCAAATAGAACCATCCGAAAATGCACCATGCACTAAAACAACGGTTGGATTAGGTTTCACCTCAGCAAAGACATTGGTATTGATAATGAATGTTAAAACGATTACAGCCAGTAACCTAAAGCGGTAAAAAATGGGATTCTTCATTAATCTATCCTTGATTAGAAAAGCATAAAAACAACAAAATTACAGTATTCTCCTGCAAAAGACAAAAAATAGCGTCTAAAGTAGGGATTTTTATGATTACTTTTTAACAAACACCATGATAAAATCAACTAACTTTATTTAAAGTAAATACAACAAACCAAAAAGAGGTAACCCGATGTTTCAAACCTTAATCAATCCTTCTTTCCCCGCTGATGATTTTCACCAACTGGAAGGACTTATTTCCCGATTTATCGTGATGAATGGCATGCCTATTGACGGCACGGAAGTGGCTCTTTTACAAAGAATGCTATTCTCTTTTACTTCTGCTGAATGGCAGCAAGATGCATTAAATGTATTTTCTCATCTCATTGAAACGGCCCGTCATAATTCAAATGAAGTTGATCATTACTTAAAAGCACTGGAAGAATTAAGTGCTCATATTAAAACGCAAGATACTCAACAAAAGGAAGAAATATTAACGTTATGTTATACCGCTTATCATCTTGGTTTGTATGAATATTCTCCACAAGAACAGCTTAAAGAAATTGGATTTTTCTTTAAAGTGGCATTAGCAGATAATGTTGATCCACAAACACGTGGAGTGGGCTCTTTAAATGGTTATAAAGCACGATTAAGAGATTATATTGGCATGCAACTTCAAGAACATAAAGAACTCATCAAGCAAAAATTACTTAAAGAGCATGGCACGAAAGACACTCCTAACCCTGTGGCAGAACTCCGCTCCACTGAAAAGCGCCCTCTTGAACCCGAAGCTGCTCCTATTACGCCATTACGGAAACTACGACGCCAATTTGAGAACAATACAACACCATCCACGGTTCCCGCTGCTAAACCGAAGATTAAAAGATCACATTCATGCAATTTTTAAGTTAAAACCAAATAACTTAGTTTTCTCACTATCTGCAAGAAACTGCGATGCCGATCAGTTTCTTGCATTTTTTTCCTCTTCTTTGTCATCAATAGGTCTGTTACGATTATCCCCTTTTTATTCTTCAGTTCTTCAACCATCACTATTTAGGAGATAGTATGCAAAATGGACCCATAAACACCCAACAATCTGCCCGTTTAGAAAGAGATTATGTTACTCCAATCGTTCAAATGTTATTAGAGAATATCAAAGAACTCGAGTTACCTTCTGACCAAACAGAGCTAATTTTGGGCAATCTTTTAGGAATCATAACCGAAGAAAAAATATCAGCAAAATCCACCGCTTTACCCTTTCATCAAGATGATCATGATTTAAAAGCACATATAGCATCCACCCTAGCGTCCCATGTTGATAAAGAAAAAGCAGAAAATGCGTTGGATAATTTTTATCACCTCCTTCATATGCTGGTGCACGAATATTATTTAAATAAAACCCCTGACAGTGACGAAGACATACAAAAAAATACAGAAACGGCAGACAAATTTAGCCAAGATCAAATTACAGGCGAACAACTTTATGAACAAAGCTTAAATGTTTTTAATAAGCTAAGCATTCGCTTACTGGCATATGGTCCAGAGATTGCTGATGAAGATCTGAAGTCAGCCGTCATTAGCGCCACAAAAAACGCAATCACTATTGCGCTACAGCCCTCTAAAATAGAAATTATACAAACATCACCTCCCACTTTTACCCCGGCCTACCGCGACCCTATACTCTTGAAAAGGGCTCAAATCTCTCAAGATGCTGCACTGGCTGAAGATTTGGCAAAACAACTTCAAGAAGAAGATGATCGGGCATTTGCATTAAGATTACAAAATGAACCAAGCCAAGAAGAAGAGCGTGGTCAAAGTTTTGAAGACTCTAATGTGGATTCAGAAGGATCGGATGAAGATAATACAGTCTATTATGATCAGGAAAATAGCGCTGAAGAAGATGATTCTGGCGACGACAGGGTTCAACACCGTAGTCAAGATGGGAGCTCTGATGAAGATAGCGCTCAATACTATGATCAAGCAGATACCCCTGAAAATTCAGAAGCCTCTGAAGAAAGCTCGAATGATTCGTATTCACCGGTTAGAAGAAGACGAAGCCTTTGATTGTGTTTTTTTCATCCCTTTCCCGTCATTACGGTAAGTGCAATAACAAATCATTCCTTCGTCATTGCGAGGAGTGTAACGACGAAGCAATCTATAAGGAGATTGCTTCGCTCTGCTCGCAATAACATGCTGCAATTTCTTCTAAATCGTTCGCTGTGCCCACCATATCAAAATAATGATTTAAATAAAAAATTCCATGGTTTTAAAGAATCACCCATTGAACTCTATATCAAACCAGCGATTGTCGAAAAAGAAAAAGCGCGAGGTATTCCCCAACCAACACCACCTGCTGATGTTATTCCACGTTTTAATGTATGCAGAGCAAATGATTTTGGTTTTTCTTTACCAGATAATCCTGTGGTAACACCGGTCTATTGTTCACAAGCAGGTCAAGCAGCACGAAATCCAACACTTTTTGTTAGATGGGTTGGCATCCCCAAAGCAGAAGAGAGTGTCGCACGGCAATTTCAAGATATGCTCAATCCTCAACTTGCTGGAATTTTAACGGTCGGAATGTATAATCAGCAAGGTGCAAAATTATGGAAAAGCCCGGATGGTTTGGGCGATAGCTGGCACCCAATGGACAGTGTAACCACACGATTATTAAATAAGCTGTACTGCTAAATTTTTACTCTATATTGATAGATAAGCACTTTTCAATGCGGGAGGATTTCATGAAATCCATCGCAACCTGCCTGTGGTTTAATACTGAGGCTCTTGAGGCTGCAACATTCTATCTCTCTATTTTTAAAGACGGCAAAATAGGAAGAATATTGCATTATGGCAAAGAAGGTTTTGAAATTCATGGTAAACCTGAGGGTTCTGTTATGGTTGTTTACTTTGAAATCAATGGACAAGGATTTCAAGCACTCAATGGTGGGCCCGAATTTAAATTCAATGAGGCGGTTTCCTTTGTTATTCCTTGTGAATCTCAAGAAGAAATAGATTATTATTGGGAAAAATTAACATCAAACGGTGGCAAAGAAATACAATGTGGTTGGTTACAAGATCAATATGGCGTGTCATGGCAAGTCGTACCTAGCATTTTACCTGAATTATTGGAAAATGCCGATCCGAATAAATCCAATAAAGCCATGAAAAATCTTCTGCAGATGAAAAAAATCATTATTCAAGATCTGCAATAATTAGCTACGCTTGCAATGACACAATCCGACATCTTTGGCTGCGATCATTAACTCTTAATATTATTCGTTAATTTAAGTGATTCATTTTCCGCTGGAGATGCCACTGATAACGTTTGGGAAAACAATTCTAAGGCAATAGGAGATTTAACATTTTCTCCTTGCAATACGGTTTTTATTTGTTTTAACACTTTATTTTTGGCTTTAGAAATTTGACCATTAAAGGGACCTGTTGACCATGAACACTTCAAAGTAACCGCATTAGAATTAATACTTGCAACCGATACACTAGGCGCTGGTTCTTCCATCACTTCTTCAACGTCTTGAATAGCTGATAATAAAATATCGCAAGCTTCTTCAATATTGTTATTCAGATCAATACTTATTTCACAAGAGGAACGGCGGCAATGCGATAAGGTATTTACAACAATGGTATTTGAATATATTTCACCATTGGGAATTAAAAATTTTCTACCATCAAAGCCAATTAAAACGGTATAACGAATATGAATAAAATCAACCACACCTTCCATATCTTTGTGTTTGATCTCATCACCCACTCGAAAGGGTTGCTGTAATAAAATTAAAATGCCAGATAAAAAATTGTTTAACAGATCTTTAACCGCAAAACCGACAATTAAACTCACGACGCCAACCCCACCAAGCAAATCAACCGGTTTGATTGAAGGAAAGATGATGGCTAAACCCACAAAAAAACCAAATAGCATAAATGCAATGCGACTCAAGCGTTCTAATACCAAAGCAACGCTTTTAGGTAATTTTGGCCGTCGCCTAATCACACTGCAGCAAAAACGGCTTGTCAGCATGAGAAGACTGAACACAATAATGGCAATAACAATATTAGGTAATGCTTCCAAAAAGGTATGCAGCAAAGCATATGATTTTTTTACGACGATTTCAAAATCCAGTTTAAATAAATGAAGTTCGTCGTAACCTGCTTCTTTTATGGTATTTAATAGATCAGATGAAGTTACTTTTAAAATTGACATTATCACCCCATGTGATGATGAAAGCATTATTTATTAAGTCTTAAACTTAATAAATTTCCTTACTTAAGTCAAACTTTAAGAACACTAGCTAAATAAGATGGGACTTAGGGTTTGCCAAATTTGCCGTTATTTAAATCAAGTAAAAAATCATGTAACCAATTTTTATCAATACGCTCTTCGTAACGATGGGTAATGTGATGAGAATGGCGAGAAACAATAACTCTCGTTGCAATAGGCTCTGGATCGCCTGCATAAATGGGTTCATCAATAAATTCAAATTCGTTGAGATCGTAACCACCATCATTTAAAATATTTTCAAAGTCCTTTTTCTTATTATCATTTGCTTTCATATCTTTCTAAACCTTATATGTACATACAGGAGCGAATACCAGCTATGTTATATATAAAATAGTATTAATAGGAATATATCATATGAAGATTATCATTGTCGGTGGCACTGGTACTATTGGGAGTGCGGTTGTTAAAGCACTCAAAACTCGGCACTCACTTGTGATAGTTGGGCATCAGCATGGTAATTTTCAAGTCGACATCACAGATATGGCTTCCATTGAAAAAATGTACCATGCCATTGGGCATTTTGATGCGCTTATTTCAACAACGGGTCAACTGCATTTTGGTCCTTTCGAAGAAATGACTCCCAGTGATCATATGCGCGGTATTAACAGCAAATTAATGGGACAAATCAATCTTGTACATGCAGGATTAAAGCAAATCAATAACCATGGCTCATTTACACTAACAAGCGGTATTTTAAGTGATGATCCAATCCGTTTTGGTGCCTCTGCCTCCATGATCAATGCCGCTCTCAATGGCTTTGTACGTGGTAGTGCGATTGAAATGCCACGAGGTATTAGAATTAATATTGTCAGCCCCACTGTCATCACTGAGTCGCTTGAATCCTATGGTGATTTCTTTCGAGGTTATGAACCTGTCCCTGCTGATAAAGTTGCATTAGCTTACTGTAAAAGCGTCGAAGGATTGCAAACCGGTCAAATCTATAAATCAGGATGGTAATTCGTTCATTTAGGCGATTTACGAAAACCAACCGCTAATCTATTCCAACTATTGATTGTGGCAATGGCTATCGTTAAATCAGTGGCCTCTTTCTCATTGAAATGTTTCATCAACTCTTGATAAACATCATCCGGTGCATGAGTTTCAGATATTAACGTTAATGCCTCTGTCCAAGCCAATGCCGTTCTTTCACGGTCGGTAAAAAAAGGAGTTTCTCGCCATACGGCGACTGCAAACAAACGTTGTACATTTTCGCCAGATTTAATTGCATCTTTCGTATGCATATCAACACAAAAGCACAGCCATTAATTAATGATGCTCTTAATTTAATAAGATGAAGTAGCGATGATTCTAATCCAGATTTACTCACAAGTGTTTCTAACTCAAGTAATCCTTTAAAAGTTTCAGGCGATGTTTTATAGAAATCTAAACGAGCGTTCATATTTAATAAACCTCTATTAATTGATTTACTAACAATAGCACCTGAATCAAATTTTTTCTGTTTTTTGTATTTACAACAATTAACAAGGTTTTTCGCTTTTTACTCTACTCTTTAAATAGAGTTAATGATTTAAACAAACCATTTAAATTAACAGTAGATCAATGAAAGAAAACACCAAAAGAACAATGTCACTCACATTAGCGGCAATTGGTATCGTCTATGGTGATTTAGGTACAAGTCCTTTATATGCCTTCAGAGAGTCTCTTAAAGGTTTAGAAATTACCCCTGATAATATTTTAGGCGTTCTCTCGCTTATTTTTTGGTCATTAATCTCAATTATTTCCATCAAATATCTCATATTCGTCTTACGCGCAGATAATGACGGCGAAGGCGGCATTCTATCTATGTTAGCATTGGTTAACAAAAAAAAGATAAAAAAAGTTTTTTTTAGCATTGCCGTTTTTGGTGCGGCACTCTTAATTGGCGATGGTATCATTACACCTGCTATTTCCGTGACCAGTGCCATAGAAGGGCTCGAGGTTATTTCTCCTGCTTTGGCAGAATACACCGTTCCCATTAGTTTGATTATTTTAATGGTACTCTATTTCTTCCAATATCATGGAACCGCTAAAATTGGACTGTTGTTTGGCCCTATTATTGTTTTGTGGTTTCTCACGATTGGCACATTAGGCGCGCTTCATTTAAATGATAACCCACTTATTTTTCAAGCACTCAATCCTTATTATGCTGTCTATTTCTTAACTGAAAATGGGATTACAGGTTTTATCTTGCTCGGTGCTGTTTTTCTTGTGGTAACGGGTGGCGAGGCACTCTATGCTGATTTAGGACAATTCGGACGCTTTCCTATTCGATTAGGTTGGTTCGGTTTAGCATTACCCGCTTTACTGTTGAATTATTTTGGTCAAGGAGCTTATGTACTCAATCATCCAGAAGCTATTGTTAATCCATTTTATGAATTGGCTCCTAAAGGGTTTGCTTATCCTTTACTCTTCATCTCAACACTCGCGACAATCGTTGCTTCACAGGCGGTTATTTCTGCAACTTTTTCAATTACCAAGCAAGCCATTTTATTAGATTTATTTCCTAAAATACGCATTGTCCAAACCTCAAGTGAAGAAAAAGGACAAGTCTATTCTCCCAAAATGAATTTTTTCTTAGCGATTGCAACCTTAAGCTTTGTTCTAGCGTTTAGAACTTCCAGCAATATGGCTTTTGCTTATGGTATCGCCGTTAATTTACATATGATTTGTGTTTCAATTTTATTGATGTATATTGCTTCTGCTTTATGGAAATGGTCATGGATTAAAATTGCTGGTTCACTATTCATTTTCTTCCTTATCGAAATGACATTTTTAGCGGCTAATGCGCATAAAATTCTAAGTGGTGGCTGGGTACCTATTCTTTTTGGGATGGTCTGCCTTGTGATCATGATTACTTGGTATCAAGGCATACAATCGCTTAGAAAAATATTTCGTGATGAAGAAATAGAAGATTTTAATGAGATTATTTCAGAATTTGAAAAGGGTAATTTACATTACTTGCCAGACGCTTCTGCTATCTTTATTACTGAACCTTATCATCGCAGCACTTCTAATTTATTACATTATTTTAAACTGAATCATACATTTCCGGGGACTGTTTTAATTGTTCACATTAATAATACGAATGAGCCTTATATCTCAAGCGATAATCGATATGAGCTCAAACAATTAAATCAGCAAATTTATCGCATGATTATTCACGTTGGTTTTATGCAGCTTATTAATATTCCATATAGTTTGTCGCTCGCTAAGAAAAAAGAAATTTTTCCATTTGAACTTGATTTGAAATCTGTTTCTTATCTTGTCGAGATTACACAAATCTCAGCAACGCAAAGAAAATCGACATTGCCTTTTTATTGGCAAGAAAAATTATTTGCCTTTCTTATGCGCAATTCAACGCATGATATTGAATTCTATCATCTCCCCTACAACCGAACGATAGCCATTGGAAGCTATTGTGAGTTTTAATCTTTAACAAAGACAAAACTGCCTTGATTTGTATCGCACTTGTGGTTATTCAGTGCTTATACAATTGAAACTTAGTTACTGGAGATCCTCACATCAAACTATGGTCTATCATAGGATTAAGTGCAATATAATGGAGGCGGTATTACTATGTCTCAAAAAAATGAAAAAACGCTTGAAGAAGAGCAGCTACAACGCAGAGAAGAAGAAAAACAACGTCAATTAAAAACGCTTGATAAAGCAAAATCCAAAGCCACGGAAAGAAAAAGGCAAAAAACCAGCAAAGGTACTAAATTTTAATGAAGGAAGAACATCCTGTTCTTCCTTCTTTGCTAATTACATTGTACGTCTTAAGGTACTTTTTGAGGTGCAATTAAAACGGCTAATTGGAAGTTTCGTTCCAATACTCCGTAGACACGTCAGTCCTTGTAACGCCGGAAAATCTAAAATAGATAGTTCAGTCGAATGGGATAAAATCTTAATTTTCACATCTTGTTCCGCGCTAAGATAAACATCGTCACCTGTCTCATCTATATAACCATCTGCCATCTCTGTATCTTGCCAGCTTGAATATGAAAAATCTGCAAAAACACTATTCCACAATTTTGACAAAACGATGGGTAGTTGAGAATTTTCAATATAATTTATTGAAATAGTTCCTCCATCATTGGGTTGTACATCGTAGAAATGAATACCATTAAATTCCTCAGTTGGTTTTTGTTCAGAGTGATCTTCAAATACAAATGATTGAGCATTTGTTTGCTTTAAAAACCACTTTATGGCGTCCTGCATTTCTGCAAATGTTGGCTTATAATGACCCGATTCATTACTTAAAGTGATTAACCTACCATTAATAAAATAAGCCATTCCTGCAGCTTTAAGATCAATACCACGACTTAAATAAGAATGATGCATGACATCCTTAGTGGTGCCACCATAAAGTCTATTATCCGGAAAAAAAACATAGAGAAAAAGCCCGTTTAATTTAATACCTTCATTATTATAAAAAAGACCATCTCGATTAAAAATACGAAATTTTTCTCGTTCCACCGTATTTAAATAATGTTTAGGACAAATACTTTCTACCTGTAATTCTTTATGGAAGGCTTTTTTAAGCGTAATAAAACCGGTTGGTGCTTTAAAGCTTGGCAAAAAGGTTCGAATACCTGGGCTATATCGCCCTGACCAGTCGCTTGGTAAACGAACACGGCGAGTATCAATCGTGGGACTAGGTGGGGCTGACTCCTCACCGAGAATGCGCAATAAAGTCTGGCTAAGCATTACTACCTCCGAGATCAAAATTTAAGCATCGCCCTCTTTTATAACGAATCTCTATTAAAAAATAAACCTGTTTATTTTTAATGCATTGAACAATTTTTCAAATCAATTCGGATAACTAATTTGATTTCTTATACCCAAGTCCATTCCGTCGCAACCTCAATTCCACTTGTTTTAAGCCACTGCGGTATTTTCCTGACCAGGAGTTTAGGAAAAAGATTTATTGTGTCAAGCTTGTTGATATCTATCCATGACAAGATCAATTCATTTTCTTGAGAGGTTAAACGAGAGATTAAATTCCCATGAGCGGCGTCCACACTAAAAATTAAATGAATCCCATGATATAACGCTCCCTTGTAATCCCAGCCATCTTCAACAACACCTAGCAAATTATTCACCATAAAAGCTTCACCTAACTCTTCAAGCAGTTCTCGTTGTAAAGCCTCTTTACTCTTTTCACCATAATGAATATGCCCACCCGGTAAAAAAGAAACTTGACGCTTAATATCGGTTGTTACCAATAAACGATTATTTTCAATAATTACTGCTCGAGCCAAAACATGAATACCTTCTTCATTTTTCATGGTAACCCTCCTTTTCTATTTTCTGCTTTGCAAAATAAATTGTTTTTAAATTAAAAATTCTTAAAAAATCAAGCAACTGCAAAAATCCTCTTCGCAAGAAGCCAAATAAATTGATGTATCATACCAATAAGAGTATATTTACTCATTCGAGTTAGTGAATACTAAGAAAAGGGGGAACAATGGCAAACCTTGTCATTATGGTTCATAGCCAATTTTCTGAAACCCTATTAAAAGGTATGTTTGGAAAATTACCCTTTAATATGGTTATCGTTCCTTATAAAGAAGCCCTTCTCTCTGTTGAAAATCACCCTACTGTTTTTCAACAAAATATTCATGCTCGTAACCTGCGCGAGAGCGATATAGACTATATCCTAATTGAATCGAATTATGGCGCCCCAGCTACTGAAACGATTAATCAAACCTTATTTAACTACATTTTAACCAATTGCCCTGAAGCAGAAATTTTTGCTTTTAGTGGCACCGCTAATTCGCTGGTTACAGCTTTAGAGCACCATGCTCGTATTAGCGCTATCTGTAAAGATGCGACCTTCCTGAGCGATCTCTCAAGATTTGGCTTAGAGCGCGTTATGACGCTGCCTGATTTGAAAAGACGGATCGATCCTAGCAATCGCCGAGCATCAGCTCCTCCTATGATGGCGCCACTAGAAAATTCACAATCGATAATCATAGAAAGCCCTAATATGACACGTAATCGTAGTGCTTCTGAACCCTCAGAACCCACCTTTACTCCCTATTATCATGCTTATGGTGAGTCTGCAACGCCTCGCTCTGATTATACTTCTAATACCTCAACAACATCGGCAGATTACACGCCAAGCACCTCTTCTGAAGTGCAGAAAATGAGATTTTAAATATAAAAGAGTACACAGATGCCACAGATTATCTTAGAATGCAGCGATAATATCTTAGAAAAAGATTTTAAGCCCTTACTCTCACAAATTCATCAACTTCTCGTTGAAAAATTACCCACTGAACTAAAAAGTTGTAAAAGCCGAGTTTTAAGACACACCAATTACCTGCTTGGCGATGGAAGCTCTAATCAAGCATTTGTTCACTTATCGATTAATATCTTATCTGGCAGAAGTATGGAACTTAAGCAATTGGTTGGAGCGACACTCATGGAGGTATTAATGGAAGCATTTCACCAATCGCGAGAAACGTTGGAACTACAGCTCTCGATTGCTATCCAGGATCTACCTGGCATCTATCTTAAAGGCTAACCCAGCATAAGCTGGGGTTAGCAAATCAACTTTCTTGTTATCTAGCTCTGTGCCTTTTCTTCGCTTGCTGTTTAGCCTCGACGGTGGCAATCCGCTTTGCTTGTGCTTGCGATGGCTTACGTGAACGATAAGAATGTGTAATAGCAGGCTTATCTTTTGCTTTATCCAATACTTTATTCTTCAGCCATCCCAAACGCTCAATCGATTTTTTAATATTTACGTTCTGATAATCTTCGCGTTTAAATTCAACTAAAGAAAATCCATTAGTACGAGCCGCTTCTTGCAACTGCGCTACATATCGCTTTGCCTGGAAATATTCATATTTTCTAATAGGATCATACAACCATGCTAATATACCCAGTCGAGGATAAGGATCTTGAGGCACACTATAAAAATAAGCGATATTTTCTTTTTGAATACCCGGATTTTTGCTCTTTATTTCATCAAGCAACGAAGTAAAAAGATTTCGTCCTAGTTTATTTTTAACAAATGACCAATAGCCTTTGCCCGGAAGTGTTCTCATGCCGGTCTTTCGTTTAATATCTGCCAAATGCAAAGGATTTGATCCCAGTATCAGATTGATCTCAAATCCCTGCTTTTCAAGTGCTCGTGCTTCTTTAAGCGCATTTTTGGTCACATCAGTGACGATTTGCATTGAATTCCAAGCAGTATCAAAGTCAGCATCGCTAATGCTTACATTTGGAAACTTACCACGAATAGCATCACGAAACGCTCTCGTATTCAGCCTACCTGAACGGTATTGATCAAAAAGATGCGAAAGAGAAGGGCCCCGAAACCTTTCTAAGAATGAAGGCAAGGGAAAGAAATGCCACAGTAAAGAAAATCGGTTAATGCCTAACCTAATAAACGCTTCCTTAGCCCTTTCTTGCTGATTATCGATAAACAAACTAAGCGGTAAAATAACAACTTTTTTCATGGTAAACTTATTTACATCACTAAAAACTGCGCAGTTTACCATATTCTTTTAGATGGTTTAAGCCTTCATTTTGCCAATCTTAGGGCTATAATTAAATTAACTACGATAATATCGGTGTTTTGCAATGAAAAAGTCATTTCTGTTACGACTGATGAATTTCTGGCCTCCCTATTTAGGTGCAGGCGTACGCGTCAAAAACATGTCAAAGGATATGACGCATATCGAGGTTGAAATGAAGCTTCGATTTTGGAATAAAAACTATGTAAATACGCACTTTGGAGGATCCCTCTATTCCATGGTAGACCCCTTTTATATGCTGATGCTGATGGAAAATTTAGGAAGAGAATACATCGTCTGGGATAAAGCCGCTACCATTCGCTTTGAAAATCCAGGAAGAGGCAGGGTTCATGCTATTTTTGATCTTAACCAAGAACAAATACAAAAGCTTCGTCACGAAGTTGATATTGCTGGTAAAATAGAACCTCATTTTAATGTTGAAATTCTCGATGACAACAATGTGTTAATTGCTGTTGTCGACAAAACGATATATATACGCCGAAAAGATGCCGTAAAACCATCGTTATAATTTATTTAAAGTTTATGTTTATTATCCCTCTGAGATTGCACTTTCTCTCTTAATTGCTCAGCCCAAGACTGTGCTGTTGTATTATTAAATTTATAGTAGGCGGCTAATGCTTTATTGGCATCCGTCGCCATCGTCGTAAATTCTGACATCATTGAACTAAATTTTGAATGATCACCAAAATGATTTAATAGTCCTTTTTTAGGAGGCTCTGCCATTTTCTTTTGGATATATTGATGCATGATCTTTTGTAAGTTTTCAAGACCTGTGGCATATTGTGCAGGATTAAACTCGTCTGTTCCTGGTTTTGCCATTTTTTCCACAATAACAAGTGCTTCTTTCACATTATCATCATTCATTTTTTTTGCCATTTTTGTTAATTTTTCTATTTCAATCTCCATTTGGCCTATCACTCTTGGCAAATTAGTCTCGGGACCAAACGCCTCTAACCTCATTCGAGTGTTTAGCGTCTTTAATTGCCGTGCTTGATGAGCATCATAAGCTGTAAAGTCAAAGGTATGATCAGATTGGATACTTTCAATCGCTTTTCTTCCATCTTGGATAGCATCATTCATCCCATGCCCATAAAAAAAGTTTGCATTTTTATAGGCATCGCCAATTAATGCAAAAGCGCCGCCTTGACCTAAGGTCACTGCCGATTTATCTGCACTCGCTAGTGTTAACTCAAATGCGGTAGTACGTAAATTACTTTTTTCCTTTGCTCTTGCCGCTCTTTGTGCATCGTTACTGGTAACACCACTCTTAATGGGGAGCGCAATATCTTGAGGCTTAATGCCCATTTCAATACTGATAATCAATTTTGCCCATGATTCTAGTGCTTGTTGTTGTACTTGTTTATTTTGGATACGAAGGATACTTTTAGGGACTTCACCAGAAAAGAAAAATTTCGAATTTTCTTCATCTCTAAAAACCCGTACTTTAGGAAAATAATCTTGATCCCACCCCAATTCCCGCAGCGGTTTCATATGCTCAAATTCAAAATTCGTACCTGAACTTTCTGGTGGCGTATTGGGTATGGTCACACCAGGCTTTACTTCAAGCGCCGCTGTTCCCACTTGAGTTTGCCTTGGTTGCATTGCCATCATTTGATGTGCAATATGATATTTAGCATCTTGTGATTGATTTAATAAGGCGGTCACGCCTCGGCGAGCCCCATCCGCCGCTAACACATGACTAAATTTTACAGATTCTATCGTTCCATCGTCTTTTTTAAGTGATACAGTTTGAGTATCAGGATCAATGGCTGTAATCCCTTGTTGTTTTCCCATTCTAATATCAACATTCTGATATTTTTTTAACTTCCTTAATAAAAATGCCTGAACATCTTTAACTTCAACAACCCCATCAGCGTAACTCCCATCCGCTCTTTTCTCTCGGTAACACTGATGTTCAAAGAATTTTGTATCATCAGGATCGGTTGAGTCACGTAATGAATCCAAAAATTCAAAAGTTCGACCATCACCATGTAACCGTTGCACACGAGAAAAATAATCTCTATTCTCAACGATGATAACAGGTATTCCTTTTTTGGCGGCTTCAAGTGCAGCAGTTAGCCCCCCAGGCCCCATGCCAACGATAACAATAGGTTCTGGTTGTGTCGGTCCTTTCGATGCCATAAGCCCTCCCTAAAACTTGAAAATTGCTTTATTAAAGTGACCTTTTCAATGGTTGCAAAGTTCAGATTTAGGGGAAGATGCACCTATTAGATATCAATGTGAGATGAGTTCCCTCTCACATTGATTGGCAAGGGTATTAAATGATTATTTAATTTTCTTGATCTGAGAACGCCTGTCAGAGGATCCTGACATTGTTATATCTGAATCCTGACTTGATTTCTCATCGTCACCATCGTAAGCATCTGGACTGCTTTCGCTGTCTTGAACAAACGTCGGAGCACTAAAAATCTGTTGTTGCATTAATCTTTCAATTTGTATTACAAGCGACTTATACGCTTTAACTTCGGTATTTTTCTCACTTTCTTCGGTACTAAGAAGCTCCATAAATTGTGATCTCGTTTCTTCCGAATATTCGTCAAACTTCGCTAACAACTCTTCAAGTTCTGCTCTTTGCGCGCCTGAAAGGGCCATATTAACCTCTCAAATTTATTTATAAAAAAAGCATTCTATTATGGATCCACAATACTGAGAAGAGTGAGATCTATCTTAATAGGTCACAGAAGATATTTTATGATCCAAGACAGTTTGTTGGGTAATAGCCAGACCTGCCTGCTTTGCTTGATTATCTGATGCTTCATGTTCATATAGTGGCGTTAAAGTTTTTGATTGATTAAAAACAAAATCAAATTCAATACATTGTTCGAATGATATCAAATGTTGTTCTTTTAACGAAAGATAGATTGGCTCAAATTGAGTTAACGTAAATTGAAACCGCCAAGCCAATTTCTTCTTTCCATTAAATTCTTTAACATTTCCGACTGTCTGGCAAGCATGTAAATCAGGATAAAGTGACAATAGCTTTTCATACATGACATACTTATGGCAAGAAACAGTCACCATATCTACTACTAACTGGCAATCGATCGTCATGTGATGTTGACGTTGCTTTTTCTGCTCTGCTTTATCAATCATAGCAGCATGCTCATCCGATAAAATTCTTTGTAGGTATTTGCGTTGTAATTCTAAAACGTTTGGATTAACTTGATTCACCACATGATCTAAACGACTATAGCGAATACCGATAAATTTTACGGGAACAAATGTTTTATCTTCCGGCATTTTTTGTTGGTTATATCTTTCGATGGAATCTCTTACTTTTTCTAAATTGCTTAATTTATCATCCCACATTACAATCAAATCTGGTAACTTCTTTTCTGCAGCAATCGCGGTTAACAGACATTCCCCTTTATGTTGACCACTTGCTAACACTAAGCCTTTTGTAAACAAACCTTCAGCACTTTGCGGTAGTACTTTATCTTCAAGCTTTCCATAATAACCTTGATTAAAATTAATTTTGAACATGGCAAGCTGTGCAATCGTTTCTTGTAGTAGCAAAGAACCTCGGCTGGTCAATGCTAAGGTATGTACTCCCATTTGCTGCAATTTATCAATTAAGGCAGGTGTACTCTCTTCTACAACATAAATATCTTCAGGGTGAATTTTACGTATCGCTTCTAAATAAAATGATAATGTTTTATTTTTAGCTTCTGAAACTGAATATCCCTGTTTCATAAATTCATTCAAATCAAAGTCAAACCATTGATCTGTACATAATGTATGGCGATAACTCACTAAGGTATTATCAAGATCAAACAGCCCCATTCGCTGTAATTGTGGGAAAAGAGAGGCATGCTTTTCAAGAAAATAAGCACCATCTGAGAATTGGTCGGTTTCGAATATTTTGCAAGTATTAGATTTAGAAAGTTGCTTTAGCGTTTTTGGTTTTGGCATGATTTTTGCCCCCAACTTTCAAGAATGAATATGATTTATCCTCTTACTTCAATTATTTTTTAACATCAAGTAAGGGCAATTTGCAAGACAATGCTGAAACCAATTTTCTCTTCTTTGGGTGAAAGCGAAAGCTAGGCTTGCGCAGCATTTAAACAAGATTATTCTGCCATTGAGGCTTGTTTGGCAACAAACGGTGGGCGCGCAAACCAAACTAAAATCAATAAGCTTAGAAAAATAAAGCCTGAAAGCCAGAAAATATCATTGGTTGCTAACATATAAGATTGATTAACTAGCATTTTAGTAATTTCTGCGTAACTCATTTTGTCACTGAACCCAAGCATTTTTAATTGATTGACGACCTCTAACATTTGTGGTTCATAAGCAGTTAGAGTTTCAGTTAATTTACTTTGATGAACCGCCTCACGATGGTTCCATAACGAAACACTGATAGAAGTACCAAAACTTCCTCCTAAAATGCGTAGAAAATTGGAAAGTCCTGCAGCACTTGCAATGCGATCATTAGGCAATCCCGATAACAAAATGGTGATAAGAGGTATAAAGAAGCAAGGCGCACCAACACCTTGTACAAATCTTACCCATGCAACATTATTGAAAGTGATATCGGTATTAAAGTTTGCTATCCAAAAAGAACAGAATGCAAAAAAGAAGAAACCATTTGTCACAACTACTCTTGCATCAACTTCGTTTAATAATCTGCCAACCAAGGGGGAAAGTAATATGGGCAAAATACCAATCGGAGCTGTGGCTAAGCCTGCCCAGGTAGCCGTGTAATTCATTTGCGTTTGTAGCCACAAAGGTAAAACAACAACACTACCAAAAAATGTCATATAACCAATACTGATTGCTACTGTACCCACTGTAAAATTTCTGATTTTAAATAAAGTAAGATCGATAATAGGGTTTTCATCGGTTAGCTCCCAAGCAATTAAAAAAGCAATACAGATTGTAGAGATTGCAGCTAACGCACAAATAAAGGTTGAATGAAACCAATCTAAATCGTGCCCTTTATCTAATAATACTTGTAAACAACCTATGCCTACCGCTAATAAAATTAAACCAACAAAATCAATGGGCTGTCTAACCGTGTTCGTTTCTCTATTTTTTAATATATGCCAGGTAAAATACACTGAGAAAGCACCAACGGGAAGATTGATGTAAAAAATCCAGGGCCAAGAATAATTATCCGTAATATATCCCCCTAAAATAGGGCCTATCACGGGAGCTGCAACCGCAACCATCGCCCATAATCCCGTCGCTAATCCTTTTTTGTGATCAGGATAATTGGCAAGTAATAAACTTTGCGATAAAGGAATCATAGGGCCTGCAACAGCCCCCTGTATCACGCGAAAAATAACGAGCATCGGTAGGCTCTCTGAAAGCCCACATAATAACGAAGCAATAGTAAAAAGCGCTGTTGAACAAACAAATAATCTAACTTCACCAAATCGTTTTGCTAACCATCCGGTTAAAGGTAAAACAATGGCCATACTCACCGCAAATGAAGTAATCACCCATGTACCTTCATCTGCACTCACACCCATGTTACCGGCAATCGTTGGTATAGCGACATTGGCAATAGATGTATCTAAGACATTCATGAAAATGCCTAGCGAAACCGCTAAGGTAAGCAATACTAATTGGAATCCTTGGATTGCTGGCATGGTACGACCTATAGCGTTAAGGCGTTACGGGTTCAATGTTCTTGCTATTGGCTTTTAGTATGGTTTCAATCAGTTTTTCTGCATCATTAAGATCTGAACTGTAATCAACGGCTTCATAAATGACTTTAGGGGATGTTTGTGCATTTAATGGTTCTCCTTTTCGTTCATGCGTATCGATGTAAACCGTCATCGATAACCCCACTCTTAAAGGATGATCTTTGAGTTGGCCATCATCAATGCTAATTCTAACTGGTAGACGCTGTACTATCTTAATCCAGTTTCCTGTTGCATTTTGTGGCGGTAATAAATCGAACGCACTGCCTGTTCCTGGATTAATTCCGACCACATGACCTTTGAATTTTATTTGGTCTCCATAGGCATCTGCTATCATTTCTGCTGGCTGACCTACTCTAATATTTTTTAACTGTGATTCTTTAAAATTAGCCTCAATCCATAACTCATTCAGTGGCACAATGACCATCAAGGTGGTGTCAGCACTGACTTGTTGACCTACTTGAACGGGGCGTTTAGCAACATAACCCGAAACTGGCGAATAAAGGACAGTGCGACGCCAATTTAAAAAAGCATTCCGAAGATTAATAATAGACTCTGTCACTTGCGGATGATGATAGAGATCGGTATCACCTGCTAGTTTAATACCAGCCGATAATTGTTGTTCAGCCAACAGTAAATCATCTTTTGCCGCATTGAGGGCAATCAAAGAATGGCTTAAATCTTCTGCAGAAATCGTTTTGTTGACGACTAAACCTTGACGACGCTTATAATCTTCATTCGCTTTATCAAGATTATCTTTTTTTAAGCGTAAATTTGCTTTTAATTCATTTACGCTATCATAATATTGACTAACTTGACGTGTCACGACTGCTAAAGTCGACTCAGCTTTTTTCAAGGCAATTTCAGCATCGATAGGATCAAGCTTAACAACGATATCGCCTTTTTTAACACGATCGGTTTCATCCACAAAAATAGAAAGCACTCTTCCTGAAATTTGTGGCATAACCTGTACGGAGTTACCATCAACGTAAGCATCATCGGTTGAGACGGAATATTGTCCCCAAAATAGCCAATAACAAAAATAAATAAGCCCTAGCACAATAAAAACAAGCGTAATGCTCAGCATCCATCTTTTGCGTTTTTCATGATTATTTTCAGCAGCTTGGGTCATATTAAAATCACTTTATTCAACTGAATTTATCTAAGCTTTATTTATTCTAGTTGCCAAAGGTTATTTAGGAAATAAAATACCCTCATTGGTTAACTTAGAATACTAAATATAGTGTATTTTTTTTCAGTAGCTAGTTATCAACGATTCCAATACCAGGGTTATTAGTTTATAATCCAACTTCAAATGGATTTCCTCGCTTCCAATTAGGGAACAGCGCTAACTTCCTGCGGTGTTAGCACATGTCATCATTCAAGAATAAAGAGATACCGACGTATGAGAGAGTGGAAACAATTATTTGTTAATGAAACATTATTTGAAAAGACAAAAATCAATAAAAATCAACTGATACTGACATTAGCTGATGATTATAAAACCTCTCGGCATATGCAAAGTCTTATGACCAATCTCAAATATCTTTACAACAAATCGACACAGTTTAGTCAAACCTTTACGCTACCCTATGCACAAGACCACTCGATTGTATTCACACTGAACCCCAAGCAAAGAAAAGTTCATATTAATAATGCATTTAATACAATCGCCGCAATTATCAGTCAAAGTATGACTAGAAAAAATGATGTTTTAGAAAGATCAAAACCTGAAAAAATCGAAGATGAAAAACCTCAAGCCTTCAAGGCTGTGTCTAAAAAACGCGATACGAAAGCGCTTCAACTTTCTGTCAATGACGCTTTTGAAAAAGGTGAACTTTTCCAATCTGTTAAAATATCAAAAAGCGGTGCTACCTTTGAAATCGCTGAAGCGTTTAATTCAAAAGAGTACTATCGTTTTATCAGCCAACGCTTAAATAAGCAGCAACGCACATCGCAAGCACTCGCTGCAGTCTCTTTACCTATTAAAGATCTTCGTCACAAACCCTCTTTAAGATTGAAGGCAAATCATCAATTAACTGCTGAAAAATTACTAGATTTGTTTAAAACCCCCAGTGCTGATGCGGAAAAAGAAGCCGTCGCCACAGTGCCTGAACTGACTACTCAGGAAGTGATAAAGGCTCCTGAAGTTGCTACCGGTGCTACGATAGGAATGCCTGTGACAACCACGATTCCATTATTAGAATCTGAAGTGACTGAATCTTCACCGGATATTACTCCCAATAGCTCTCCAGAGATCACTCCAGAAAGTGATGATTCTGCATTTGAAGGTCTTGATGACATGCTAGAACAACTCAATAGCATCAGTTACCGCCCAAGCTCTTATCTCGATCTTAATGATCTGTTGGCAAGTGGAACAGAAGGTTATTCATGGGATCCAGATAATAATGCCTTTGATAATAATGTATTGTTTCAATATAACAATTTATCGTGGGGAGATTTATGGTCAGAGGATTTTAATATTCCTTCATCACCCGAACAGCAACAAAATAATCTATTTTCATCGATGTTAAAAATGAAGAATTTTTGATGAAACCAAAGCTCCCGCGCAAAGCGGGAGCTTTGTTAGACAGGCTTTATTTTTTTTCTGCTTTTTTTGCAGGCTTAACAACAATGGTTGATTTAACGTCTTTAACGCCTTCAATACCTTTAGCAACTTTAACAGCATTATCTGCTTGTTCTTTATCAGTTACTTTACCAGAAAGATAAACAACGCCTTTCTTTGTTTTTACGTGCACTTTGAAAGCAGCGATATCTTTTTCATCTAATTTTTCTTCAATGAATTTAGCTTTTACTTTCGCAGTAATTTCTGTATCTGAAAGTGCGCTTTTAACTTTGCTGGTTGTCGATTCAGCTGGTTTATCAGCGTTCTCACTGATAACAATCATTTCATCTTCTTCAATCACATCGGGTGCAGCAACTGCTAAACCTTGTGCAAGAAAGAATGCGGGAACGGTGCTTAGCAAGATTTGAGTTAATTTTTTCATAAAGTAGCATCCTTGATCTTAACTAGAAATCTAAATTGACTGGTACTTTCTTACAATGGTTATCCCATGATTGACTTACAATGAAGACAACCCGCTTAAAAATATTATGGATCTTTAATTCAAGTCAAATAGATAACAGCTTCCACTAACTCAATGTTTTACAGCAAAAATCTATCGGGACATCCACCTTAGGTTGACCTGCTAATTGCAGTTAATTTATTGTTGGCGCTTCAGTCTTTCTTTGGTGAATTATGACAGCGGCCCGTGCTACCAAAATCGATTTAAGCGCCACACCTTACTACCATTGCATGACGCGATGTGTACGTCGTACTTTCTTGTGTGGTATCGATTCCCAGTCCGGCCAAGATTATTCTCACCGCAAAGCCTGGATTGTCGGTAGAATCAAACAACTCACTGAAGTCTTTGCCATTCGCATCTGTGCTTATGCGGTCATGAGCAATCACTATCATCTTGTACTGTGGGTCAACGATAACGACGCTAATCAATGGACTGACGAGGAAGTCTTCCTGCGATGGCAACAACTCTTCCCTAACGACGCTAATCAAGTAGAAGTCTTGGGCTATTCAAAATTAGAAATCAAACAAAAAATAGCCCTCTGGCGGCAGCGACTTGCCAGCATTAGTTGGTTCATGCGCTGTCTCAATGAAACTATCGCTCGATTATCTAATAAAGAAGAAGCCGTCACCGGACGGTTTTGGGAAGGCAGATTTAAATCGCAAGCCTTGCTTGATGAAGGCGCTTTGCTTGCCGCTATGGCTTATGTCGATTTAAATCCTATTCGCGCTAAAGTCGTTAATACCCCTGAACAAGCCGAGTTCACTTCTATCTACGAACGCATACAAATGGTGGCCAAGCAGTTAAAGAAAAAAACGATTACAACCACCTCTTCTTTCAATCTCGCCTCTTTCGTCAAACAAGCTAATAGTCTTAAGCAGCCTTTAAGCTTAATGCCCTTTGCCAATGAGAAAGCCAATAACAAAACACCTTACATCGATTTCAAATTAGCTGATTATTTTCAGCTCATCGATGAAACCGGCAGAATCTTACGTGATGGTAAACGAGGTGTAATACCCGACAATCTTGCTCCTATCCTGGATAGATTGCAGCTATCTGCCAACGGATGGATGAATATGGTTCACGACCTTGAGAAAAATTTCTTCCATGCCGTCGGCAACTCAATCATACTCGTCGACTTCGGTTCGCAGCATCGGGAACGTAAACCAAAAGGCTACCATGCCGCTAAAAAGTGTTATTTATAGTCTTTGTAATTAACCATTCAATTAATTTCTTACTCTTATCTTTATCGATCCTCTCATTCATAAACAGGGTATTCATTCTGTGATTCCTGTGCAAAATCTTTTTAATACCAATTGCATCTTTCAATTAATATAAAAATGGGTGTCCTCATTTATATTTGTGTGCTAGGATTCGCGAAGATTTATAAATAGAGGTAATTATGCAAGCAACATTAGCTAGACTTTCTGAAACATTGAAAGCATTGGGAGAAGCAAAATTAGAAATTTCTGGTATTAAACTCACTGCAGCAGTAGGGATAGGCTACGGGCTTTCGCGCTGCGTATTAGGCCATACCTCTCCTACAGATGTTGCAGTTGATGTCATGGCAACGGTTGGTACTTATGTCATCTCTGAAGCCGCTATAAAACTTGGCCAAGGTATTAGAAGCCAATTTATCAGTAATGACACAACCAATACATCTACCCTATCTACCTCTTCAGCCAAAATAAAAGTAAAGTAAAGTAACAGTTCTAATCTATGATGTGCTGCTAACAACCTAGCAGCGCATTGAAGTCTGCTCTTAAAGTGGATGTCCTCTTACCTTTACGTGTAGTTCCTCTTAATATATTTTTTGCCAACTGGAATTTTCAGGGAAACCGTATTGTCCAATCAGCATCATTTGATCATTGCTACAGATACTGTATGAAAACCATAGATAGTGAAATTGAAGAAAGTTTAAAAAACCTCAATATATTATTGCGTAAAAGACAATTACAACGCAAAGAAATATTAGCAGCGCAAAAGCTCCATGAAGAAATACAAAAACTCGTTAAAATAAAGCAATTTCTCGATGCTAATGGCTTCATACATATCAATCAAGTCAAAGAACAAAACACTCCATTAATTGCTGCCATTACGCAAAATAATATAGAAGTTGTTGATTTACTACTATCACATCCCAAAATCAAAATTAACCAACCGAATAATTTAGGTCGAACCCCCGTATGGATAAGTGCTCACCAAGGTAAAGTTGAATTTCTTAAAAAGCTTTCCGACAGAAAGGCAGATTTTAGAAAAGCTGATAACGGTGGCAAAACCCCTTTATTTGCTTCTATGATGAATGGCTTCTCGCGAGCAACCGCATTTATCGTTCATAAATTAACGGGCCTTTCAATCTACGATGATAATGAATATGGACAACTACCAGTCCATGCATTAAAAAATTCAGCAAAAACGCAAGAAGAGTTTGAGAATATCATCAAATTATTTAAAGAAAACAACATCGATATTGATGCAAAAAATGATAATATGCAAACCGCCTTAATTGCTGCCGCCAATGAAGATAACCTTCCTTTAGTAAAGGCTTTAATTGCACAAGGTGCTGATCTCACAGCGGTTGATCGCGATAATGGAACGTTTTTAGATGCTCTGGGCAAACCGAATCGTTCTGAGATACTGCTATTCATGAAAGAAAAAAATATGAATACCGAATGGTTTGAAAATGTGGATGATGTTAAACGATATGGCCATATTCTCGGTATTGGCACTTTTTTAAAATTAGGACATCACTTAGGCTTAGGAGGCGTCATTCGCGTGCCAATTGGCAAAGCGCATAAAACAGCCCCAGTCTATACTGAAGCATGGCACCGTGATCAAAGCTTTAAAACATTGATGCATGAAGTCAAAGTTTATGCAGATAATCAAACTTTACCCAATGATGATTTTTCAAGAATTGAAGAAGCGCTTATTATCTCTAATCATCTTATCACCGATCAAAACACGTTAAATTCCTATAACGACGCTTATCAATCTTATGTCGATGGCAATCCACTGATTCTCCCTGTGGTAACACCAAGCCATGGAGTGGGTCTAGCCCTTTACAAAGACAAGTTAATCTATACCGACCGCTTTTTACCCACTGGCGGCAAAGTAAATGAATGTACGAAAATTTTTCAACTCAATAATACAAGCGAAGCGGCCATTCGTGACTTGATCACATCATTAAGAAATGAAGTTGAAGGAACAACCGTCACGGATAAAATTCGACAATACGTGGATTTTGAACATCCTATTATAGAAACTGGGGATAGATTGCAAATGCATGGCACCTGCACTTATTCTAACCCTCGTAGCAATATCGAGGGATTGTTATGCGTTATGCAAGCTGATAGGTTAAATAGTAATCGAGATACCATACCAATAGAAAACATTCACTCGTGCAGAATCAGTGCTCAACAGGCGTATAAAGACTTCAATTATAAAAGTCGTTTTAGAAACGTACAGTCTCTCATGACTAAACTGAGTGAAGCAGAAAATCAAGGCGAACATGACAAAGCCAATATGTATTACGATATTGTTGAAAGTTACATGAAAGGCCATACCAGTCGCTTCAAAAACCATGGCACAGACAGAGCCAATAGCTTAGAAATGTACCAACGACTACCACCTCGCCTGAAAAAGGAATTTGATAGAAATAATCGTTTTCTTGCTAGAAGATTAAAAGGGTCGACCCTTTATCATCGCGTACATAAAGTATTGAAAAAAAACAAAAAACCACTAACCAATACTATTTTAAATGAAGTGTTACATCAAATTAAGTTGCAGCAAGCAACTGATCAATCGCCTAATTTGCACCAAGCGGTTCTCGAAACATTTAAGTTGATAGCCGAATCTAATCCTGATCTATTGAAAACACTACCTCAGATATTAAATGCATTGAAAAAAGACAATGCCTTAACCGTTCCTGATAAAAAAGAAATTTTACGTCATCTCCATGGTGAATCTGCAAGAGCGAAGTCTGTCGTGAGCACCCATCGAATTTCAAAAGCCCCACACGAGAGGGAAAAGAGTAGTAAACAAGTTGCAAAAAAGAGAACGGCACAACCTTTACTTTTTCAAGAGCTTCCTCCCTTACCTTCTCTTAAAGGCACTGTTGAAGAAAAGCCTCAATGGAAATCTTACAAACCTAAGAAAAGTTAATATGGTAGAATCTTTATTCTACGGCAACGGCGTTCTACTGAACGTTGTTTCATTATTGTGAGATGATGACTCAATATTATTACCTATTTTACAAGAATCTAATAAAATAGGTAATGAAAATAGTAGTAACTCAACCTTATCCGACCCAATTTCCAATGAATGATCTTTAAGGGTTGATATAAAATCTCTTGCATCGGCAAATGCCATTTCTTCTACCTCTTTGGCAGAATAATCTTCAGGTATTTGTTTGAAAAATTGAAACGCGTTATTTCCAAAAGCAAATTTTTCGCATTTGATACCATAGGGCGTTCGCTCAGTATTTTTATGATTACTAGTATTGATAGTAACCACATGAAAACATTCTGGCAATTTTGTTTCACACAACAATCCATATAAATGATTAAATCCTACAATGCCAACTGCATCTCTTTTCGTCATAGTATTTGCAGTTTTGCTCATCATTTCATTTCTTTTTCTAACACCCTGAAGTGTGATATTCTGGAATTTATTTTCACTGCTGCTCAAATCAATCGGTATTATATGAGCAAATTTTTCTTTATCGTTCATGTAAAATAAACTTTGCATATTGCCATGCCCCATATTGCTGTTTTCATAGACATGTTTGCTTCTTTTAAAACTCTCAATTTTAGTTTTATCTAATTCAAGTAATAAGTCTTTTATTGAAAATAATTCTTTTGCAAAAATCATTATGATTAATTCTACATAATAAGAATTTAAGGAGTGATGAGATTCCCCCACTAGAACCAGCAAGCGTTTTTCTTTGCTTTGTGCGATTGCTTTATGTTTGGCAATTTCATTATACAATCTTAAAAGTTGTTCTTTATCACGATCAAAACCCAACATTTTATATTCCCCAATAAATGATTATAATTATAATCATTTTAAGGATACAAAATATATTAAATTTAGCCCACTAGTTTATGATGGTTGGTTATATTATCATGTCGATTGGTTTTTGATTCGAACATATTAAATTTTCATTATCAATGTCGCCAAACATCTCTAATCAAAATGAAATGTACCAAAATATTCATAGAGAATACCAAACCAAGGATGCTTAAATTGCATTGCCATTTTGAAGGTATTGTCGGAAACAGGGATTTCATAAGAATTACAATGCCCTAACAACCATTCAATCGGTAATGGTATAAACCATTTCCCCAATTTAAAGACGAAGGCCTGATGCGACAACGTAATTTGATTATCCTGATAATCGTAAGTAAACTTCCATCCCACATTGCATCGTGTTAAATCAACCATGATATTATCGTTTAATAAAATCATTTTCGTGTTAAAGATAAAATCTGTTCGGTCTGGATAATGAAAAATTCTTTCTAAATGAAATGCATTCGAATCAGGATAACAAGCATAGGTTACCGTAATTGGGATCTCTTTCGCAGGCTTGGGTGGCAATAATCCCATCATTCCCATTATAGGGCCCAACCATTTCATCAAGCCTTTAGCATTAACGGTAATGGTGCCTGTGACCGTGATTCGATCATGACTATTCGCATTAAGGTTATAGTGACGTTGAAAAACCGGGGGAAGTTGCTGCCATTTCTGCGCGAAAACCTGTTGAAAAATACTGGAAGTCTCAACCACACTTTTCCCCTTTTAGTTTGAAAACTAATAAATATCACAACGAATGTGATTATAAATGATATAAATGTTATTCTCTTGTTCCTCAGTTATTCCTGTAGGCTCACTATGAAAACTAGCACACATTCTCTTATTCAGCATTATTATGAGTACTTTAATCAGGGTGATATTCCTGCTTTTTTAAACTTACTCAATGAAGATATTGTTCATGATATCAATCAAGGCGAAACAGAAATTGGGCGTCAGGCTTTTGCAACTTTTATGGATCGCATGGACACTGCCTACCAAGAACATATCGAAGATCTAACGATTATGACAACACCAGATGGCGATCGTGCGGCCGCTGAATTTACCGTGATTGGCACTTATAAGAAGACCGATTACAATCTACCCACTGCTAAAAATCAATCGTACTCACTACGCTGCGGTGCATTTTTTGAAATTAAAAATGGCAAAATCAGCCGAGTCACCAATTATTACAACTTAAATGATTGGCTAAAACAGATTAAGGAATAACTCTTGGGCAATTTGACGGTAAATCGTTTTAAAGGAAAGCAAATACTCGATTATATCGAGCAATTAGCCGCATTGCGGATTAAAATATTCAGAGAATATCCTTATCTTTATGAGGGGGATTATGAATATGAAATGAAATATCTCAGCACCTATGCAACCTCTGAAGAAGCGATTTTAGTCGTCGCAAAGGATGACGATAACATTATCGGGTTATCAACAGCCATCCCCCTACAATTTGAAACGCCAGAAGCCCAACAGCCCTTTAACGATTTAAATCTCCCAATTGAACCCTTTTTCTATTTAGGAGAATCGGTCTTATTACCTGAATATCGAGGCTCTGGTATTTATCGACAATATTTCCAGGAACGTGAAGCTGCGGCAATCGCTTTTGGCTGTAAAAAAGCAACTTTTTGTGGCGTTGTACGCGATGCCAATGATCCAAGACGCCCCCATGATTATATACCTTTAGATAATATTTGGCGTCATTTTGGCTACGAACGACATCCAAAACTTTGTGCTTACTACGAATGGCAAGAAATCGGCGCATCCGAGCAAACTAAAAAACCCATGGCATTTTGGATTAAATCGTTATGATAATAGTTGCCACTACACAATATGCAATTGAATCTGCTTTAACGTGGGAACAATTTATTGCCAAACATCAAGCGCTGGTCAAAGAAGCTAAATCTCATCATGCACAATTATTATTGTTACCCGAATATATGGGCATTGAAGTATCGGGAAAAAGCCCAGCAATTGATTTAGAATTATTTCAAGATATGCAATACCGACTACCGCATTATCTCAATTTCTTTCAACAGCTTGCTATCGATAACCAACTTTATATTCAACCAGGCACTATTATGGTTGAAGTATCACCCCAACGTTTTGCTAATCGAGCCTATTTTTTTAGCCCAAGCGGCTCTTATGGCTATCAAGATAAGTTACAACTAACCGCCAGTGAAAAGTCCGATCATCTTTTTATGCCAGGAACGTTGCAAACGCTTTTTAAAACTACCTTGGGTTTAGTCGGCATTGCCGTTTGTTATGATAGTGAATTTCCAGAAATTGTGCGCAACCTGACGCTTGCGGGCGCTAAACTGATTCTGGTTCCAAGTTATTGTCCTTCTCTCACCAGTTTGCATCGGGTTTATTTTTCTTGCCGTGCACGCGCGCTTGAAAATCAATGCTATGTATTAACATCACATGCCGTGAGTCAGGTAAAATTTGGTAATGCAGTTGAAACCTTATCTGGCCAAGTCGGTTTATTTGGTCCTGTGGATCAAGGCTTCCCTGTTGATGGTATTATCGTACAAGGAAAACTCAATCATATCGAAATGATTCTCGGCCAACTCGATTTTGCCAAACTGGATGAAATTCGCACCTACGGCCAAGTACAAAATTTTTTAGATTCACAGCAATTGCTCTCTACTGAACTTATTGTTAGTGAATTGTGATTCAAACCTGCCGCTAGTAAGTTTATCATCCTACATATATAGAGCAGCCGATTGACTTAAGATTCGCATTCAGGTCTACTCATAAAATGAATATCATTACTTTCCATGTTGTCCGCCTGGTTAAAGCTTTAGGTTATTCCTTACAAGGTTTATTTGAAGCAACGCGCTCGGAACCGGCTTTTACTTTAGAAGTCATCCTCTTCATCTTCTTGTTGCCTATTGCGCTGTTACTCAAGCTGACATTACTGACTAAAGCACTACTGATTGGTAGCTTATTACTCGTATTGATTGTTGAGCTTTTAAATTCAGCCATTGAAGCAACGGTTGATCATATCTCACTTGAACGCCATCCGCTGGCTAAAAAAGCCAAAGATATGGGTTCCGCTGCGGTTCTGCTTTGCATGTTAAACGCAGCTCTTATTTGGTGCTTCGCGCTGCTTTGATTTTAAATTGGCCTATTATTTGCAGACAACTTTATCATTTGACACTCAGCGCTAATTTTCATATCTTGAAAATGTAGTCGATAGAAAAGTCATCATATCACTCACGTTCTCACCTCTTAGGAGAGCACATCATGCCTTACCAACTCCGCCACCTCCAACATGCTGTTAATTATATTGTTGAACAACTTCGTTATAATGATCCTCGTAAAGGTCTGCAAACACTCAATGCTTCTACTAAAAGACAGCTTGCTGATGAGTTATTGCTAGCCATTGATCCCTTGCAGCTTCGCAATCCTAAAAATATTGCAATTAATCCTTCAAATAGTTATTTAAAAGATTTTTTCTTACAACTGGCTGAAAGAAATATTGTTTATCCAGAAGCCACAACGTATTTACTCAAGCGAAATAATATTACTTATGAATGCCATGATGGTGAGAGAAAAGAAATTTATAATCGACAAAAAGCCAAAGCGAATGTTAAAGCATCAAGGATGTCAGAATTACAAGAGCAGTTAAGTGAACAATTAAGCGCTCTTGAACTTGATGATTATTCGGATAGCGAAGTTAGCGATGAAGAAACTCAAGCCTATCTGCCTTATCACGGAGCAACTTCATCAAAACTACAAACCGTTTACTGTAATCAACAAATCGCTCATTTAGCCAGTAAAGCGAGAATGTAACAATCCTTTGCGACAAACCGCACTCATTTTCTGAGTGCGGTTATTTTACTATTTTCCACCTCTATTAGTTGGGCGGCGATTCATTGGCGTGTCACGATTTTCATAATGCGTTGGCTTTTGTTTTTTAGGGATTTGATTATTTTTATCAAGTGCTTGTTGGCGTAATTGCATTTCATTGACTGGTTTTTCAACAGGTAAAGAAAACGTAACATTGTCTTGAGGATTATGTGCAAGAATGGTTTGCATTTGCAATAGAAGTAATTGAGTTTCTAAAGTGCGTGGGCCTTGTGATGACATAAGATGATCGCTCCGTGAAATGATTAGATGCCGTGATAAACGCACAACATCATAATCAATCAACATACTCTTCGCAATTGAATTTTAGGTGTTTCCTTACGCGATGGGGTTATCAGGGGGATAATCGCGATTTTCTCCCTGATTGCAAGCGCAGAATTGCTCTGCGCGTAGCATTCAAACAAGATTATACCGCTCGCTAGGAATTTTGAAATCTCGCATCTTCAGGACAAGCGGTATATAAGAGTTCAACTTTTTGTCTTTAAGAGGCGGTTTGCACCAGGGGTTCATTGGATTTTTCAGGTAATGCAACATCTGGGCATAAGTGTATGGTTTGTTTAGACGCATATTCTTCATAAGCAAGCTCAATGAGCTTACTGATTAATTGCCGATAAGCTAATCCTGATGCTTCCCACATTTTGGGATACATGCTAATTGCCGTAAACCCTGGAATCGTATTGATTTCATTCACATAAACTTTGTTATGATCAGAAACAAAGAAATCGACTCGCGCAAATCCTTTGCATTCAATGGCTTTAAATGTTCGAATGGCCAACTGGCGTACTTCTTGTGCAATCTGTTCAGGTAACTTAGCAGGAATAATTAATTCTGCGCCATTGGGATCTAAATATTTTGCTTCATAAGAATAAAATTCATGATGAGGCACAATTTCCCCCACGCAAGAAGCAATGGGATCTTGATTACCTAAGACTGAACATTCAACTTCTCTGCCTGGTAGATATTTTTCAACTAAGACTTTAAAGCTATATAAAAATGCCTGTTCTACGGCAGCTTCATATTGCTCTTTAGTACTTACTTTACTAATACCAACGGAAGAGCCCATCACTGCGGGTTTAATAAAGAGAACTTGTGAATCGAGTTGTTTGCTCACATCAGCAAAAGAAGGTATCGCTTCTGGATTGGAAATCGTCACAAGAGGACCAACGGGAATATCATGCTTCGCAAGTACCTGCTTTAACATGTCTTTATCCATACCGATGGCAGATGACAGCACCCCTGAACCCACATAGGGAATATCCATCATTTCCAATAAACCTTGTAACGTTCCATCCTCTCCCATCGGACCGTGCACTAAGGGAAAAGCGGCATCAACAGCTATCTGCTTACCAGATAAGGTTAATAATATGGTTTGCTCTGGTAAACGCATCAACGTGCAGATTTCACCGGAAAGAATCACTTGGTCAAAATCGGAGTGTTCATCAAAAAAGGCTGCCTCATTCAGAACATGCCAACTACCCGAACGACTGATGACGATTGGGATTGGCAAAAAGGCGGTTCTATCCATCGCACTAACAATATTTCGTGCCGATAATAAAGAGACTTCATGTTCTGCAGACTTGCCTCCACATATGACTAGGATGTTTTTCATTATTGCTCCTTCGAGTCTGCACTATTATTTAGTTAAATTGCATTGATGCAATCCATTTTGCTTTATACCTTAAATTGTACAAGCTAAAGCGGATAAGCACCAAACGATTACTTCGCTTTCTGAATAGCCCGTTCTAACGCATCAAGCCCTCGCTGTAGTGATTTCATCTCTGGCCCAAAACTGATTCTGGCATATTGATCGTACTGCGCATGTGAACGACGTTTTTCAGGATTCACGTCAAAAAAGATGCCAGGTACGGTGATCACTTTTTCCCGCAAACCAGCTTCGAAAAAGGCCATCCCATCCTGCAGCGGTATGGGCAGTTTGGATAAATTTGCCCATACATAAAATGCGCCTTCTGGCTTCACTTCAATTTCCATGCCCATTTCCGTGAGCCTGTGTATCGTGTAATCACGTTTTTCTTGGAAGCAATGCTGTAGGGCTTTGGCTTCTTGCTCTACATAGTCAGGCTCTAACAATTTGAGTGCTTCTGTTTGGAAAAGGTTAGAGGCGCCCCCATCCAGAAAAGAACCTGCGCTTGCGATATTCTCAATCACCTGTTTAGGCGCCAACGTCCAACTCAAACGCCATCCAGGATAACGCCAATTTTTGGTCAATCCATCGATAATGATCACCGGATCATGATTCACCTCATCAATAAAAGCAGCGGCTGAATTGGTGGTTGGAAATGTACCTTGTCCAGCAGAATCATAAATATAATGCGAGTAGAATTCATCAAAAATCAATGAACATTGCAGGGATTTGGCTAAAGATACCCAATCGTTTAACAAATCGCCGCTAATCACTTGCCCTGTAGGATTGCAAGGATTGCTAATTAATAGGGCTTGTAATCCACGCCCTAAAATTTCTTTTTTGATCTGCTCTAAGGGAACCTTATAACCAGAATCGGGAGACAATAAAATAGGAATAGGAATAAATGCTTTAAAAATGCTCAGCAGTTCTTCATAAGCGGTGTAATCTGGTAAAAAATGTCCCATATTAATATTGCCTAACGCCGCAACAATACGAGTCAAGGCAACACGCCCACCGCCACTAATGCTAACATTTTCCCACGTATACTGAGACTTTTTATTTTTGCGATATAAGGTATTGTAAAGATCGGCCACTTTCTGTCGTAGTGTCTGCTGCCCTGTGACAGGGGCGTACTCATATTGACTCATCTCAACGGTTAATTGCTCAATTCGCTGACAAGCACCAGGGATATAATCGGTTTGTGGGGCCCCTTGCCCTAAATTCACCCATGCCGCATCATGCATCGAATATCCCATCTCTTGTGCGCGATGCATAACGTAGATGACCCCTGTACGGGGTACTTTTCTAAATCCGGGGATATGTGGGTGTGTCATGATCTTTTTTTCCAATATTGATTAACAGACTGCCTATCAAATTAGCGTATTTTCAACGCTTTGTCTTTAAAGTTAATCAGTTAAATTATTAACAACAATAGCATCCCCAAGCAAAACTCGTTAAAATTTGTCTTTGATTTTGTTCAAAAATGAGGTTTTTCAAGACAGTGAGTAAGCGGTTATATATCGAAACCTGGGGTTGCCAGATGAATGAGTACGACTCAAAGCGAATGGCAGAGTTATTAGAAGCCACACACGGCTTAAAGTTAGACAGCTCCCCAGAAAATGCAGATGTCTTACTCATGAATACTTGTTCTATTCGAGAAAAAGCACAAGAAAAAGTCTTTTCTATGTTAGGACGGTGGCGAGACTTGAAGGAAATTCGTCCTGAAATTGTCATTGGTGTTGGTGGTTGCGTTGCCTCACAAGAGGGTGAACTGATTCGTCAACGTGCGCCCTATGTCGATGTGGTCTTTGGTCCACAAACCCTGCATCGTTTACCCATGCTCATTAATGCCGTCAAACGCGATGGAAAACCCGCGATTGATGTTTCATTCCCCGAGATTGAAAAATTCGATAGACTCCCTGAACCTAAAGCGGAAGGTCCTTGTGGCTCTGTCTCTATCCAAGAAGGCTGCAGCAAATATTGTACTTATTGCATTGTTCCTTATACTCGCGGTGAAGAAGTAAACCGTCCATTTGATGATGTGATTGTAGAAGTTGCCCATCTTGCAGCGCAAGGGGTCAAAGAAATTACGTTGCTTGGACAAAATGTGAATGCCTATCAGGGTAAAATGCATGATGGTCATTTAGCAGATTTGGGCTTACTCATTCGTTTTGTTGCGCAAATTGATCATATTGAACGTATTCGTTTTACCACCTCGCACCCTAAAGAATTTTCACCCAGTTTAATCGCGGCTTATCGAGATGTGCCACAATTGGCCAATCAATGCCATTTACCTGTGCAAAGCGGTAGCGATCGTATCCTGAATTTGATGGGAAGAGGTCATACGGCGTTAGAATACAAATCGAAAATTCGACAATTGCGCGCGGTACGCCCTGATATTTGTATTTCATCCGATTTTATTGTCGGCTATCCTGGTGAAACTGAGGAAGATTTCGCACAAACGCTTGAACTTGTTAAAAGCGTCGGCTTTGATCAATCCTACAGTTTTATATTCAGCGAAAGACCTGGCACCCCTGCTGCCAATTTACCCGATCAAATACCGCTTGAAATCAAAAAAGCGCGTTTGCAAATTCTGCAAGATCAATTGCTCTTACAATCCACACAAATCAGCGAAAGTATGGTGGGTAGCGTTCAGCAGGTGCTTGTTACCGGCGCCTCGAAAAAAATGGCAGATGAATTAACCGGACGTACCGAGAATAATCGCATTGTTAATTTTATAGGCTCCCCCTCCTTAATCGGGAAAATCGTGCCAATACACATTACGCAGGCACACCGGATTTCATTAAGAGGAACCACACTATAGTTTTGGTCTTTATAATAAATGTGCTTAAATAGGAATAAGGCATTCTAATGATAATGGATGTAAACAATAAATTGAGCGACAAAATTAGCTCTTGCGAGATCTCCTTAAGTCCTGTTGATAATCGCAGGTTAATGAACTTGTGCGGTCGTTTTGATGAACACTTACGACAAATTGAACGAAGACTTCATGTTGAAATTAATAATCGAGGCAGCGTTTTTCAAATTTTGGGTGAGCGCGATGCGGTTCATATTGCGCATAATCTTATCAATAAACTCTATGCCCAAACTGAAAATGGTGAAGAGCTCACCCCTGCCAAAGTTCATCTGGTGCTGCAGGAAAGCTATCAAAAATTGGAAAAAAATAAACAAAAGCAGCATGGTGAAGAACCTAACGCTGAGCAAAGTAATCTTTCCTCATCTGAACTTGCTATTAAGACGCGTAAAGGAATTATTAAACCTCATAGCAAGAACCAACGCCTTTATCTCAAAAATGTCCTAACACACGATATCAATTTCGGGATTGGTCCTGCTGGTACCGGTAAAACCTATCTTGCCGTTGCATGCGCTGTCGCTGCTTTAGAAGCAGAAAAAGTCAAACGGGTTATTTTGGTGCGCCCAGCTGTTGAAGCAGGAGAACGTTTAGGATTTTTACCTGGGGATTTGAGTCAAAAAATCGATCCTTACTTACGCCCTCTTTATGACGCCTTATATGAAATGTTAGGCTTTGAGCGCGTTAGCAAATTAATTGAACGAAATATTATTGAGCTTGCTCCCCTTGCTTACATGCGTGGGCGAACCTTAAATGACGCATTTATTATTTTAGATGAAGCACAAAATACCACGACGGAACAAATGAAAATGTTTCTGACGCGTCTTGGCTTTGGTTCGACCGCAGTCATCACCGGTGATATTACTCAAATCGATTTACCCGGTGGCGTGAAATCAGGCCTCAAGCAGGCTATTGCGGTATTACCCAATATTCCTGGCATGAGTTTCACTTTCTTTGAATCGATTGATGTCGTCAGACACCCCATTGTGCAAAAAATAGTAGAAGCCTATGAAAAATTTCACAATGAACAATCCAAGGGGGAAAAATGACCATCGACGTTGATGTTCAATATGCCTCTGATTTTATGCCCTGCCCGGATGCAGCCACCATTGAACAATGGGTTAACGCAGCATTAGCAAGTCAACAACAAAAGGGTGAGCTATCAATCAAGATCGTTGATGAAGCTGAAATGACCATGTTAAATTTTGATTTTAGAAAAAAGCAAAAACCCACGAACGTGCTATCGTTCCCTTGTCAATTACCTGAACCCATGCGTGGCGATATGTTAGGCGATATCGCGATTTGCGCACCGGTTGTCAATCAGGAAGCCATCAGTCAAGGTAAACCGTTATTCGCTCATTTTGCGCATATGGTTATTCACGGTGTATTGCATTTATTAGGCTTCGATCATGAAAATGATGAAGATGCTAACGAAATGGAAGCACTTGAAGTCACCATCCTCAAAACCTTAGGTTTTGCCGATCCTTATGGAGTTCACATAGTTCATGACTGATGAAGAGAATAAAGGTGAGACACCTTCTTTACTTGAACGCGTTAGCTCAGCATTTTCTGCTAAGCCTAAAAATCGCGAGCAATTATTAGGATTACTACGACAATCCCATCAAAATGAATTGCTTGATTTAGATTCATTACGCATGATTGAAGGCGTCATGCAAGTGGCAGAAATGAATGTCAGTGAAATCATGATCCCACGAGCAGAAATGATTGTTGTGCCTAAAGACGCAACGCTGGCAGAAATTTTGCCAATTGCCATTAAATCAGGGCATTCTCGCTTCCCTGTGATTGGCGAAAACAAAGATGAGGTCGTTGGTATCTTACTCGCTAAAGATTTATTAAATTTTTATCTTGAAAGTAACACTGAACGCTTCTCCATCAAAGAAATTTTACGCCCTGTGGTTTTCATTCCTGAAAATAAACGCTTAAACATTTTGTTGAATGAATTCCGGCGTAATCGTAACCATATTGCCATTATTGTAGATGAATATGGTGGTGTCAGCGGTTTGGTTTCCATTGAAGATGTACTAGAGCAAATCGTGGGCGATATTGAAGATGAACACGATATTGAGCGTGATCTTTACATTCGCAAACATAAAGATGGCTATTACTCTATTAAAGCCATTACGCCGATAGAAGAATTCAATCAATTTTTTAACACGCAATTAAAAGATAATGAGTTTGATACTATCGGTGGTCTGGTACTGCAAGGTTTTGGTCATTTGCCTAAGCGTGGGGAATCTATCATGATTGAAAACATTCCCTTTAAGGTTTTACGCGCGAATAGCCGCCGTATACAGTTACTTCAAACCACATTAACGCCGCCAGAGAAATAATGGTATGAACGATCTTATCAAAAAATTAAAACCCTATTTTCCCTATATACTCGCCTTATTAGGCGGCATGATCATGACTTATGGCTTTGCACCCTATGGCATAGCCACCGCAAGCATCACTTCTTGCGTTGTGTTTCTCTGGTGTCTTGGTAAATCAAATAAAAAAACTGCCTTTCTTATTGGCCTGTGCTACGGGATTGGCATGTTTGGCTATGGTGTCAATTGGGTTTATGTCAGTATTCATGATTTTGGCAACGCAAGTCCCATTTTAGCAACGCTGATTACCAGTGCCTTTATTTTATTCTTAAGCCTTTATCCTGCATTTTTAGCAAGTCTATTAGTGACGCTGTTTCCGCAAAATAACAATGCGCGTAACCTGCTTGCTTTTCCTGTGCTTTGGGTTTTATTTGAAATATTACGCGGTTGGTTTCTTACCGGTTTTCCCTGGATGTACATGGGATATTCGCAAATAGAGAATCAGTTGGTCTCCTTTGCCCCCATTGGCGGTGTATGGTTAGTTTCCTGGGCGGCTGTTTTTATCGCGGCCATCCTCTATTCTTTTATCAATTATTTCTATCAACTGCGAGAAGATAAAAAATACTTGGCTATCCTTGGTGCCTTGCTATTAGCCGTGTGGGGCGCTGCATTTGGCTTACGCTCAATGGAATGGACAACCACAGGCCATAAAAAACTGAATGTGACGCTAATTCAAGGCAATATCGCGCAACTATTGCGTTGGGATCCACAATATATCAATCACATTATTGAGATCTATCAAACGTTAACGGCGACCGCGTTAAACAATGAACGAAGTGATGTCATTATCTGGCCGGAGGGAGCTATCCCCGTGCCATTACCTACCTCACAGCCCCTATTAAATGAAATGGGCAATCTGTTACAAGCCCGTGATATGGCGCTTATTACCGGCCTGCCAACCCAATTACCTAATCAACAGTATTACAATACGTTATATGTGACAGGCGTTGGCAGTGGTGTTTATTACAAAGAACATTTAGTGCCCTTTGGCGAATATGTACCCTTTGACAAACAACTTCGGGGTTTAATTAGCTTCTTTAATTTACCGATGTCTAGTTTTATTGAAGGTCCCCAAAAACAAGGGCCACTCAATACCAAAGACTTTCTGTTTGCGCCTGCAATTTGTTATGAAATTGCTTACCCGCTTTTTGTTCAAAGCATGAGCAAAGGCGCAGATGCTATTTTAACCGTCAGCAATGACACATGGTTTGGTCGTTCAATAGGTCCTTTCCAGCATTTACAAATCGCTCAGTTTCGTGCCATTGAAACCGGCAAATATGTGGTGAGAGCAACCAATACAGGTCTCACCGCCATCATTGATGATCAAGGGAAAATTGTTGAAGCGGCAGAGCAATTCGCACCCCAATCCATCACTGCAGAAGTTGTCAACAAACAAGGCCAAACACCTTGGGTACGTTATGGGATCTGGCCGCTAATTATCGCGATGACGGTGGTATTTAGTGCTGCATTGATTATGCAATCGACCAAAAAGCAATAATCACCGTTAATACCTCGTTACCTCTCCACTTGGGGAGGTAACTAACCCCCTGGCATCATCCCCATGCCAACAGCCGATCCCACCGCTGCTCCGACAATCGCTCCAACAATCCGCAAAGGCAATGTCACCAGAGCTAGCGGTGTTGCCCCACCTTCTCCTAGTGTTGCGCAGCCTTGAAGCCCTATCACTAAGAAAACAATACAGATACTTTTCAGCCGATTCATTGTATTCCTTTGATATCATTTCCCATTCAGATGGGGAATGATATCATTCTTCCAACACACATGTTTGCCTAATCCAAACTATTTCATTTAACTTAATTAGCAGCGCGAAGACATTATGATTGAAGAACAGTATCATCCCCAGCAAATTGAATCACAAACCCAAACCTATTGGGAAAAATCCCACAGCTTCGCTGTTAAAGAAGATCCTAAAAAACCTAAATTTTATTGCTTAAGCATGTTCCCTTACCCAAGCGGTTACTTGCATGTAGGCCATGTCCGCAACTATACCATTGGCGATGTGATCGCGCGTTTTCAACGGATGCAAGGCATGAATGTCCTGCATCCTATCGGTTGGGACGCTTTTGGATTACCTGCAGAAAATGCCGCACTCAAACATCAAGTGCCCCCTTCTGAATGGACCTATAGCAACATTGCGCATATGCGAAACCAATTAAAAAGTTTAGGTTTTTGCTTTGATTGGGATCGCGAAATTGCAACTTGTGATGCAAGCTACTATCGTTGGGAACAATGGCTGTTTATTAAAATGTATGAAAAAGGCTTGGTTTACAAAAAAGATTCCGTTGTAAACTGGGATCCCGTTGATCAAACCGTTCTTGCCAATGAACAAGTGATTGATGGCAAAGGCTGGCGTTCAGGCGCTAAAGTCGAACGACGTTCTATTCCACAATGGTTTTTAAAAATCACCGATTATGCGGAAGAACTATTACAATCATTAGATCATATGCCGGGTTGGCCAGAACAAGTTCGCACCATGCAACGTAACTGGATTGGTCGTTCTGAAGGTGTCTCTTTTTCTTTTAAACTCGATCATCTTAATGGCGATCCCTTAACGGTTTATACCACACGTATTGATACTTTAATGGGTGTGACTTATCTTGCCATTGCGCCACAACATCCTTTGGTCAATGTCGCCGTAGAACAAAATCCAGAATTGAAAACCTTTGTTGAAGCCTGTCGTAATATTAAAGTGGCCGAAGCTGAATTAGCGACATTAGAGAAAGAAGGCCGCGCAACCGGACTTTATGCAATCCATCCTATAACTCAGGAAAAATTACCTATCTGGGTTGCCAATTATGTATTAATGGAATATGGCAGCGGTGCTGTCATGGCAGTTCCTGCGCACGATCAACGCGATTATGAATTTGCCAAAAAGTATCAGCTCCCCAGCAAAGCGGTTATTCGTCCCGATAAAGAAACACAACCCGATCTCAGTGAAAATGCTTATCTGGGAGACGGTTATCTTTTCAATTCAGGCGAATTTGATAATCTCAGTACGCGTGACGCACTCACCAAAATTGCTGAATATTTAGAAAACAAAAGTATTGGCCAACGCCAAGTGAATTATCGCTTACGCGATTGGGGTGTCTCTCGTCAACGTTATTGGGGTGCTCCCATTCCAATGATTCAGTGTCCAAGTTGTGGCACCGTGCCTGTACCCGAAAAAGATTTGCCTGTGGTATTGCCAACCGGCGTTACCCCCAGTGGCGCAAGCTCCATCTTGATGCAAATGCCTGAGTTTTATGAAGTGAATTGCCCAAGCTGTGGTCAAAAAGCACGACGTGAAACTGATACATTTGATACCTTTATGGAATCTTCCTGGTATTACTTACGTTACGCCTGCCCCGATCAAAATCAGAAAATGTTTGATGAGCGAACGCAATACTGGGCACCCGTTGATCAATACATCGGCGGTATTGAACATGCTATTTTGCACCTACTTTATGCCAGATTCTTCCATAAAGTGATTCGTGATTTTGGTCTTGTGAAATCAGACGAACCTTTTACCAACCTTTTAACCCAAGGCATGGTTCTCAAAGACGGCAGTAAAATGTCAAAATCTAAAGGTAACACTGTTGATCCACAGACATTAATTGAGTCTTATGGTGCCGATACCGTTAGATTATTTATTATGTTTGCAGCGCCTCCTGAGCAATCTTTGGAATGGTCTGATACCGGTGTTGAAGGCGCCTTTCGTTTCTTAAAACGCTTCTGGCGCTTATGTTCTGCCCATATCAATGAAAATGGTTTACTGTCATTATCATTTGCTGATGTGACGCTCAATGAAAAGCAAAAGGATCTGCGTCGTTTAACGCATGAAACGATTAGCAAAGTAACGGACGATCTGAAAAGACGCTATACCTTTAATACCGCGATTGCTGCCATGATGGAACTCACCAATGCCGTTGCAGCTTATAACATTGAAAATGAAACTGACAAAGTTATTAAGCAAGAAGCTTTTGAAGCATTGGTATTAATGCTAGCTCCCATGGTACCCCATATCAGTCATGTTTTATGGAAAGCTTTTGGCCATGACGAAGCGGTGCTCGATGCAGTATGGCCAACCATTGATGAAAATGCTTTAAAGCGCGATCAAATTACGCTGGTGGTTCAAGTGAATGGCAAAATGCGAGCCAACCTTTCTTTGCCGATTGATGTCACCAAAGAAGCGGCAGAGCAAGCAGCCCTTAACCATGAAGCGGTTATTCGGCATGTGGAAGGTAAGACGATCCGTAAGATTATTACGGTCGGCCAGAAATTAATTAATATTGTCGTAGGTTAGTGGTGAGCATTAAAGCATTCAGTACGTTTTTGCTTGCTATTGGTCTGCTATTTGCAAGCGGCTGTGGTTTCCATTTGCGACGCAACCAAGTGGAGCTAGGTAATAAGTACCCTATTATCGTTTTACAGCGTTCGGGTTCTCATACTTTTTATCAAGCGCTGCGCCGAGCACTGCTCATGGCCTCTACCGATGTGCTCACACAATCTCCAGAGGGTGATGAGATGTTGCCACAGCTCATCATCACCTCACAGCTGCTGACGCAGCAGCCATTAGTTTATGGACCGGATAGTGAATTGCGCCGCGAACGATTAAAGATGTCGGTGACTTTTTCATTTTCGAATCCTACACCCACGCAAATTGTGTTGTATTCTGTGCGCGATAGACAGCTTAATAGCAATCAGTATTTGGGTGATAATGCTGAAAAAAGCATGATAGAACAAGAAATGCAGGCGGACATTATTGGGCAGTTGTTGCAGTATCTTGAGAGTTCGAGATTTTAATTTAGATAGAAATCCCCCGCTCGTTCCGTCTTCGTCCGTCTACGCTAATGCTTCGCCGGACTACGCCGAACAAGCACGAGCTGCCCCCTTTTAAACAAAGGGGGCAAAGCAGCGGTAGCTGCGATAGTTAATAGCCCCGGGTATAACGAACGAGCCGTTAGGCGAGTGAGTGGAACCCGGGGTAAAAGCAAACTGAGAAGAATTTACTCGAATCAGTTTGCTTTCAGGCGAGGCGCCGAGCTCTCGAACAAAAGGAGTGTATACGTAATACACGACTTTTGTGAGATGGGCGATGGCAACAAAGCATCAAAGCAAACTGAGAAGAGTAATGCGTGTAGCACCAGAACAATTGGAAGAACATCTCAAACGTCAGCAGCGCCCTATTTATCTGCTATCGGGCTCCGAATCTTTTTTACTCGAAGAAAGTGCGGATAAAATTCGTCGCACGCTATTAAAAGATCAAGATGTCGAACATAAGCGTTTTAATGACACTACCGCAGGTATTTGGGTAGAGCTGCAAAGCGAAGCGCAGCACTTTTCCCTCTTTTCTTCAAAACAACTCATTGAGCTGAAACTTTCTAAATTTGCAGCGAGTGATATGAAACAATTGGTTGCTTTATTAGAAAGTGACCGCTCGGATATCACCTTCATCCTGATTGCCGCACAGCTATCTAAACAAAATCAACAAGCAGCCTGGTTTAAGCTGGTTGAACAAAAGGGTGTTATTGTCACGCATTGGCCCTTAACCGGCTATGCTTTTACCAAGTGGGTATCTACTCGAGCAAAACAACGTGGATTAACGCTGAATGAACAAGAACTGCGGTTATTAACCTACAAAACGGAAGGGAATTGCTTGGCCGCAAGCCAAGAAATTGAACAACTTTATTGGTTTTACCAAGATGCGCCACAAAATATACCAATTGCGTCTTTGACCAATCAAAGCCAGTTTACCGTTTTTGATCTCTGTGAAGCAGCATTGCAACAGCAATCTGCTCGTATTGTCAAAATAGTAAGCTGCCTGAAAGAAAGCGAAAGTGCCGCTGAGCAGCTTATTGTTTGGTCGCTATCGCAAACCTTACATGCGTTACTGCGCGCCTGCCACGCCCAAGAAAGCAGCCAACGTCAGATCCTGACCCAAGCTGGGATCCGAAATAGCAACTCACAAGTGCTATACTTAAAGTTATTGAAGCAGCCAACCCCCACGCGCTGGGCAAAACTTCTATCGGTGTTATCAACCGCTGATAGGCAGTTTAAATCCGGTGAAAATGCCGGTTTCTGGCAAAACATTTTAAAAATTAGTTTAAATTTAACAAAATCCTATACACACAACCCCACTTTTTGTATATAGTAAAAGTAGGAGATAGGAAATAAATGGAGTATATGCAATCGATTTCAATGCTGCTAGTAGAAATGATTACTGTATTGAAATAGGTAAAGGTACGATATGCAGAAAAACGATTTATTGAATGAAGTTCTCAATGATCTCAGTGACTTAAAAGCAGCCAATGTTATCCCCCTCGATGTACATCAAACAACCCCACTGACCGATTATATGGTCATCGCAACCGGCAACTCGAGTAGGCATGTCAAAGCAATAGCCGATAATCTCGTGCGAAAAATGAAAGCGCGCCACCAAAGCCTTTTTAGCGTCGAAGGTGATCGCGAAAACGAGTGGGTGTTAGTCGATCTTGGAGATGTTGTTGTTCATATAATGCAACAGCGTACTCGCGATTTTTATCATCTTGAAAAATTGTGGGCGCCTCGTCATTCCATGACAGCACTCGCCTAAATGCAGGAACGTAAGTTGTTACTATGCAATGTCAAATATTAGCTGTAGGGCAAAAAGTACCTCGATGGGCCGCTGATGCGTGCGAAGATTACTTTGTACGCTTACAGCGCTTTATGAAATGCCATTTATTCGACATTGCCAGTAGCACACGGCAAAAAAACTATGATGCCAATGCCTACAAAGAAGAAGAAGGCGCCAAGCTATTACAAAAAATTTCACCCACCGATAAAGTCATCGCACTCGATGTGAAAGGGCAAGCTTTTTCAACACAAACTCTAGCTACCAACATTGCAAACTGGCAACAAGAAGGTAATCGATTGGTATTTTTGATCGGTGGGCCTGATGGCTTATCTGATGCATGCCTTAAACGCGCTAATGTTAAGTGGTCATTATCCATGCTCACTTTTCCTCATGTCTTAGCTCGTGTTATCTTACTCGAACAGTTATATCGAGCCACTTCCTTATTAGCGAATCATCCTTACCATCGAGAATAACAATGCCTAAAAATAAGATTATAAAACGATGCCAATGGGTTAATTTAAGTCATGATGCCTATGTCATGTATCATGATGTTGAATGGGGTGAACCCGTTCACGATGATAGACTGTTATTTGAAATGCTGATATTAGAAGGTGCCCAAGCGGGTCTTAGTTGGGAAACGGTCCTGAAAAAAAGAGCAAACTATCAACGATTATTTGCACAGTTTGATCCGGTCAAAGTGGCGCGTTTTACTCCGAAAAAAATTGAAGCGCTGATGCTAGATCCCGGGATTATTCGTAACCGCCTTAAAATTGAATCAACGGTGAGTAATGCTAAAGCCTTTCTTAAGGTGCAAAAAGAGTATGGTAGTTTTGCCCAGTATCTCTGGCAATTTGTCGATAACAAACCTGTGAACAACTGCTTTTACAATGCAAAAGATTATCCAAGCAAAACCCCTTTAAGCGATAAAATTTCTAAAGACCTTAAAAAGCGAGGCTTTCGTTTTGTTGGCAGCACCATTATTTATGCTTATATGCAAGCAGTTGGTTTGGTGAATGATCACACTGCCGATTGTTTCAAACGAACGAATAAAAAACTCTGGTCTGTTTATATGGTGAAAACAGCCAATGGTTCGCTTTATACGGGAGTCGCAACTGACGTTAAAAGACGCTTTAGCGAGCATCAAACCCAAGGGAACAAATGCGCTAAATACTTGCGTGGCAAAGGGCCACTTGAACTTGTTTATCAAGAAACTATTGGCGATAAATCGGATGCTCATAAAAGAGAACATGAAATCAAACAATTTTCGAAAGCACAAAAATTGGCGTTAATAAAATGATGATTTTAGTCGATGCAGATGCATGCCCCAAACCGATTAAAGAGATTTTATATCGAGCAAGTAAGCGACTATCAATTCCGCTCATTTTATTTGCCAATAAACCTCTTTATGTCCCCCCTTCTCCTTCCATTCAATTTGTTCTGGTAGGGGGTGGTTTTGACGTGGCTGATAATGTGATTGTTGAACGCTCTGAGCCGGGCGATTTGATTATTACTGCTGATATCCCGCTAGCTGCTGCTGTGATTGCCAAAGGGGCGTCAGCTTTAAACCCTCGCGGCGAGTTTTATACACCTGAAAATATCCAGCAGACTTTGACCATGCGTAATTTTATGGCAACGTTGAGAGAAACGGGGCAAGTGACAGGTGGCCCCGCCCCATTAAATGCTAAAGATCATCAAGCATTTGCCAATGCGTTAGATCGGTTTCTCAGTTCATCACTAAAACGATGAAACTACACCTTAAGGCAGTGCTGCAGGCCTAAAATACGTGGAGGTAACGACGGGTTGCGGTGGATAAAAGTAATCATGAACTGCATGAATAGCATTTGCAGTGCTAACAATGAGGAGTTCAAAGACGACTTGCACAAAGATTTCTGCCATTACTTCAACAAAAATCTCCGCAAGTACATCGTCAAAGTCGTCACCGCCAGCAATAAATTTCAGTTCTTCAGCTGTTAATACACGCATTTAAATCCCCATGCTCCTTAGAAATTTTCCGGCATTTTATGACAAACAGTTAGTTATATCAACTTAGATGTTATGGATTTCTTCTCACTTTTCTCGGTTATTTTGAGTCTCAGGCAGAAATGACCTTGAATCTTCATGGTTTATTTTCTGCGTTTGCTAAATGGCTCAGCATGGTCAAAAAACTAAGGTCTCATTTTCTTTGCTTTCGGCTCTTCTTCGCCATCGTCATTTTTAGCAAGAATGACAGGCGATGTCTTATCTGCTTGCGAAGGAGAAACATGGGAAAACTGCAGTAATGAATCCTCTTTTAAATCTAAAAAATTCAATTCACTGCCTTCAAAATCAAGATATTCAATTAGTTGACAGATAAGACTTAAAGAAGTTAAACGATTATTTCTGCATAAAACTCCTTTAAGCAAAGGTGATTGGCTCACATCTAAAGAAGTTAATTGATTGTCATCGCAAAAAAGATGAGCAAGGTTAGGACACTGTTTTAATGTTAACGTATGTAATTGGTTACTTGGGCAAGATAGCGTATGGAGTAGAGGTAGATGCCCAAGATCTAATGATATTATTAAATTATAACCACAAAGCAATTCAACCACTCTCTTCCAATAATTTTGCAAATCCTTATCTGCAAATAAGTGTTTAGGAAATCGTGTCAATCCCATCTTCGAAACATCTAATGAAACATGGGGTAACGGTTGAATATATAAATTATGTAATACTGTTTCAAAATATCCCGGCAAAAATATACGAGATTTAATCAATGCGATGTTAATATCGTTAAGCAGCTTTTCTCTTTTTTGGAACTCCTCTAACGATGAAGCAGCTTGTTTAATCTCGTTCAGATTTCTAATAATATGGGGGTAATGATCACGGATCTGAATTAAACCATGATGCTGAAAATGTTCTATCTCTGCATGTTGCTTGTTAGCTAATATTGGAAGGTAGCTTCTCCAAAAAGCATCGGTTATCCCTTTCTTGTTTGTTGCTGTTGATGCCAATTGAAAATGAACCATCTCTTTAGCAGAAAGCTTTGACAAAATGGCTCCCCATAATTCATCAGGTAATGACGCTATATCCCCCCAAGATCCTTCCTTCATAAATTTACCCACTACTTGCAAAAATAAGAAATATATATGATATGTAGTTACCTATCAATATCTCTTACAAGCATCTAATCTTGCTTTCAAGTGTGTTTATCTACTTTTGCAAATAGAAAGAAAATGAATATGGGTTCAAATAGAAAAATTGAATTAAGATAGTCAATGAAGGAAAATTATATACGCTTTCTCTTGCGTTTTTTGTCTTCTTTCTCTTTATCATTTTCTGAATGAAGATCTTCGGATTCTTCTGTGCCGTCAGGCTCTACAACAGTCTCATTGTTGAGTTTTTTGCTTTTTTGCTTATACCGAGTTGTTAATGTGGGAGTGATAGCAACAACAAGCTCTGTCAGCTGTGAATTATCACTCGCATCCGGTGAAGTGATTGAGTTAGAACTACACTCTAGGTGAGTTAATGTTTGCTCATGATCATCATTGACTATTAATTGATCATTCATGCCTTTTAGTATTTTTGATGCTTTAAGCATATTGACATTGAAAGGAGCATAATCACTATTACACCACTGTATCCTACGTAGCTTCTTCCAACAGTCTTGTAGTGTTTCATCTTGAAGTAATTGCAGAGGAAAACGAGTAAAATGCTTACCATACAGATTCAATACATCTGGATCGTTAATAAAACATAATTTAATCAATCCTATATTAATAGAATCAAGTAAATTTTCATTTTGTTTTAGTTCATCTAAGGATGATGCGCGATTAATATTGTCTAATTTACTTAAAAGTATCATCTTCTGTTCAAATATTTTCTTTATTGTTTCATCATGCAATAATTCTGGTATATCTCTCATTAAATTACTTAAAAATATTTTTGAATCCTTCAAATATTGAATTTCTTCATACTGTTTTACTGCAGTGCTTGGAAAATAATAGCTCCAAAACGTATCAATCATACGACTTTTATCAGCCACCTTACCTGTCATTTGAAAGTGCACCCTGTCTCGCACTGATAAAAGGGCTAAAATCATTCCCCATAATTCATCATCAATCGTAGATATATCTAATGAAGGACCTTCAAACATTTGTATTATCTCGTAAAAAACGAGGAATAATAGCTTATGACAAATGAATTCACAATCATATTAGTTAATTTTTAATCAGTTCGAATGCGAGGAAATGATAGGAAAAATATAGGAATATTTGAATGACATGCGTTGTCTCTACTCTTTTATTCACCTTACACTGCTGTTAATCAGATATTTACAGGTGCGTATCGATTTTTATGAATCCTCATATTTTTTAACAAAATTCTGATAGGCTGCACTGATATGCTTTATCGGTTGTTCAGCACAATGGTTTTATTTATTGTAGCGCGTGTTTTTTTAGTAATCTGATTCGTCATGGATTTTACCTGAATGTTATCGTTTGATACTTTCTGCTGCGGTAATTTAGACAATAATTCCGGCAAAAGATTATCGTTACAGCACATATCCTATTTTATCTAAATCAACACCAGCGACACGACCTACCATCTGTAACACAAGGCTTGGATCGGAAGGATTTTGCGCAATAATCACATAAGCAAGCTGTGGATCATCAAAACCATAGCGACACATTTGACACGCCAACAAAATTCCACAATCACTCTTTTTAAAACGAGCAATATCAGATTTATTATCTTTTTTACTATGAATGGTATAACTATTGATATTCCGCTTTCTTAAAATTTCACTCGCCCTTTCACACCACTGCACATTCGGTAAATAGATAATCCCTTTACAGCTTAATAGATTGGTTTTACCATAATATTGTGGATGTTCTCTTTGCAATAGGAAATCAGGAAGATTTTCAACAAATGCTTCAATATTTTCTGCGACATATTTTTCTCCCAATGAGTCAGTTTTGATGGGTGCTAGATAACCATCTCGCATTCCATCACACAATGAATATTCATAGATGCTTTCAAGCGGATCATTCTTTGGTGGTGTCGCAGTACATCCTAATATTAAAATATCTCTATTATTAATTTATTAATGTAGACAATTCTTCTGGCAAGGTATCTGCCATTATTGCATCACTTAACTGCTCATGCGGCAGCGCTGCAACCCCTTTTATTTGTGTCACCGCTACCGCGGTTCTTTGGGAGGAGATTTCTTGTTCCCCCCCATTGCGGCGCTTTGCGCCTTCATAGGGGGCTAGCGAATTTCCTCGCTGCCGCGAGGAGAAAACAAGGAAAAAAGAGGTTACGGCTTAGGAGCTTCTGTTTTAGCAGGAGCAGCAGGTGCAGGTTCTGATTTTGTTGGTGCTTTCTTTAATGCTTCTGGTGCTAAATATTTTGCTAACACTTTTAAATATTCATTTTCATGTCTTTTAAATAAATTGGCACCAATTTGCTGGCTTTTTGTTGTCAATTCCATATTATGTTTGACTAATTTTACACCAATGGGCGATTTATAAAATTTTACCAATTCATTCATTTCATCCAAGGTAAAATATTGTGAATATAACTTCGCTAATTCCGTTGTTGTCTCTCTAGATGCAAATAATTCATAGAAAAATTGCTCCAGATCAGCGGTAAAGGCAGGTGTCACTAATTTGCTCAATTTAGGATCTTTTTCCATATCGGCTTTGAGCTTTAACACAGCGGCATCACTGGCATTCTTGGCAAAATTCGTTGCATCCGCCCATTGTGTTACCAACTGGGTGTAAAGAGGGCCAGGATCTTCACCGATAAAATAAGGCTTAGTATCATCTGCAGGTTTGGAAGCAGCTTTCTTTTCTTCAGCCGCATTCGCAACAACTAACCACCCCAATAGGGAGACCGCGATGATTATTTTCTTCATGAGAACCCTCAATCTTAGTTAACTAAACCATAAAAATCATAGTGCACTACCACTGTTCATACCATAAATGAACCGCCCCCAACAACAAGAATAATTTGCTATGTAATTGACAAAAATTAGACTGCCTTACGATCAATTACCACATGTACCAGTTAACTAAAATAAATATTATCAAAATACTCCTAGCGAAACTTTAGCGATTCGCTGTTTGCTATCCGGATTCTGCCTTATTACCTAATGGCTTCAGCTACAAAACCACCAGCACGTGTTAAAATATAAATAATATTCTTAATATTTTTTATGTTAAAAAACTAAATAATGTACAAACATCAACGTTTGCAACCACGCTTTCAGGAAAAGCGTCTTTACACCCAGCGGGCAATCGTTGGTATCGGCATTATTGCCTTAATGATATTAGTGTTACTTTCGCGCATCGCTTACCTACAAATTACCGATCATCAAAAATATGCAATGCTCTCAGAGCGTAATCAATTACGTTTGGTCCCTATTGCTCCAACACGAGGCTTAATTTTTGATCGCAACGGTAAACTACTCGCTCGCAATGTCCCTGCATTTCATTTAGCGATTATTCCAGAACAAGTCACCGATTTAGATAAAACATTAGATGAATTAAGCAGCTTGATCCCCATTGATGCTACGCAAAAAGAAGCTTTACTTGAAAAAATTGATGAAAGCCCTTCGCATCAACGCCAATACATCAAACTTAAACTCACCGAAGAAGAAGTGAGTGCCTTCGCCGTGAATCAATATCGATTCCCAGGTGTTTCTTTACAGGTTGATCTCATTCGCGATTATCCATACGGTTCTTTATTAGCTCATGTGCTAGGTTATGTCAGCGAAGCCAACAAAGAAGAACTTAGTAAAATTGACAAGAAACGTTATAACGGCACTTACCAACTAGGCAAAATCGGCTTAGAAAAATTCTACGAAAACCAATTACAAGGCACTCCCGGTATTCAGCAAATGGAAACCGATGTGTTAGGACGAGAAGTACGCGCACTTTCCACCTTCCCTGCGATTGCTGGCACTGATTTACATTTATCTATTGATATTGATCTCCAAATTGCCATTACCCATGCATTAGCCGATAAACGTGGCGCGGTGATTGCGCTTGATCCTCGTAATGGCGAAATATTAGCGATGGTGAGCACACCGAGTTTCGATCCGAATCACTTTGTCCGCGGTATTGATCCCACCTCTTATAGTGCATTACGAGATGCACCAAGCCGCCCCTTATTTAACCGGGCGATTCAAGGACAATATCCCCCTGCCTCAACGATTAAACCCATTGTTGGCCTTGCAGGCGTTGCAACCGGCAAAGTCGACGTGAATCATAAATTGTTTGATCCTGGTTTTTTCCAACTGGGGGGACAAGGTCGACACTATCGTGATTGGTTGAAGCATGGACATGGTTGGACAGATCTCGAAAAGTCCATTCGTGAATCCTGTGATATTTATTATTATACCTTGGCCGATAAATTAGGAATTGCCCAATTATCCACTTGGCTTTCTCGCGTAGGCCTTGGCAAAGCAACCGGTATTGATTTACCAGGTGAACAAAAGGGCATTGTCCCTAATAGTGCTTGGAAGAAAAAAGCATTAGGCACCGTTTGGTATCCTGGTGAAACCATTATTACCGGAATCGGACAAGGTTACATTTTAGCCACCCCTTTGCAATTATCCGTCATGGCATCTTATATTGCTAACCGAGGAGATGCTTTTCGCCCCCATTTTAATAAAGAAGCTCCCTTGAGCAAGCTGCCTCCTCTTAAACTAGATAATCCCAATCACTGGTCAACCATTATTGAACCTATGCGCCAAGTGATTGCTCATCCTAAAGGAACCGCTTACCGTCATTTTGCGGGATTCACTATCCCTGCGGCAGGAAAAACAGGTACCGCTCAAGTTTTTGGTATCAAACAAAATGAAAAATATGAACACGATAAAGTAGAACATCATTTACGTGATCACTCGCTCTTTATTGGTTTTGCCCCGGTTGATGAACCTAAAATTGCCGTGGCTGTTATTCTTGAAAATCAAAAAGCCAGTGCCGTTGTTGCTCGCCAAGTTATTGAAGCTTACTTAATGGAACCACAACCTTATGTTGAGTCGACCGAAATCCTCCCTGCGTCTTAACCGACCCGCTTGGCAAAGTGTGCCAGGTTTGAGAGCGCTGTTCTGCGTACATTGGGATCATACGTTATTTCTATTGATTGGTTTGCTACTGGCAATGAGCTTTGGCTTGCTTTATAGCGCTAGCGGACAAAAAACGACTATCTTGCTCCGTCATGGTATCCATTTGGCATTCAGTTTCGGTATTTTCGTTGCGGTTGCGCAATTCTCTCCCAAAACATTTAAACAATGGGCACCCATCTTATACGCTGGAGGGATTTTAATGCTCTTGGTGGTGCTCATTCTAGGCACGAGCAGTAAAGGCGCACAGCGATGGGTCAATTTAGGCGGTTTTCGTTTCCAACCCTCCGAGTTTATGAAGCTCATCACACCACTCATGCTAGCTTATTACTTAGATAACAAAACAATCCCTTTAAACACCAGAACATTAATTACCAGCCTTGCGATTGTTTTAGTCCCTGGATTACTCATCATTAAACAGCCCGATCTCGGTACAGGATTATTAGTGATTGCAACCGGATTTGGTGTGTTATTTTTCGCGGGTATTCGTTGGAGCTTTATTCTTAAGCTCGGCGCCGCTGCTTTAGCGACACTACCCATCCTCTGGTGGAAACTGCATGATTATCAACGTGAACGTGTGCTCACCTTTTTAAATCCAGAACGCGATCCTTTGGGAAGTGGCTATCATATTATTCAATCCAAAATTGCGATTGGCTCTGGCGGTTTATATGGCAAAGGCTGGTGTCAGGGAACGCAATCTCAACTGAATTTTCTTCCTGAACGTACCACCGACTTCATTTTTAGCGTATTGGGTGAAGAATTTGGTTTTGTGGGTGCCTCTATTCTCTGCGCATTATATTTTGCTGTTATCTTACGTGGCATTGTGATCATGACGCAAAATCCCGATACCTTTAACCGTTTGATGGTGGGCGGGATTATTTTTGGCTTTTTCATTTGCTTTTTTATCAACATTGGGATGGTCAGTGGTTTGCTGCCCGTCGTAGGTTGCCCCTTACCACTCATCAGTTATGGTGGTACTTCCCTGGTGACGTGGATGACCGCTTTCGGTATGCTAGTAGCTATACAATCACAACAAAAAAACCTGCCAAGGTAGGCAACTATGCAAAAAAATATTTTTAAATCCTGTCTTTTGATAGCGGCATCTTGTTTTGCCACCGTTTCACATGCTGAACAATCAGCAGCATTTATGCAGCGTGATGATGTCAAAGCCTTTGTGCAAAAAATGGTGACCAAGCATCAATACAATGAGCGTCAACTAAATCAATTATTAAAGCAAAGCACCACTCAAGAAAAAATCCTAACTTCGATTGCAAAACCTGCTGAAAAATTACCATGGCATCGTTATGAACCAATTTTCATGAGTGATAAACGCATTCAAGAAGGCGTCGCGTTCTGGAAAAAACATGCCAAAACATTACAACGTGCAGAAAAAGAATACGGTGTTCCTGCTGAATTTATTGTTGCGATTTTAGGAGTTGAAACCTTCTATGGTAAACATGCAGGTCAATATCAAGTTTTAGATAGCCTAGTTACTTTAGCATTTGAATATCCACCGCGTTCCGCTTTCTTTAAAGATGAACTGGAACAATTCTTATTACTGTCTAAAGAGGAAAAATGGGATCCAACCCAAATCAAAGGCTCTTATGCGGGTGCGATGGGCAATCCCCAATTTATTTCAAGCAGCTACCGTAACTTCGCCGTGGATTTCACCGGCTCTGGTAAGCGTGACTTAATTAACAGCATTGATGACTCTATTGGTAGTGTTGCAAACTACTTTAAAGTCAACGGTTGGCAAAAAGGGGCGCCTGTTGTCTTAAAAGCCAACACAACGGGTGACAAATTTAAATCTGCCATTGCCAGTACCTCTAATCCAAAACCTGAGTATTCATTGCCACAATTGGCAGCATTAGGTATTTCACCTCCTCGAAATGCCAATGCATTCAAGGGACACAACTTTGCATTGGTTTCACTTGAGAGCAAAGACGGTCCTGAATATTGGTTAGGTGGCCAAAACTTTTACGTGATCACGCGCTACAATCGTAGTAATCTGTACGCCATGGCAGTTTATAACTTAAGCCAGAAAATAAAGGCGGGTTATCAGCAAGCAGTTTAAATAACAAATATGTGCTGGCGAAATTCAAAGAAGCCCCAGCAAGCACACCTAGTGCATGACTGGGGCTTCTGCTGCCAACATAGCATCAATTCAAATTGGAAAGAGTATACTCGAACCAATTTGAATTCAGGCAAGGCGGCAAGTGAGTGAAACCCAGGAGTGCACATTAGTGCATGACTGGGGTGAACAAGCGCAGCCAACACAGCATCAGTTCAAATTGGAAAGAGTATTGAAGGGAATCATGCGAAATCGACACTTATTGAAAAGTTTACTGATCCCTGCGGTACTGATGTTGCATGCTTGTAGCACTGTCGAAGGCCCGACTCACACTTCTTCAACCTATAAACATAAAAAAGTGGATGAGAGCGAAGCCATTGCTTCGGTTGCCGACGATGGTCCGCCTGAAGATGATCTCGATGTCGCCCATATTCCTAATGCCACGCCTCAAATAGAACCCATTAGCCGTTACGGTAATCCTGCACATTATGAAGTCTTTGGGCAGCGCTATAAAACCATGGGTGATAGCCTTGGCTATGAAGCGGAAGGCACCGCTTCTTGGTATGGGAAAAAGTTCCATGGACAACGTACTTCCAGTGGGGAACCTTACGATATGTATGCCATGACGGCAGCGCATCGTTCTTTACCTTTACCCACTTATGCCAAAATCACCAATGTTAAAAATGGCAAAGAAGTGATTGTGAAAATTAATGATCGCGGTCCTTTTGTGAAAGATAGACTGATTGATCTCTCTTATGCCGCAGCTAAAAAATTAGGCATTCATGCCACCGGCACAGGCAAAGTCAAAATCTGTGCCATTGATCCGGTTGCTTGGAACAAGCAACAAAAAACCCTCGTTGCATCAGCGGATAAAACAACCAAAGTGGCAACTGCTAAAAAGAAAGCAGCAACCACCGTCGCCCAAAAATCAGAGGCTAAGCCTACTCAAGTGGCACAAAAATCAACGACTAAGCCTATTCAAGTAGCGCAAAAAACCACAACGCCCATGAAACCGAAAACAGATTCAAGTGCCAAAGCCAAAGCTGCACCAACAAAGGCAAAACCTGTTCAAGTCGCAGCGAAATCATCAGCTGCTACGAATAAACAACTCTATATTCAGTTGGGCGCCTTTAATAAAGAAGCGAATGCGCAACAACTCGCTAGCCGCGCAGGGATCTTGACCCAAGCATTAAATAACGTCGATGTTCACGTACTACCCAATAAGGTATCTGACAAACAAGTATATAAAGTGCGTGTCGGGCCACTCAAAGACAAGCAACAAGCGCAAAAATTGCAAAAAGAGCTACTCGCTTTGGAGAATTCCGCCTCAGCTAAACTCATTTACGAGTAAATTTCGTGGTAAAATAACCCTGTAGTCAATTCATGAATTTATTGTGGGGTAACTAACATGCGCCGACTTGCTTTCTTATGGATGAGTTTTCTTTGTCTCATTTTGCTATCCCGATTGGGCTTAGCAGAACAACCTGCTGCTATTAATCATGTGCCAACGCCACCAGAAGTGGATGCCGAAGCATATATATTAGTTGACTACCATAGTGGTAAAACACTTGCTGAGAAAGAAAGCAAAAAACGCATTGATCCTGCAAGCCTTACCAAAATGATGTCTGTTTTCGTTATCGATCATGAAATCGCTAGCGATCGTCTCAAATTAACCGATGAAGTTCCTATTAGTGAATCTGCGTGGAAAACTGAAGGTTCACGAATGTTTGTTCAAGCAGGTAAAAAAATCCCGGTTAAAGATCTAATCAACGGTATCATTATTCAATCGGGTAATGACGCAACTGTTGCACTGGCTGAATTTGTTGCTGGTAGTGAATCTGCCTTTGCTGATTTGATGAACCAATATGCGCAAAAAATTGGCATGAAAGATACCCACTTTGCGAATGCAACCGGTATTCCTAACCCTGATCACTACACAACCGCTTACGATCTGAGCTTATTAGCACATGCCTTAATTAAAACCTTCCCAGAAACCTATAAGGTTTATTCTGAAAAATGGTTTACCTTTAACGGCATCAAACAACCTAACCGTAATCGTTTGTTATGGCGTGAACCTTACATCGATGGGATCAAAACTGGCCACTCAAGCACTGCGGGCTACTGCTTAGCGGCATCGGGTCAAAAAGATCATATGCGTTTGATTTCGGTGTTAGTTGGTGCGAAAACAGAAGCTGAGCGTACTGAACAAACCTTGGCTTTACTGCGTTATGGTTTTCGTTTCTTCGAAACCCACCAACTCTTTCAAGCTAATACCCCATTAAATGAACCCCGTATTTGGATGGGCGATCGTAAAAAATTATCTTTAGGGATCACTGAAGATCTGTTTATTACCATTCCACAGGGTCAATATAAAAACCTTGATGCCAAAATGAACGTGGATAAACGAATCACCGCTCCCATTACCAAAGGTCAAAACTACGGTAAATTGGTTGTTAAAATTAATGACGAACTGGTTACCGAAGTGCCCTTAATTGCTTTAGAAGATGTAAAAGCAGGTACTTTGTGGAGCCGAGTCTCTGATTATTTCAGCTTAGGCATACATAAAGCGCTTAATTCTGAAGAAACACAAGTTGCAGCCGCTTCATGAGCGAAAAGCAAAGTAAGTTAACCTTTCCTTGTGATTTTACGTTCAAGGTCATTGGCTACGCCAATGGCCCCTTCGAGCAAGAAGTGTTGCAGATTTTTCAGCAACACTTCCCGCAACTGGGTGAAGGCGCTATTTCAACGAATCCCAGTAAAAACGATAAATATCTTTCACTCTCGATTAAGGTTGTTGCAACAAGCCAGGCTGAGCTTGATAACCTGTATCAAGTGCTCACGCATCACCCTCTTGTCTTATTTGTATTGTAATGTCTATCGAAGTTTTTCAGTTCCCTCATTTGCAACATTATGAACCCATTTTTGAACAAATGCGGGAATTTACCTTGCAACGTAATGAAACCACGCCTGATGCGATATGGTTATTGCAGCATGAGCCGGTTTTTACCCAAGGGCAAGCAGGGAAAGCCGAGCATCTTTTAGCACCGGGTGATATTCCCGTCGTACAAAGCGATCGCGGTGGACAAGTCACTTATCATGGCCCAGGGCAATTAATGATTTATACCCTATGTGATTTAAAGCGACTTAACATGGGGATTAAAACTTTCGTCAATCATTTACAACAATCCATTATTGATTTGTTGGCCCTTTATGGCATTCAAGGCCATACCCAATGTAGCGCACCAGGCGTCTATGTCGATAATGACAAAATTTGTTCGATAGGGTTAAGAGTCCGCCGGGGATATACCTATCATGGCTTAAGTTTAAACGTTAGCATGGATCTCGAACCATTTACTCGGATTAACCCCTGCGGCTTTCATCAATTACGAATGATCCAGATCCAAGATTTTTATCCAACAATTACATTACCCACTGTCATTCAAGATCTCATTCCGATTTTACAACATAGGTTGTGGAGAAATAGTCATCATGAAAAATGATCGTCCCGATCCCAAACAAAAACAGCGCGGCGAAGAAAAATTTGCCAGGATCCCGATTAAAATTATTCCCACAACACCGGAAACTCGCAAACGCTTACCGGATTGGATCCGCATTAAAGCACCCGCAACACCGGCGGTTGCCAATTTAAAACAATTATTGCGCGAACATAAATTAGTCACTGTCTGTGAAGAAGCGGCCTGCCCTAATCTGAGTGAATGTTTTAGCCATGGCACAGCGACTTTCATGATCATGGGGGATAAATGTACTCGTCGTTGCACTTTCTGTGACGTGGCTCATGGACGCCCTGATGCACTGGATGCTGATGAGCCCATGAACCTCGCCAAAGCACTGGGTAAAATGGCGTTAAAATATGTGGTGATTACTTCCGTCGATAGAGACGACTTGCGCGATGGTGGTGCCAGCCATTTTGCTGCTTGCATTCAAGCCGCACGTGAGCACTGCCCTCAAACCAAAATTGAAATATTAGTCCCTGATTTTCGGGGGCGCATGCAAGTGGCACTAGATAACCTGGCCATTGCGCCACCGGATGTTTTTAATCACAACTTAGAAACCGTACCCCATTTATATAAACAGGTCAGACCGGGCTCGGATTATATTGAATCATTAAAATTAATTCAGGCATTCAAAGCTCGCTTCCCCCATATCCCTACCAAATCAGGGGTGATGTTAGGGTTGGGTGAAACCAATGAACAAGTCCTTGAAACACTCGCTGATTTACGCAAATACGATTGTGATATGCTGACATTAGGGCAATATTTACAGCCTAGCCGTTTCCATATGCCCGTCTCTCGCTATGTCACTCCTCAAGAATTTGCTATGTTTGCCGATGAAGCTCGTAAGCTAGGCTTTATTAATGTTGCCAGCGGGCCCTTAGTACGTTCATCTTATCATGCAGATATGCAGGCGGCAGGCAAAGAGGTTACCTAATTGAAATACTCACAGCGAGTAGGTCTCTTAATTCTCATATTTTGGGCCCCCCTATTACTCGCTGATTTAAATTTACGTAAGCTACCCATGAAATGCCCGACCGAACAACGCCAACATAGTCAAAGTGAGCTGCGTAAAGAATCAGAGATGATTCAAAAACGCAGCCAAGCCTCTGCTAAGCTCTATAAACTCAAAAAAGGTGAAGATCTTAAAGATGTTACCCAACAAGTGTTGGAACATAAATATACGGATAATGCCGTCAAAGAAGCGATTAAAAACAAAGAACGTCGTTATTATGTCTTTACCTATCCCAGCGATGGTTTAACCATCAAAGCTTTTGTCAGTATCCCGGTGGGCGTTAAAAACCCACCATTAATTATGTTAGTTCGAGGCGGTAATCGCGAATTTGGGTTACCTCATCCTGGTCAATTGAGTGCTTATCCCGGTTATGCTTTAGTCGCGACCACCAACCGCGGTGGTGTGAGTGAAGGGCAAGATGAATTTGGTGGTAACGATGTCAATGATTTAAAAAATCTATTTGATTATCTACCCACACTCGAAAAGAAAATCAATGTCACTTTTAATGCTGATAAAACTTATATGGTGGGTGCCAGCCGCGGCGGCATGCAGTTATTTCTCGCTTTAGGCCGTTATCCTGAACTACAACAAAAAGTGAAAAAAGTCGCCTCAATTAGCGGTCTGTTGAATATGAAATATGCGATTGAACGAGACAACGATTTTCGAGAGATGCTCGGCAATTTTGGTTATCAAAAAGGTAAAAAAGGAGAAGCGTGGATAGCCAAACGCCAACCACTCAATTACGTCAATAAAATATCAAAAGATTTACCTATCATGATTGCTCAAGGCTCAGCCGATACGCGCGTTTGTGTCAGGGAAGGCTATGACATGCTGGAAGCTTTACATAAAAACGGCAATACCATCACTTATGTTGAAGTGGAAGGTGGCGATCATGTGCTCAATAATACGGTGGATTTCTTAAAGTTAATGATTCATTGGTTTGAGCAAAAATAGATTTTGTTCCAAACCTTTTTAAAGTCCCTTATTTTTAGAGTGTATTTGCAATAATTTAGGCTTTTTCCATCCTCTAACATTCAAACATTGACAACTAACTTTCGCACATATAGAATCCTCCTCTTTAAATCCTGACGGGATTATATCTATGAGCTTAAGAGATTTTTTAGTAACTTTTCATAGGGAAGATGCAGTTTTAACGTTACGCGGTAAAAGAATTGATAAAAACCAAGTTAAGCAATTAGGCTTTGGCGCAGAAAAAAAAGTTTACGGTATTAAAGGCAGTAAAGAATGCTTTTTTATTCCAAGCCGCTTAAATGAAAATTGGGACAATTTAATTGATACTGAAAAAGAAGCTTGTGATCACATTCTTTCAGTCGGGTTAAAAGCGCAACGCTATGAAAAGGTTCCACTGACTGTTGAGTCTTCATCTGCTCGTTATACTATTAATGTCTTAGTGAGCAAAAATTTTAAAAATATTGCACAAGATGATTCTATAACTATACACGATAGTAAAAGTGCTCTTAATAAATTCACCGGTAAATCCTTCAATTTTTATAATGGTAAAATAGAAAATTTGCGAGATAAAAAATGGAATTTCGCTATTATTGAAAAGATTCTCAAAGAATATGCAATCGCTTTAACCTTTCAACTCCCGATTAGGGCTGTTCAACATAATGATGATAGTGAGCATTTATGTTTTGAACTATCCAACAATAGACCTCCAAAAGCCCGCTATTTTTTTTGGGACGTTGCTGGTGACTTTAATTTTAGCGGTCCTCCAATAGTCCCTGATTTAAAGATTTTAAAATCAGGAACAAGGAATTTAGAATATAAAAATCATTCTAATCCTTTATTAAAACGGCTTTATAGTAAAAATAATGGTCTTGAATTATTGTGTAATCAACTCGCCTGTGTCTTTGGAGAAAACAGAAAAGAATTTGAAAAAATGGGCTTTACAAATCCGACTGACGCTGCTTTAGCATGCGAGAAAGCCCTATTTGAGAGTATTCCAAAATTAACCTTTGAAAATACTGTAACTGATGCGCGCAGACATGCTTTAAGTAAATTGAGAGAATTTATTCAAGTATTCAAAGATGAAACAAACAAAAGCCAAAATAATGATCGTGTACTCAGAGATTTATTGCGTTCAGCTATTTCTACCGGTAATTTAAATGTTGTCGAAGAAGTAGTTCAATTAATAGATAATAAAAGTCGTTTTACTACAGACTATGGTAAAGCATTATTTGATTTCGCCAAACTTTATCCTGAAAAAACGATTCAAATTTATTTAAATGAGCATTTAGGAAACGTTGCACCACAAAAAGCAACCATTTCTGCTCAAACACCCCCCAAAGCTGCATCAGCTTCTAGCAAAAAGGCACCATCAACACGCAAGGAAAGGATTGCGAAAAAAGATAAAACATCAGAGCCTGATGTGCCTTTGGAATCTAATGAAACAGGCTTAGCACCCATCGTCAAGGCAACTTTATTTGGTGTAGCAACTTGTGCACTATTCTGGTGTTTAGGGATGAGTTCGATCGTTTCTGCGGTGATGTTTGCTGGTAGCTTTGTTGCATCGTTATATTATGATTACCGCAAGCATCAACCAATGTTAACTCCATTAAAACACTCCAATCAGCAGAATAGCTCTTCTTCGCAAAACGAGAATGCTATTGATTCAGTACGTTCAAACCTTTGGAAACCCTCTTTTGAACTGAGCTTGAATAACCAAGATAATTTAAGACCCCCTTATACACAAGTGAATCAGAAAACACTTCGTTTACGATAAGTCGCACCAGCGTAGGCTGGTGCCTAGTATCGAGATAAAAATCCCCCGCTCGCTTGTGTCTTCGCTACGCTACGCCCCACAAGCGCGAGCTGCCCCCTTTTATTCAAAGGGGGCGATCGAATCGAATAACACAATTGAAATAGCCCCCTTTGAATAAAAGGGGGCAGTTCGCCGTAGACGAAAGTCTACGGTGAGCGGGGGACTTTTATCCTGATCAAGGAATATCCGGACACGCTAAATACTGACTATATTCCGGCGTATTCATTTTTTTCTGCATTTGATTATACCAATAATCCATTTTTTTCTGGTCGCGACTTTGTTCATAAAAATTCACTAAGGTTGCTTGTGCAAATAAATTCCCTGCGTTCGCAATCGTTTCCATTTTATTTTTGATACACACATCGCGTTCATCTTCTAATTGGTCAATCATTTTACGATCGACTTTGAGATGACCTTCCTTGATATTCATTTCTTGCAAGCATTCTGCTACCGCCTTTCGCACCACTTTTTTGTCAGGAATATCACAACGTTTAATTTGATTAGTTAATTCACTTTTCATTGACTGTAAATAAGTCGCATAAACCTGATACATGGGATTATGGGTTTTATTTTCTAAGACTTTTAAATCATCAATCATTTTTAATAAGCAAGATTCATCAAATTCACACTGAGTTAACATTTGAGTTAATTGATAGCGCCCTTCTGCGAGCTGGATTGGTGTTAATTTATTTAATTCCGTTGTTTGATCAAGCTTTTCCAAAAAGCCCACCGCTTGGGCCATTTCCCCAATTAAAAGTAGGCAACATAAAAGTAGGTTTTTTACTAATCTCATGGTATTTGCCCGCTGGATCTTATGATTCTAACTAATATCAAAATCATCACTTCATCTGAAATATCTTAAGAATAGCTGAATTTTTGAAAGGGTGAGTTGTATCTTGCAATGGCTCTATGATAAAAATGCGTCGTCTTCTCTACCGAATAGAGAATGTCATTGTTGTCCTCGGTTGGAAAAAAAAGGATGTTATTATGCTGCAAAAAGGTCCCTCAAAAAAAACACTTGCTACCTCTACCTTAATTTTAGGCACGACTGCCACCCTAACGGCAGCTGAAGAAGCAGTCACAGAAGTACTCACCGAAACGGCAGAAGTTGCTGGTGAAGTAGCTAAAGAAGCCATTACCAGTGAAAATGCGGCAGGGCTTTTATCTAGCCTTTTAGAAGGTGGTTCTTCGCTAGTAAATGGTGCGTGGGACGGGCTTTCCAGTGGTGCAAGCTATCTCTACAACAACCCAGGCGAAGCAGCCAGTGGCGCACTTGAAACTGCAAGCGACTTCATTGCTGATAATGCGTTCGCACTCGGTGTTACTGTTGGTATCGGTATAGTGTCTCTGGGCGGCTATAAAGCTTATCAAAACAGAGACAAAATCGCAGAAGGATTCTCTGGATTGGCTGCAAAATTCGGTAGACGCAACGCTCAAACAAATAATGCAAAACAAGAGACAACTTCTTCAGCTTCTTCATCAAATGATGGTAACGGTGACTCTGCAAATGACGGTGTTACGCTAGATGGAGAGAAGCGTTCAGGTTCACCTCGTCCAAAACCCGGTTCTAGCAGCAGTAGCAGCGACTAATTAAACTCCCCTAAAAAGCCGGCAATGCCGGCTTTTTATTGTCTCAGTATTAAGCAGCCTATTTCTTTTTGTAAATTAGTGTGATAACTTTACATCTTTTAGCCAAAAGAGATAAATGCATGCCTACAATAAAAAGGGCCTCACCTGAAGAAGAAAAATCTGAACGCATCGAAGCTGAAATTGCTTCAGCGACTCAGATGAGCCTACATGACATGCAAAACACTTTATCAGCATTCAAAAGTATTATTAAAAAACACGTACAACAACAAGGTTCTGGCGATATCACCGTTGGTGAAAATCGTCCTATCACTTTTGCCGCTTATCAAATGCATCAATACCGCGCAGCATTGGCTGCAAACATCACGCAAGGTACTGTTGAACCCGATGCTAACCAAGCAAGGTTAAAATTAAAGTAAAATAAAAAGCCGGCAATGCCGGCTTTTTACTGACTATGCATTTTCTTGTTCAATGGTAATTTTTCGAGCATGTTTGCTTTCTTGCGCTTTTGGCAGATGAATAGCCAACACACCGTTTTTGGTTTTGGCCGATATTTTTGAACTATCAACCGACTCTGGCAAGGTAAATTGTCGATAGAACTTGCCCGTTTTACGTTCTAAACGATAGTACTGCTTGCCTTTTTCTTCTTGCTCTGACTTTCTTTCTCCCTTAACGGTCAAGATATTGCCATCCATTTCGATTTCAATTTCATTGGGATCAACCCCCGGAATATCGGCATAAACCACAAATTCCTTTTCCTCTTCTTTGATGTCTACTTTAGGCACCCATGCTGCTTGTGAATGCGCTGTTTTTTCTGGTTCACACCAAATAAAGGGCATTAACTCATTTTGTAATTGATTGAATAATGCATGCGGATGTCGATAGTGTCTTAAGCTCATTGTAACCTCCAACAGGATGAATAAAATCTCGCTCTTAGTTGTAAAATGGGGATGGTTTATCGTATTTCAAGTAAAAAACCGCCTTTTTTGCAATTGTTGTATCTACAAGCAGTCTACCCCATTCCCTTATTGATCAAGATTGGGGCGGTATTTTAGATTTCAAGGGTGGTAATTTTTGCAATCATTCTTGAGAGAATGACTATTTCTTTTTGGAAATTCGTGTGATAACTTGCACGGTTTCACAACAACAGAGGAAAAACTCAATGGCCGGAAGGAAAAAAGCGTCCCCTAAAGCAAAAGCAACTGCTGCTAAACCAGTCGCTGCAAAGAAAGCTAGGGCAACAGCTAAAGCAACTCCAGCACGCGCTGCTGCAACTGCTTCATTCTCTAGCAAAGCGATTGCACAAAAACAAAGCAAATCGCAAATTTATACTGAAATTGCTGAAATGGTTAATGTCAGCAAGAACGACGTGAAAAACGTTATTTCAGCAATCAGAAACATTGTTGAACGCCATGTTAAACCAAAAGGTTCTGGCGAAGTTGTTATTCCTGATCTTGGTATCAAAGTTCGTCGTATTAGCAAAAAAGCGACCAAAGCTAGAATGGGCCGCAACCCCTTCACCGGCGAAGAAATTCAAATTCCAGCGAAACCTGCTCGTAAATCCGTTAAAGTTAGCGCTTTGAAAACGCTTAAAGCTTTAATCGAAGAATAATCTTTTTCAGATTTAATCTGGTTAAAGATGAAAAAAAGGCCAACATTGTTGGCCTTTTTTTATGCAATCCGGAAAGATCCTCACCCATATTTAAGAATTTTTTCCTGCGCCCCTACGGGGCTTGGGTGAGGGGATCGCTTATTACCCCACGTTGCGGCCCATTTGCTTACGCGGGTCTATTTTCCTACGCGGCTCAACAGCCCCGTAGGGGCGCAGGATAATAGCCCCGTGTAAGATTGACGAGCAATGCGAGTCAAGCGCTACATGGGGAACAGCGCAAGATTGACGAGCAAAGCGAGTCAAACGCTGCGTGGGGAATATTAATTCACCCCGTTCATTCGCCCCACCTCTGACTCAGTTGATGCGCAACACCCACCTGATCCAAAATTCTCGCTACTGTAAAGTCAACTAAATCTTGAACTGATTGGGGTTTAAAATAAAAACCAGGACTTGCCGGCATAATACAAACGCCAAGACGGGCGAGCTTTAACATATGCTCTAAATGAATGGCTGATAATGGCATTTCACGAACCACCAAAACCAACTTCCCCTGCTCTTTGATCACAACATCCGCCGCACGCTCTAATAGATTATCACTCGCCCCCAACGCAATGGCTGATAAACAACCGGTGCTACAAGGACAAACAATCATGGTTTTGGGCGCAGAAGAGCCACTAGCAAGCGGGCTTGACCATTGATCTTTACCATACACTTTGATTTGGCCTGGGCTTGCTTGAAAATGAGCTTGGAAAAATTCAGCTAATTTTTGCGGATTACCCGGAATATTTAAATCGGTCTCATCATGAATAACCAAATGCCCCGCAGGAGAAATCACCAAGGATATTTGGATTTTGGCTAAAACCAACTGCTCTAATAAACGCAAGCCAATGGGAGCCCCACTGGCCCCCGCAAACGCTAAGGTGATTTCATTAAGGGAATGGCTCATGCCACCGTCTCTAAAGACAAAGCATTCAACAAACGTTGATGCAAATTATCAAAACCACCATTACTCATCACTAAGACATGATCTCCGGGCTTTTGAGCGGCAACAATCTGTTCAATGATGGGTTGTGTGTCTTTAAAAAGATGCACTTTTTTACCTAGGCTAGCAAACGTTTCTTGTGCATTCCAGCTAACTTTTGGCGATTGATAAACGTAAATCTCATCTGCCGCTTGCAAACTCGGTGCAAGTTCCATGCGATGGGTTCCCATGCACATGGTATTAGAACGAATATCTAAAACCGCAATTAAACGCTGTTCGCCGATTTTAGCGCGCAATCCGCCGACCGTTGTTGCAATCGCCGTTGGATGATGTGCAAAATCATCATATATCGTGACTTCATTTATCTTGCCTCGAACTTCCATCCGTCTTTTTACCGACTGGAATTCGCCTAGCGCTTCGATGGCAAGTTTCGCAGGCACTCCCGCATGAACCGCAGCCATAATCGCTGCTAGCGCATTAGACACATTATGATGGCCAATCAGTGACCAGTTAACGGTGCCCATCAATTTTTCACGATGATACACTTCAAATTCGCTGCCATCTGCCGCTTGCAAACGCGCTTGCCAGTCTCCTTGATGCAAACCAAAGGAGTGGATCTCGCTCCATGCTCCCATCTTAAGAACATCTTGTATTGCTTCATCTGCTTGGGGCACGATCAATGCACCCTGCCCTGGCACGGTGCGCACTAAATGGTGAAATTGTCTTTTGATCTCTGATAAATCTTTGAAGATGTCGGCATGATCAAACTCTAAATTATTCATCACACAAGTACGCGGATGGTAGTGTACAAATTTTGAACGCTTATCAAAAAAAGCACAGTCATATTCATCGGCCTCAACCACAAAAAAGGGCGATTTACCCCACTTGGCTGAGATACCAAAATTCGCTGGGATCCCACCAATGAGAAAACCCGGCTCTAATCCTGCATGGGTTAAAATCCAAGCAATCATGCTACTGGTGGTTGTTTTGCCATGCGTTCCTGCAACGGCAATGACCCAACGTTCTTTTAATAAATTTTCAGCAAGCCATTGCGGACCGGATTGATAAGGAAGCCCTTGGTTCAACACTGCTTCCACGGCAGGATTACCGCGACTTAAGGCATTGCCAATCACAACCATATCCGGCGTATCAGCAAGGTGTTCAGGTTTGTAGCCTTCTTGTAAAACAATCCCTAATTCTTGCAACTGAGTGCTCATGGGTGGATACACGTTTTCATCGGAACCACTCACACGATAGCCTTTGGCTGCTGCTAAACAGGCGATTCCGCCCATAAAGGTGCCACAAATACCGAGAATATGAATATGCATAATAACGACTCCTTTTTAAGGCTGTGGTGGTAAATTCATTCCGATGATGAACCACAATGGTAACGATGCTGCCAAAATAATCCCAAGCAACAGTAGGATAGCTTGGGGTAATTTTGCCTCAAATGTGGATTGAATGATCTGTATTTGCACAGCTAAACGCCAAATCGTTAATATAAGCTGTAAGGTGGGGACCGCTTCTGAACCCGTTATACTAAACAGTAGCTGTGCTAATCCCGTTAACATTAACTCTGTGCCAAAAATGGCTAATAAAAATTTATGCAGTCTTGAAGCCAAATTTCGCTTCAATAACATAGAATACGTTATCGCCACTAATGCAAAAATCGATAACATTGCCCCTATAGAACGTTCCACTAAAGGGATATCCGCAGAAATTTGTGCTTTTAATTGTCCAAGATGATAAACATTGAGCACAAAATCCAAAGCAATAAACAACGCCAACATAAACCAGGAATACGGCAATGCCGTTGGTTTTGCACGAAAAAGACATATCTGGCCTAGCGCATGGAGTGTTTGGTAAAAAACAGCGATTACATTCATATATTTATAAAACCAACTTATTTTTTTATAGTCATCGTCATCAGGACTATTACCTCGCCAAGAGCAGATGTTTCATATAAACTCCGGCGTAAAATTTGACCGATTTGAGTATACCACTCGTCAACGAAGATGTGATATTTCAAATTCCCCATCGCATGATGAAATAGCCATGCAATGGGGTAAATCTGTGGCTTGGTTAATAAGGTAAAACAACATGAACGCTCCCAAAAATGCTTTCTACGCACAATCCGGTGGTGTCACTTCCGTCATCAACGCTTCTGCTGCTGGCGTTATCGAAACTGCCAGACTCCATCCAGAAAAAATCGGCAAGGTATTTGCTGGTAAAAATGGTATTTTGGGCGCGCTCAATGAAGAATTAATCGATACCAGCCTGATTTCTGCTGCTGATATTGCTGCTTTGCGCCACACTCCTGCCGGTGCTTTTGGCTCTTGCCGCTATAAGTTGAAAGGCTTAAAAGAAAACCAAGCCGAATATGAGCGTTTAATTGCGGTTTTTGAAGCACACAACATTGGCTATTTCTTCTATAACGGTGGTGGCGATTCACAAGATACAGCCAACAAAGTTTCCCAATTAAGTCTTGAGATGGGTCACCCTATCACCTGCATCGGTATTCCTAAAACCGTTGATAACGATTTACCTTTTACCGATAGCTGCCCTGGATTTGGTTCTGTAGCTAAATATGTCGCAGTCTCTACTTTTGAAGCAAGCCTGGATGTTGCATCCATGGCAGCAAGCTCAACCAAGGTCTTTATTTTAGAAGTGATGGGTCGTCATACCGGTTGGATCGCAGCAGCGGGTGCGCTTGCGCAGCCCCACGCACAAGGTGCACCTCATATCATCTTGTTTCCTGAAGTCGCTTTCAACCAAGCTGAATTTTTACAAAAAGTTCAAAACACAGTTAAACAAAAAGGTTACTGTGTGATTGTGGTTTCTGAAGGGGTTGCTCATCCTGACGGTCGTTTCTTGGCTGAATCGGGTTTGCGCGATGCATTCGGCCATGCCCAACTTGGCGGTGTTGCACCTTACCTTGCAGGGCTCATTAAATCAGAACTTAATCTTAAAAATCACTGGGCAGTTGCTGATTATTTACAACGCGCGGCACGTCATATTGCATCTCAAAATGACGTTGATCAAGCTTATGCATTAGGCAAAAGCGCCGTTGAATTAGCCATTAGTGGTAAAAATGCGGTTATGCCAATTGTGGTACGTGACAGCCATAGCCCTTACCGTTGGCACATTGAAGACGTTGCGTTATCGAAAGTGGCTAACGTTGAGAAAAAAGTGCCTAAAGAATTTATCAGCGAAGATGGTTATGGCATTACCCAAGCTTGTCGTGAATATTTAGAGCCTTTAATCGCCGGTGAAGCTTACCCACCTTATAAAAATGGCTTGCCTGAATACATTCAGCTTTCCTTGCAAACCATTCCAAAGAAACTCAAGGAAACAGTGATTTAGTAAAAACAACGAGATTAAATGCACCTAGGCCAATAATCACTAACATGGTGAGGATTGTGCCATAGGTGCGTCCTTTAGAACGCCCTAAAGAGCGTGTTAATCCCGTGGCGTGATGCACTCGGGCTAATACCAGCGCAATCCCAGCGATATGTAACGCCAACGAAGAAATGCCTGCGACTTCTGCACAAGCCATTAAGATAAGCACCATGGGGATGGTTTCAATTGCATTGCCATGCACACGGATGGCTTTGGTTAATTCCTCATGGCCTCCATCTAAAAAGCCAACTCGGTATTTAATTCGTAAATGCACCACGCGCACAGTCAGCACCATAATAAAGAATGCTAATAAGGTGGCATAAAAACCGGTAATATAAAGTGTTGGCATCCATCATTCCTTAATGAACTACATCAAATGCTAAAATTGCTTCGTCATTGAACTGCGCACGATAATGCCCAGGCGCTCCAGCTACCATCCCGCCTAAAGCACCGGTAATTAATAAACTCCCTTTTTCAATCGACCAACCATTTGCTATCACTTGATTGACTAACCAGCGCAAGGCCTCCCATTGATCGCCAAAGGCATCATCTCCATGACCTTGATTGAGAATTTTGCCATCACGGGACAAGCTAACCGTAATGGAATTGACATCTTGACCATACCAATTCAAATCTTTGCGATAGATATAAGCTGCAGCGGTAGCATTAGCCGCCACTAAATCGGTTGCTAGTACAGGCGTTTTGTCAAAACCGACATCAGACAATTCAACCACCGGTACAATTTTTTCAATATAAGATTGTAATTCAGCAATCGTCGCAATAGGACGTTTAATAGAGCGATTGGTAATAAAGCCAAGCTCGGTTTCAACGATTAATTGTTTAAACTTTTTCAAGGGAATAGAAGATTGATTGGACATATCGCCACTTTTTAATAACACCCCAATCATCGCGCGATTGATCCCTAAGTGGGCTTGGGCATCTTGTGAAGTCAGACCGGCCTTAAAGCCTGCAATTTTATCTTTCGCTAGACACGTTCGAATATAGGCGGTTTGTACCGCATAAGCCGCCGCCATATCTAAGGTGACATCTTGAGAAAGCGTGGGTATGGCTTGCCCTTTTTCATGCGCATCAAAAAGCCGCCTTGCCAGTCCATCTGTTTCACCCCATACAGATACACAGTATCCTAAGCATATGACTAAAAAGGATTTAATGATTGCTTTGTTAACCACATCCTCACCCCCAATCATCGTATTTTATCCAGCGATTTATGAAATATAAAATCTTTTTATCTGCGTTCCTGTCATGGAACATTTTTGATCACTATTAAGTCTAACCATCAATTAAGTCAATAAACACAGATAATGCCTTGCAACATGGGGAATATCACATGCCCAAAGATCGACATTTAACGCAATTGCCAGTTAAGTCTTTCAAAGTCGCTCCAGGGGATGTGATAGGTGGATTCGTGTATGTCATGGATAAACCCTTAGGCATTGAAGAAGGGATGGTTGGCATTAGTGTCGATAGCCCCGGCTATCGCAACTTTATTAAAAACCAAATGGTGGCGCTGCAAGCAGAACATGATGCTCCCTCCTCCCTTAACTTAACGCCCTTACAGGCCTGCTATAATAAAATTCGTCAAGAAAATCCCGATTTTGCAAATCTTGCTGAAGATAAACAAATCGATTTTTTAATGGCACATCAAAATCATGTCAAAAAACGTCATGGTGCTTCGCTAAAAGAAATGCAAAAAGTCTTTTTTTCCTTTGGTAAATATCATGAACTCAAAGGCTTGCAATCATACTATGTCAACGAAGGGATGGGCGGCTTATTATTTGAGCAATATAAAAAAGAATGCAAAGTTGAACCAGGTGACCATTTTGCAGCCCACATCAAAAAATTATGTGATAACAACAATCAAGCTTATATGATCAAACAAGACGGTGAATTAGTGATGGGTGGTACAGGCCCTGGCACCCAAAAAATATTAAAAACCAACACCGGCAAAAAATTACAACGACTTGCCAATCCCTTCGTCGTCCTTGCAACCGGCGGACTTTCAGGTATCGCCTTTGGCGTTGCCCTAGCCTTATGGCGCAGACACTATATTAAAAATAATTCCACAACCTCGGTTAACTCGGATGCCATTGTCGAAAGCTTGTCCACCAAGCTAGCAGCAATAAGAGGAATGGATGTACAAGGGATTGATACCATTCAAGGCACTTACCAAAATGGCGCGCCCAAAGTGGTCACTGCTGTTTCTTGGCGCCCTGGCTGTCTTGATTTAAGCAATAAATTAGCGGGCGGTAGCAATTTCGATAGCGTAATTGTCTCATGGGATGGCAAAAGTAAATTACCACATAAAGTAGCCCTCATTGATGGTGTTGAATATACCATTCGCGCAACTGGTAAAGATAAAAATGATAAACCAACGGGTTTTGAAAAAATTTCACCCGAAGGTAAAGTCAGCCCCGCTACCAGGAAAGAATATGAGAAAGGACACTATGTTTCTAACGACAATATTCGCGGTTTAGGCGAATCTTTACTCTCCTTTCTTGCGATGGCGGATAATGATGGTATGGGTAAAGTGGGGCAAAATAAAGCGATTATCCCTATTGATCCCCCCGATGGAAATTATACACAACAATTTTTCGGAATCGATTTCGGTAAAGCATATAAAGGGCCAAATCCTATCGTTGGTACGTTAAAAGACGATTTTAGCTTTGACAACCCTCAAGATTTTCGCAAACGTTTTGTCAACTATTCTGCTTTATATGACAATCCGCTGCGTGAAAAAATGAAAGGGGTTTATTTATTAGCCGCTTTGCGTGGCAAATTAGACGATGATGAAAAAGCAAAAATTATTGACGAATATAGAAAAAGCAACGATCATGCTTTTGCTGACAAATTACAAGCTCATCCTAAAGATGGTGTAAAGAATGGCGATCTCGAATTAATTGAAACGCAAATCGCAGAGTATTATAAACTTGCAGCAGAAAATCCCAAACAAAAAAAGGAATATGAAGAATATGCGAAGCGTCTTACAGGGATCTTGAAAATCGCTAACGATACAGACGAATCCATTTTAAAAACATTTGAAAAACGTATGCACTTAACGCCAACGCAAATCGATTTATTGGATAACCTTGAAAAACTCACCGCCAACAATGCGCACACGCTTTCGCCCGATGGCACCGTCAAGCTGAATCATATCCGAGTTGAAAACGGCGATCGCATTCCGTGGCAATTGAATAAAAATGACGATGGAACTTTTGATTTAGTTTGTGAAGATGACAACAGACAACTCAATGTAATTCGAGATCGCCTCAAAAAAGCGCCTGAGATTTTAGCGCAATTAACCGAAGAGAACGGTAAGTTTTGTGCTAAAAATCTTACCACAGACCAAGTTAATCAATTAAGCCAACAAATCAATGAAGAAAAAGTCGCCAATGCCCGCGGTTTAGCATATCGTACCCAGGAAACTAGAAATAATTTTCATGAAAGACTGCGACAAGCAGATAAACCTAAAGAAGACAAACCAAAAAAAGGTAAAGCTAAACAGCCTGATGTCGTTCCCAAAGCATTCGATGAAGAACCTTCCGTTGGCCCCTCTGTTGAACCTTCTCTCCCTCAACCTGAAAGAAGCCGATCGATGACGAGTCAATTCGGCCTCAATAGCTCAGTGCCTTCATCACAGATTGAACAAGCTCTAACAGCAGAAGGCAATCTAAAAAAAGTGCAGCATTTTCTCGCTAAAGAGGAAAATAAAGCCGCTTTAAATATTAGTGGCCCTATACAACCGACTAAAATAGGTTCTTTTAATCCTCAAGATGCGGTGGTTGTTCCTTTAAAAAATGCAAAAACAGATACACAAGTAAAAGCGTATGTCAGCACAACATCCACCAACGATTTACAATACAGTGTGCAAAAAGATTGCACTGAAAAAGATTTCTATTTTGCGGCAAAAGCGCTTTGTCGCATTGCGATTCAAAATGCCAAACCCAATGCGATATTTGATTTTTCAATGGCGCCTCCTGAAAAAAAGGAAGCCATCAGTAAAGCCTTTGAATCAGTCAAAAAAGAAGAATTAAGCAAACCGCATTCTCGATTTGATGAACAAACCTTTCCTAAACTGATTGATACACCCAAGGTTAAAGCTGAAAATCAAGTCAGTGTTCAACGCAGATAACAGGAAGCCCTAAAGCTTTTTCTAACCCTACCGAGAAAGAGGTTACAAAGTCTTTGGATACTTTATCTATGGAAAGAGAGGGGATGATATGAAACGTTTAACATGGATTTTACTTGCCACCACAATACCCACGGTAGTCATAGCCACTACCGCTGCTGTTACGACTGAAAATGCAAACAGCAATTTAGCCCAGGAGCAAGCCGCACAAGCAACGACAGCGACTTCTGAAAATGCTAAACCCAGTGATGCAACAACACCTGCTACCTCCGTGAATGCGGCTGGTTTACCACTGAGTGGTTCTGATACCACCACGATTTCTGCTGATCCGGCTGCAACAGTAGCCCCTACCCCAACGGTTTCTAATGCGGCGGGTCAACCCGTCAGCGGTTCAGAAACCACTGCGATTAGCGCCGATCCTGCGGCAACAACTTCCGTCGCTGCGCCAGAAAAAGTAGGCCCAAGACCTGGTGGTCCTAATAAAGGGATGCTACCTGAAGAATTTAAAGTTTATTATAGTGAAAAAACAGGATTCTCAAAAACGGCCTTAAAAGGAAGCACAGAGAAAATCATCCCAACTAAAAATGATTTTACCGAAGTGCCTGGATGTTATATTTCATGCTATTCCAAAGATAAAGACAAAGGTGTGTACCACGTTGGCGATAATACCTACTTAATCGGTCAAATTCGTGTGTCTGGCCACTATTATGGTGGAAATTGCTTACCCAAAGGTTTTGAAAGCAAAGACATTCGTAATGCTAAAGAATTTAAAGAAATGTGCGAAAAAGATTTCCCAGATAAGTGCGAAAAAGAAAGCTGCACCGTGGGTAGTAACAGTAGCGCGCAGTGGTTTAATTAAGAATCTCCACGCAGATAAAAGAGGGTGCCTAGCACCCTTTTTTGGTTAAATGTTCGAATATTTGAACAAAAAATGACCAGCGCACCATTTAGCCCACCAGCTGTTGTTTACCTAACCAACATATAAACGCTAATATAAATCCATTCAGAAATTTAAGGGCCGATGCCATGCTGTCATTTTTCCAGAATACCCTTTTAAATTGCTACCATTACTGTGTAGGCACAACGACAATTAACGACATAGTCAGGTCACAGGTCGATCAAAAAATTGCAACATTACCACACGAAATCCAATATGAAATCGCTACCCAGCTTGAAAAGCAATTACAGTTAGGCGTCAATAAAGGCATCAACTTAAGTGCAGAAAAACAGTATATTCAAGAATTACTAACGCTATTGAATAAAAAAAATCAACCGTATTCTGAAACCGATTTTTTAACCAATGAAAATATAGAACAATTTTATCAAGCACAAGAAACCAAATTTAATGATAAAAAAAGAATCATTGGCGATGTCAAAGCGCATCCTACCGATTTTATTCTATCTTATATGTTTGGTTGCGATCACTTTGCTACGCTGCCCAAGGGGAAAGCGGCGGCTCAACTACTTAAGCGTCAAATTGCTATCGATGAACTTGATGAATCCATTAATGCAGCCAGAGATAATCCTACGAGAATCTTGAACGATATTCTTTAGAGATTAAATAAAGGGTGCTTATCGCACTCTCTTTTTAATTGCACCGCTTCCGCGGTTTTTTTATTTGATATGATTATTTTCCCTCCATTACAGCACTCTCGCCTTACGCACGTTCATGCTTTCATAGGGGCTAGCAAATGGCACAGCTGCCGCCGCGCGCTATTTTGATTCTGGTTTCTTCCTCGCGGCAGCGAGGAGTTTATAAATACATTGTTATTGACGGATTTCATTGATTAAGTGAAAAATCCCCCCGCTTGTTTTTTCAAACAAGCGGCCCCCTTTTATACAAAGTGGGCGCATGATTCGCTACGCTCATTTTGTCGCGAAGCGACAGTCGCTTCCTTTGTAAAAGGAAGTCGCACAGCACTCTCGCCTTACGCACGTTCATGCTTTTATGGGGGGCTAGCAAATGGCGCAGCTACCGCCACGCGCTATTTTGATTCTGGTTTCATCCTCGCGGCGAGGAGTTTATAAATACATTGTTATTGACGGATTTCATTGATTAAATTAAAAATCCCCCCGCTTGTTTTTTCAAACAAGCGGCCCCCTTTTATACAAAGTGGGCGCATGATTCGCTACGCTCATTTTGTCGCGAAGCGACAGTCGCTTCCTTTGTAAAAGGAAGTCACTCGGACGGCTTTAGCCGGCTGGGCGGATGGATTTTATCTTATTCCCACGCAAAAAGAGCCGCGGCAGCGGCGAAACAAATAATGTGTCGCAAAAAAAAGGGTGCTTATAGCACCCTTTTCTTTTAAACATTTGCTGACATATTGTCTTCTGGTGCAGGGGTTGCTTCAAGTTCTTTCATGCTAAGGCGAATTCTGCCTTGACGATCGATCTCTAACACTTTCACTTTAACAATTTGTCCGACAGAAAGTACTTTGCTGACATCATCGATACGTTGATGAGAAATTTGTGAAATATGTACAAGGCCGTCTTTGCCTGGTAATACGGTCACAAATGCACCAAAATCAACGATGCGAGCTACTTTACCTTCGTATACTTGATTCACTTCTACATCAGCGGTGATCGATTCAATACGTTGTTTAGTTGCTTCACCGGATTCTCTATCGTTAGCAACGATATTAATGGTGCCATCATCATTCACTTCAATGCTGGTACCCATTTCTTCGGTTAATGCACGGATAGTCGCGCCACCCTTACCAATGACATCGCGGATCTTTTCCGGATTCACTTTTAAGCTATAAACGCGTGGAGCATAATCAGACATTTCGGTGCGAGGACCGCTCATTTCTTTATTCATGATCCCTAAGATATGTAAACGACCGGTACGCGCTTGCGCCAATGCCGCATCCATAATCTCACGGGTAATGCCGTTGATTTTAATATCCATTTGCAAAGCAGTAACGCCGTTTTCACTACCCGCTACTTTAAAGTCCATATCACCTAAGTGATCTTCATCACCTAGAATATCAGACAAAATGGCAAACTTATCTTCTTCTTTGATCAAGCCCATCGCAATACCAGCAACAGGGGCTTTCAATGGAACGCCTGCATCCATCAATGCAAGACTGGTACCACAGACGCTAGCCATGGAGCTTGAACCGTTAGATTCGGTAATTTCAGAAACAACGCGTAATACATAAGGGAATTTCGTTGTTTCAGGTAATACAGGCTGAATCGCACGACGTGCTAAACGACCATGACCAATTTCACGACGCTTTGGACTACCAATCATGCCCACTTCGCCTACACAGTAAGGAGGGAAGTTATAATGCAACATGAAGGGTTCTTTCTTCTCGCCTACAGCGCTATCAATCACTTGCGCATCACGACCTGTACCCAATGTCGCCACCACCACCGCTTGTGTTTCACCACGGGTGAAGAAAGCAGAACCATGAGTACGCGGTAATACGCTGGTTTGAACCGAAATAGGACGAATCGTTTCAGTATCACGACCATCGATACGCGCTTCACCACGTAGAATGCGACCACGAACAACCGTTTCTTCTATTTGACCAAAGACACCCAGTACTTGAGCTGAGGTATAGCCAGATTCGTCGGTTGCCAATGCAGCCACTGCGTTCTTTTTCAACGCTTTCAAATTATCTTGGCGAGCTGCTTTATCAGCAATCAAATAGCCTTGTTCAATAGCTTCACCAAATTGTGCTTGAACTTTTTCAATCAAGTCTGTTTTAGGAGCGGGAGGCTGCCAATCCCAAGCAGGTTTTCCGGCTTCGGCTGCTAATGCTTCAATCGCTTTAATCACGATTTGCATTTTCGCATGACCAAACATCACTGCTTCTAACATGATGGATTCTGATAATTGATTCGCTTCGGATTCAACCATTAAAACAGAGGTTGAAGTACCAGCAACGACTAAATCTAAATCAGAGTAACGCGCTTCGCTGTTGCTCGGATTTAAAATAAATTCGCCGTTTACATAACCAACGCGCGCACCACCAATCGGCCCATTGAAGGGGATCCCAGAAACAGCCAATGCAGCGGATGCACCGATCATCGCAGGGATATCTGGATTGATTTCAGGATTAATAGACATCACTGTCGCAACGATTTGTACTTCGTTATTGAACCCCGCTGGGAACAATGGACGCAATGGTCTATCAATTAGGCGCGCAGTCAATGTTTCACTTTCAGAAGGACGACCTTCACGCTTAAAAAACCCGCCGGGAATTCGACCGGCTGCATACATTCTTTCTTGATAGTTGACCGTTAAGGGAAAAAAGTCACGCTCAACTTCTTGATCTTTAATACCAACGACAGTGACTAGCACTACCGTTCCGTCCATATTGACCATGACAGAACCAGTGGCTTGGCGGGCGACAACACCCGTCTCAAGACTGACTGTATGGTTTCCATATTGAAAAGTTTTTAAACATGCAACCACGGTTAATTCCTTGGGTTATTTAAAGGGGGGATTAGCGACGTAGTTCTAATCGCTCAATCAGGCTCTTGTAAGTCGTCGGTTGATTCTTCTTCAAGTAATCTAACAGTTTGCGACGACGCGCTACTAAATTCATCAACCCTTGTCTTGAATGAACATCTTTACGATGGGTTTTTAAGTGCTCTGTTAAATAAGAGATTCTGGAACTCAACAAAGCCACCTGTACTTCTGGGGAACCGGTGTCGCCAGCAGAACGTTGATATTTTTCAACAATCTGGGCCTTAGCTTCTACTGTTAACGTCATTATCTACTCCGATAGATCTTATATAAGTTATTTAATTAAATTCCTGCATGCTCGATAGCCGGACACAGGAAGTCAAGCATTTTATCACAGGCTAAACGCTTACACACTCTTTATTCTCTGAGGTTTTAGCAAGGAGCCGTTTGGGAACTAATTGATTCGTCGCTATTTCCCCGATCCCAATAAATTCACCAAGTGGATCGAGTAACATCACGTCGCCAATCGCTTTTTCATGCTCATAAGGAATCACCTGACCGCGACAAAGTTTGAAAGCCGCTTCAGGTTCCAAGGTGATAGAAGGTAATAATTGGCTCAGAATAGTTTGCAAAGAGAGCAAAGGAATGTCAGCTGAATCATTATAATCCAGCAACTGTTCTAGTGAGATCATCTCATGCCTTTGAAAAGGCGCAACCCACAGCCTGTGCAGCATTTTCACATAAGCCCCACAGCCCAACACTTTACCAATATCTTCTACTAAGGTTCGGATATAGGTCCCTTTACTACAGGTTACTGTCATCATGAAGGTTTCGTGTTCGCAGTGCGTTAAAACCAATTCATGAATGGTAATGGTTCTGGATTTTCGCGGGATCTCAATGCCACGTCTGGCTAATTTATAAAGAGGTTGTCCGTTATGCTTAACCGCAGAATACATGGGAGGGATCTGAGTTTGTGTTCCAGTAAAACGCTCAAGTATGGCTTCGATTTCTGCTCTATCAAAAACAGGAACAGGCTGTGATGTGACAATTTCCCCTTCACCATCACCGGTGGTGGTGGTAATCCCTAATCTCACTTCAACCGTATATTGCTTATCTTCTTCAATAAAAAACCGGGAAAACTTCGTGGCTTCGCCTAAACAAATAGGCAACATTCCACTGGCCAAGGGATCTAAACATCCGGTATGACCTGCTTTGTCCGCTTTGAGTAATCTTTTGGTTTTTTGGAGAGCGCTATTAGAAGAAATGCCAGTGGGCTTATTCAGCAGAAGGATGCCATCAACTCTCATTATCTTTTTTATCCGAAGCAATCGCATCATCAATCAACCGTGAAATACGATTTGCTTTAATGGTCGTATCATCATAAACAAAAGAAAGCTGTGGCATGACTCGAATGGTCATTTTTCTGGCAAGCTGGCCTCTTAAAAAGCCTGCGGCTTTATTTAAGCCTTCTAAGGTTTCTTTGGCTTTTTCTTCCATCATGACGCTGACAAAGACTTTGGCGTAAGCCAAATCTTTAGATACTTTTATTTCTGAAATGGTGATCATGCCCACGCGCGGATCTTTCAATTCTTCACGAATAAGAACTGATAATTCTCTTTGCATGACGTCTGCAATTCGGTCAGTCCGACTAAAATCTCTTGCCATTACTCTTCTCATTTTATACTACGTCATGCCAGCGAAGGCTGGCATCCAGGATTTCTCTTGACTGGGCCCCAGCCTACGCTGGGGCGACAATATATGCCGGTTTAGTCTCGCGCATCCATGACGGGAACTAGCACTTCTACTTTTTCGTAGACTTCAATCATATCGCCGACTTTGACGTCATTGTAGTTTTTAACGCCAATACCACACTCGGTGCCTGAACGCACTTGTGCAGCATCTTCTTTAAAGCGACGTAATGATTCCAAAGCACCTTCGTAAATCACCACATCATTGCGTAAAACGCGGATAGGTAAATTACGTTTAATCGTTCCTTCAACCACCATACAACCGGCAATCGCGCCCAGTTTGCTGGAGCGGAAGACATCGCGTACTTCTGCTAAACCAACAATCACTTCTTTGAACTTCGGACCGACCATACCAGAGATAGCAGCTCGAATAGTATCAATCACATCGTAAATAATACTAAAGTAGTGAATCTCGATACCTTCATGTTCCGCTAATTTACGTGCTGTGCTGTCTGCTCGAACGTTAAAGCCAACGATAACCGCTTTAGAAGCGATGGCTAAGTTAACATCGGATTCGTTCAAACCGCCCACGCCTTTAGCAACAATCTTGACGGATACTTCTTCATTCGACAATTTTTCGAGTACTTCGGTTAACGCTTCAATCGAACCTTGAACGTCCGCTTTCACCAAAATGTTTAACTGGCGGGTACCCGTTTCTTGCATGCGATCCATAAAGCCTTCTAGTTTAGAAGCTTGTTGTCTCGCCATTTTCACTTCACGGTATTTACCTTGACGGAACAACGCAATTTCTCGAGCTTTACGTTCATCCGAGACTGCGGTCATTTCATCACCCGCAGCAGGTGTTCCTGATAAACCAAATACTTCTACTGGAATAGAAGGGCCCGCACTTTGTACAGGATGACCATTTTCATCTAACATCGAGCGTACACGACCATATTGCGATCCAGCGATCACAATATCGCCTTTATTCAAGGTACCGTTTTGTACCAAGATGGTTGCAACAGGACCACGACCTTTATCAAGGCGTGATTCAATCACCAAACCACTTGCAGGGCAGTCTTCGTGCGCTTTGAGCTCTAAAACTTCTGCTTGTAATAAAATGCCTTCTAACAATTCATCAATACCGGTTCCCACTTTGGCAGAAACAGGCACAAACATGGTGTCGCCGCCCCACTCTTCAGGGATAACGGTATGTTGCACCAGTTCGTTCTTAATGCGATCGAGATCGATACCGTCTTTGTCTACTTTGTTGATAGCAACAATCATGGGCACTTCAGCCGCTTTAGCGTGCTGAATCGCTTCGATGGTTTGTGGTTTCACTCCATCGTCTGCTGCAACCACTAACACGATAACGTCGGTACATTTAGCACCGCGAGCACGCATCGCACTGAATGCCGCGTGACCTGGGGTATCTAAGAAGGTGATCATGCCGCGTTTGGTTTGCACATGATAAGCACCGATATGCTGGGTAATACCGCCCGCTTCTCCGGCTGCCACTTTGGTTCGACGAATATAGTCAAGCAAGGAGGTTTTACCATGATCGACGTGGCCCATAATGGTTACAATCGGTGCTCTGGGTTTCTCATCCCCTTCGTAGTTAATTTGAATGCTATCTTCGAGCGAATCTTGTTTGCGTAAAACGGCTTTATGACCTAATTCTTCGCACACTAAAACGGCTGTATCTTGATCAACCACTTGGTTAATGGTCGCCATCATACCCATTTTCATTAAGGTTTTGATGACTTCAGCCCCTTTCACTGACATACGTTGGGCTAAATCATTAAGGCTAATGGTTTCAGGAATAATAACTTCACGAATAACTGGCGCGGTAGGTTTTTCAAATCCATGTTTTTTAGGCGAGGATTCATCAAATTTCTTAAATTTAGAACGTCGTTTACGGTTATGACGACCGCCTTCATCGCTATCGACATCTTGAATATCGCGGATCTTCTTGCTGCCTTTTGGCTGCTTGAGCGCCTTTTTAGCACCAGCACCGGCGTCACGTTCTTTTTCTTTGCCATGGCCGCGCTTATCATCACTTGCAACTGCGGCAGGACGATGATGGTGTTCTTTTTCTTTGGTGCTTTCTTTGGCTTTTGCAGACTTTTCTTCTGCAACCGCAGCAGGTGCGACGGCTTTTTCTTCCGCAAATTCTTCTATAGGGGCTGCCGCTGCTACTGGCATAGGTTCAGGTACAATTTCAGGTACTGAAACTTCTACCGCTGTTTGAATCGTTTCTTCTGCCACTACCGCTTGAGGAGCGACTTCTGCTACCACATCGGCAACGACTTCTTGTGATTCAGCTTCTGGAGCAACAACGAGATCCTGCCCTTCAGGCGTAGCAGGCCGTTTAATGAATTTACGTGTTTTCTTCGTAACGACTTTAACCGTTTTTTTACTCGAAGTTCCTGGAACTTTAACGTTTAATTCGCTAATTCTTTCACGTGTCACCGTAAACTGGGTTACCCCACCTCCGGTTACACTATCTTTTTCACCGTGATCGCTTTTCAACTTTTCTAAAAGTTTTTGCTTTTGCTCATCGGTCACACGATGTTTTAAACCTTCTGCGCAATGGATACCAGCACTTTCCAACTGTTGCAGCAACAACTTGGGTGAAATTTTCAGTATCTCAGCATATTCTGCAACGGTTACCTCAGACATGGGTCCTCCCGCAAGTGCCGCGTTATTCTTCAATAAACCAATGAGCACGCGCAGCCATAATTAATTTTGCTGCACGATTTTCATCCATCCCTTCTACTTCCAGCAGATCATCAACTGATAGTTCAGCTAAATCATCTCTGGTCACAATTCCTTTATTTGCTAATGTATAGGCTAAATGCTTATCCATGCCTTCAACTTCAAGCAAATCAGAAGCTGGCGCGTTTTCGCTTAAGCGCTCTTCTTCCGCAATAGCTTTTGTTAACAATGAATCTTTAGCGCGCTCACGTAATTGAGCAAGTAAAGCTTCATCCATTCCTTCTACTTCCATTAATTCTTGCGCAGGAACGTAAGCAATTTCTTCAATACTGGTAAAACCTGCTTCAATTAAGTTTGCTGCAATTTCAGGTGAAACTAATAAGAGTTGCGTAAACATTTCTGATAATTTTTCAAATTCTTCTTGATCACGTGTTTGTGCTTGGTTTTGTGAAATCACATTCAGCTCCCAACCGGTTAATTGACTTGCTAAGCGAATGTTTTGACCACTACGTCCAATTGCCGCAGATAATTGTTCATCTGCGACGATAACATCCATTGAGCGCGCATCGTCATCGATGATGATCGAAGCCACTTCTGCAGGTGCAATCGCATTGATAACAAATTGCGCAGGATTATCATCCCACAAAACGATATCAACTCGTTCACCACCTAATTCACTCGATACAGCTTGTACTCGAGCGCCTCGCATCCCGACGCAAGCGCCAATGGGATCGATTCGATTATCTTTAGCCAAGACAGCAATTTTTGCTCTTGCGCCTGGATCGCGTGCTGCCCCTTTTAATTCGATTAAACCATCACCAATTTCTGGTACTTCGATCTTAAAGAGTTCAATCAGCATTTCTGGGCAAGTACGACTAATAATTAATTGTGGGCCTCTTTGATCGGCACGCACATCTTGCAGGTAAGCTCGTACTCTATCGCCGACACGAACAATTTCGCGAGGCAACATGTCCGAACGACGCAATAAGGCTTCTGCATTATTGCCAAGTTCAATAATAATATTTTCACGGGTAACTTTTTTAACCGTACCCGCAACCAGTTCACCAATGCGTGCACGATATTCGTCAGCGATTTGATCACGTTTTGCTGCACGTAATCTTTGCATGATGACTTGTTTCGCGGTTTGCGCAGCAATACGACCAAATTCAACCGAAGGAACAGGTTCTAAGATTTGCTCACCTAATTGGGCGTCCGCTTTCTTTTCTCGTGCTTCTTCTAAGGTTAATTCTGCATCTTCATTCATAATGCCAACGACTTCACCGTCTTCGTTGGGGGCAGTGACATCGATAACATTCCAAACACGAAAAGTTTCATAGTCGCCAGTGATGCGGTTAATAACGACTTTAAATTCCCAATCCGCACCATAACGTTTTTTACTCGCTGATTCTAATGCGGCCTCAAGCGCTTCAAAAACGATTTCTTTGGGGACATTCTTCTCATTTGAGACGGCATCTACTACTAAACGAATTTCTGGGTTCATCGTTTTGCCTCTTTTTCATTACGGCTGCCAATACTAATGTCCGGTAAGACTTTTGCTTTGTCGATATCGTTATATTGAAATGAGATGTTTTGTTCATCTACAACCATTTCGATACCTTCATCGTCAGCTTTTACTAAAGTGCCCTTAAAATTTTGTCGGTTTCCTAATGCATGACTGGTCCGAACCGTGATTTTTTGGCCCACTTGATTCTGAAAGTGAGCAGGCAGAAATAAAGGTCTTTGTATTCCTGGAGACGATACTTCTAACGTATATTGGCCTTTGATAGGCTCTTCTACATCGAATATGACACTGATTTGACGGGTAAGTTCAACAATGTCATCAATGGTGATGCCACCTTGCTTATCCATATAGATGCGAACAACGGTATGCTTACCACCGCCGACACATTCTACACCCACCAGTTCAAATGGCGTGCCCTGAATGACGGGGCCAATGAGATCATGCCACTTAGTTTGCTGATGCATGCGCTATATTTAAAATCCTATGCCGATTATCCAAACAAAAAAGTGGGCATTGCCCACTTCCTTCACTGCATTATACATCTACGTTTTCATGCATAATAAAAAACCCCATGGAGGGGTTTACTACGTAGGATACTGGTAGCGGGGGCAGGATTTGAACCTACGACCTTCGGGTTATGAGCCCGACGAGCTGCCAGACTGCTCCACCCCGCGTCAAGTTGGCACATCATATGTTAAATGGCCTTACTAAGCAAGTATCATCACCTTCCGATGTTTGCTAACAAATTGATTTAACATATTTTAGAGGAGTTATTCTTATGAATAGTTTTATAACTACCTATTCAACTGTTTAACTATTGAATGCATTGGGTAGGCTCAGTATACTCCTAAGTGTTGCATATACACGTTTATACGCAACTAACCTCAAACAAAGGAGAATGTTATGAAACAATTAAATATCATGGAAACCAATTTAGTGTCTGGCGGTGATTACGATTTAAATCTGACACTCCATGTGCCTTCTAGCGTTGCGGCACCAATCTCAGGCTTGATTCAAGCGATTGTGACCGGTCAAGTTACCAACACCACAGAATTCGCTAACCAACTAACTTCAGCTGGCCCCATATTAGATGAGGTTCGCATTACGGATATCTCCTTTTCCGACTTTAACTGATGAGTAATCGGATTGGCCTTGGTATTAGACCGCTGAGGCCGATCCTTCTTTAAAATAACGTACAACCTCTGCTTTTCTTCTTCACCGGCTTTGCCTCAGTCGCGCTTTCTTTGTTGTTAAATGCTTCGGCAGCATAAAATGCTAAGCGATGTTCTAATACAGTAATTTGCGCATCCATATCGGCATCGAGTAATTGCAACTCAGCAATTTCCTGACATTGCTGGTCAACTTTATGCGATAAATACTGAATCAATTTTATTTTTTGTGCTTGTGAAAGTGTTAATAATAATTGCGCGCCCTGACACTTATCTGTTCGAACAACCCGTAAAATTTGCTCAAATTGGCTACTATCTTCTAGCGATATACCCGATAAAGCCATGCTTTATTCCTTAATTATTAATATTGGAATTGATACTATTTAATGGCCTAACAAAATGCAACAGACCAAAAAAAAGCAGGACTAACCTGCTTTTTTTAGTTAATGTAAGAAGATTACATTACGACGCAATTTTGAGAAGAACCTGATTTGCCAGGCTTAACTTTCTTTTTACTAGCAACGGCAATAGCTGTGCCTTTTGGAATGTCCATTTGTTTTGACGCTGTTTGTTTAGCACCTTGGGAAAAAACTAACTTTTCTTTTCTTTCTAGATCAGCAATTTTAACATCAAGTTCTGCAACCCGAGTCATGTGTTGCTCATATTGTGTTTTGTAAGACACCATTTTTGAATGGAGCTCTTGATCATGTGCTTGAACAATTTTTAAGTCAGCAAAGTATTCTTTAAAACGCTCGCGTTGTCCTGAATCAAGCTTTTCTACTAATGTTCCCATTAGGGTATGATTACCATCACTGTTTGCTTTTACAATTTCAAAAAAAGTTTGTCTTTCTTCCATAGTATATTTAGAATCTAAATTAGGAACTACACCTTTTGTGGTCATTTTGATCTCCAAATTTATCCAACAAATCCAATCGCAATAATTTACATTAAAATTCAGGATTTTTCAATTATTATATAATAATAACTTAGTACAGATATTTAATTAAAAAGATGATGATACAATCGTTATACTTTGTTTCGTACACTTGTATTAGGCTGGGTGGGTTGATTTAGCATGGCAAATAATTCATCAGTTTTACTCATTTTAATACTACTAGTATCCTTCTCAAATTTACTGTTTAATTTAACACCAGCATCTTTATAAACATCATATTTACTCTTAGCCTGGCTAAGTTCAGCTGCTTTTTCAGCTTTATTATCATTAATTTGGCGTCTGTATTCTCTTGCTTTTTCAGCATTTGACTTATAATCTTCTATAGCTGGTTTTGCAAATTCTTTTACATTTGCATCTGACATAGATATCCCATTCTTCTGAACAATTCTTTTCATTAATTGGGTATCTTGCTCAGGGGTGGCTTTGCCATTTTGTTCTTTCTTTTGTTTTAATCCTTCTAATTTTTTCAAAAGTACTTGATGTTCACTATCTAATTGCGAAGTTCTAATTGCTTCTTGTGAATTGAAAGCACCCTGTGCTCCCCTATAACCTCTAAGGAATGTATCATTTGATGTTGGTGAATTCGATGAAGAACTTACTTTAGGTGCATTTCGTTGTGCACGGTTTTGCTCTATTTCTTTATAAGTACTTTCAATTTCATTATCAAGTTCAATCTCTGATTGATATTTTTCCAAGAAATAATCTTCATTGATTTTAGCGGCTTGTTCCTTCGTCATAATATCTGCCACACGTGTTCCATCAGAAAATTCTAATTCCATTTGTTTTTCAGCGGTCTCTAAAGCACCTTCTTTAAAAACAGATTTTTCTAGCGCTTCAAGTCTCGCAATGTTTTTATCTAAGCGATCAATATTCGCTTTATGTTTTAACATATCTGAGTAAGTTTGTTTTTCTAATCTATCTAAATTATCCAATAATTGCTGCTGCATTTGTTGGGCAGCAGCTTGATAAGCTTGTTGCATCATTTGAAATTTGGCTTCAGATTCTTGTTTGTTTAAATCTCTAATAATGCTGTGCATTTCTTTCATTTTTTCCGCAATCACAAACATCGAAACCGCTTCGTTAATATCGCGCTGGATTTGTTTGCGTTTTGCGGCAAGATTGCACATTGCTTCCATATATTGTTTTTCTTGATTTTGCACTTCAATGTAGCGTTTATCGAGAGGATCGGGTGTGAGGATAATTTTTTTAAGTTCAAAAACTTCAGCGGCGGTTTGGAGTGTATTTAACACTTGCGATAAAATTTCTTGCTTATTTTGTTTGGTTTCATCCACCTTAATATCGTATTTCGAAAGTAGTTGTCTTAAGCGGTCTTTTGACCTATCACCAACCCAGTCATAAATATTATATCTGTCGGTCATAAACCACCACACAATTTTCTCGTTCTTATCGTGTGGACAATGAACCATTTAGAAAAGTTCAGAGGTCGTTATTATTTAGAATGGGAAGTACACAATAAAGATAAGCAGCGGTAGCTGCGACAATAGCTAGCCCCGGGTAAAACGAACGAGCCGTTAGGCAAGTGAGTGGAACCCGGGGTAAAAGAATCCTCTAAAATCAAAACTGCGGTAGCAGTGAAACAATGTGTTGTTTCACCGGTGCCCCGGTTGGAATGAGTAAAATTCTATACCCCGGATTCCAAGCAATTTTGCTATCGCAAAATGCTTTCCATCCGGGGCTAGCAACTTAGGTTGCTGCCGCAACCCATGATGATGCTCACATACAACAAAACTGGCTTGGCTGCGGGAAGTAGTGCTAAGGAAGGCTTGGTGCATATAACACAACATGTTAAAGTAGAATAATCACTCAGCGTATACACCTATTTTAAATAAGCTATTGTGAATCTAATGTTGTTGAATATCCCTCAATTTTGCTTAATTTTACTGATTGGCCCTGAAGGTGCGGGGAAATCTGCCTTTGCCAAAGCACATTTCCAACCTTCTGAAATCGTTTCATTAGCAGAGTGCCACTATCAAGTAACCGATCAAAAAATCGATTCTAGCGCTTCCCCTTTGGCTTTTGAGCTACTTTATCATCTCACCCATTTACGATTGTTCAATGGTAAATTAACCGTTATTGATGCGCAAAATCTGAATGCTAAGGAGCGGGAAAAATTACGCATTATTGCCAAAAAAAATCACTGCCAAGTGGTGGCAATGGTCTTTGATCCTGCAATCTTATTACCCAAGCAGGAAAAATATCTGCATTGTTACTCATTACCCAATCATTTTACCCAAACCGAAGTGATTCGCCATAAACTCGATATTGATAAAAGCGATGAATCTGGCCCTTTTGATATTATCGGCGATGTGCATGGCTGTTATGCAGAATTGCTCGAATTACTGACTCAACTGGGTTATCAGATAAATGAAGCGCTGATTCATTCTGAACAAAGCGCTGTTATCGCGCCTTTACAGCGCCGGGCTGTGTTTGTGGGCGATTTAACCGATCGCGGGCCTCAATCACTTGCCGTATTAGCGCTGGTGATGAATATGGTAAAACATGGCAGCGCACTTTGTATTGCCGGAAATCATGAAATTAAATTACTAGCTTATCTTAAAGGCAAGTCTATTCAATTAAAACATGGTTTAGAAACCACGGTGCAAGAATTTGAACACGCTAGCGAAGCCTTTAAAAGCGCTGCCATTGATTTTATCGAATCATTACCCATTTACTATGTATTCGACAACCATCGTTTAGTGGTCGCCCATGCTGGTATGAAAGCATTTTATCAAGGACGCATTTCTCCTCGGATTAAAAGCTTTTCGCTTTACGGTGCTACCACGGGTGAAATCGATGAGTTTGGTTACCCAATCAGGTCAGATTGGGCGCAAGAATATCATGGAGAGGCTTTAGTGGTTTACGGGCATGCTTTCACTGCAGAATTGCACTGGGTCAATAATACCCTTTGTATTGATACTGGCTGCGCTTTTGGTGGAAAACTTACTGCGCTACGCTATCCAGAAAAAGAAACCATTTCTATTTCAGCTAAAGAAATTTATTATCCTTCCACATATATTTGAATATCAGTCTGCTGAATTCGATTTATAGATTGACTTCTTAGGCCTGTTAACTATAATCGCCGACTCATTCATCAATTCAAGTTGTTAAGGAAGATAAATGATGAAAGTATTAACTTCAGTTGAAGTAACCAAGGTTTCCGGCGGTTTTATTGATCCAGTGACGATGCTTTTTTGCTTAACGGCAGCCAACATTGGATTAGGATTTTATAACTTCGCTCAAATCGATAAAATGCAAGCCGCTAATCGCCTCAATGACTCACTTCTCGATTTCGTTTCAATAGCAACCATTTATCAAGAAGTACAATTATCCCAACTACCACTTTACGAAGAAACTCGTGCTTTAAGCTTAGAAGAAGCCGGTAGCAGGATGATTCATCACTAGCCTATTTTCATTTTGCCGTTTAAAATTTAAACGGCATTATCCCTTAGAAATTAAAGGAAAATGCATGAAATTATTAAGTTTAACAGAGATCCAAAAAGTCTCTGGTGGTTTTGATCCCGCTGATATGCTTATAGGTCTATTGATAGTGAATATAGGATTAGGGATTTATAATTACACACAGATAAATAAAACCAACTCTCTAATAAGTTATATGATAGACGATATCGATTTTCTTTATAATTGGACCATCTATCAAGAAGCACAACTTTCGCTTTCACCGCATTATGATGAAGTGCGCTACTTAAATCTGGACCAAGCCTATAATATGATCCCGTATTGATTTATTGGCATCACAGCCGCAGCATCCATGAAAAGAAGTATTTTTCATTTTTAGGTAATATTAGGATTGCTAATAGATGAGCGTAGCGAATCAATCGCCCACTTTGAATAAAAGGGGGCAGAAAGCGAAGCTTGCTGGGGGATTTTTATCTTAAAAGCATTATTACGAAAGATTAAAGGTGATCTCATCCTTTAAAACCAATATGACTGAAACTAAAATTTGGCTTGGACGAAATTGATAATATTCAAAAGTGTAATAAAAGATAAATATTAGTAAAGTTATAGGTCTTCAGATAAAAATCCCCCGCTCGCTTTCGTCTTCATCCGTCTACGCTCCCGGCTTTGCTAATGCTACGCCGGGCAAGAATGCTTCGCCGGACTGCGCCGAAAAATGCGAGCCGCCCCCTTTTATTCAAAGTGGGCGATTGATTCGCTACGCTCATCTTCTAATGACACACGATTTGCATCCACGAATTACGGAACCATTACAATAGCCTCGCGGCAGCGAGGAAATTTGCTAACCCCGGTTGAAAAGCATTTTTGCGATAGCAAAACTGCTTGGAATCCGGGGTATAGAATTCTCTTTCCATTCCAACCGGGGCACCGGTGAAACAATCTTGTTTCACTGCTTCCGCAGTTCAAATGATAGAGATTGTTTTTACCCCGGGTTCCACTCACTTGTCTTACGGCTCGTTCGTTTTACCCGGGGCTATTAAATATCGCAGCTTCCGCTGCTTATGGACCAAAACTGCAGCAACTAAGAGTCTTCTTCAACTCTTTCAATATAGCGGCATCGACTAAGGATTTTTTTTCTGCCTCTGATAAACTAAACCAATGATTATGAGTTACCTCTTCAACTTCAATATATTTTAGCGGGATAATTTTATTACAACAGGATGAGCGTAGCGAATCAATCGCCCACTTTGAATAAAAGGGGGCAGAAAGCGAAGCTTGCTGGGGGATTTTTATCTTAAAAGCATTATTACGAAAGATTAAAGCTGATCTCATCCTTTAAAACCAATATGACTGAAACTAAAATTTGGCTTGGACGAATTGATAATATTCAAAAGTGTAATAAAAGATAAATATTAGTAAAGTTATAGGTCTTCAGATAAAAATCCCCCGCTCGCTTTCGTCTTCGTCCATCTACGCTCCCGGCTTTGCTAATGCTACGCCGGGCAAGAATGCTTCGCCGGACTGCGCCGAAAGATGCGAGCCGCCCCCTTTTATTCAAAGTGGGCGATTGATTCGCTACGCTCCTCATCTCATTACACACGATTTGCATCAACGAATTACGGAACCATTACAATAGCCTCGCGGCAGCGAGGAAATTCGCTAGCCCCGGCTGGAAAGCATTTTGCGATAGCAAAACTGCTTGGAATCCGGGGTAAAGAATTCTCTTTCCATTTCAACCGGGGCACCGGTGACACAATCATTGTTTCACTGCTTCCGCAGTTCAAATGATAGTGACTACTTTACCCCGGGTTCCACTCACTTGCCTTACGGCTCGTTCGTTTTACCCGGGGCTATTAAATGTCGCAGCTTCCGCTGCTTATATTTTCAACTTCTAGCATTTATGCTTGTTTTATAATTCTCATCTAACTCTGGAACCTCACATTATAAAAATTCATGTGTTGTTTGGACCAGAGCCATAGCAACTAATGGGTCTTCTTCAACTCTTTCAATATTGCTGTGTCTACTAAGGATTTTTTTTCTGCTTCTGACAAACTAAACCAATGATTGTGGGTAACTTCTTTGACATCAACTTCTACTGGTTTGAACGGAATAATTTGGTCCCAATCGTCCATCATTCTTGTGCTGCATTGAGGGCAACTTTGTCTCCTTGCTATTTTAAATGGCCCACCGTGAATATTTATATCACAGGCAACACTAAATACACTTTGCACAACATCCGTTAAATCACCCTCTTCAAAATGAGAAACCAAAGGATGCCCAGAAACCAATCTATCTATTTCATCAAAAGCTTTATTACCCAGACATACATATTGAATTTCATTTAATTCATTTCTTAACAGAAGTGTACCATATTCGAATTCATCAAGCTGAGGCACCTCAAATTCATGGCCGTTGATACAAGTATATTTCCATAAAAATAATATCATTATTGCACCTATTTAAGTTTTAGCAAATTATCAAATTGTTTAGTTTGTTCTGCTGGTACTAAATCTGACAAGCTTGGGCTTGGGACCACCATTTTGTGTTGTAAAATTTCATGAAAATCTTTTAAAACAACGATGTTATGCCCTGGCCCTCTCACAGAAGGAAATTTAATGGCATTATATCCTAGCTTTTGTGCTAGCTCGCCCATTTTAATATACTCTTCTTTCCTCTCTCCACCTTTGTATTCCCAGTCTGCTGCAATTTTCTTATCGGATAAATCAAGGACTTTTATTTTATCTGAATTAACAGTATATCTGATGGTATGACTAGCTTGTAGCTTATTGTGCTTCAACTCATATAATGTTGTATCAGGAATTTCTGAAACATAAAAGCCTTTACCAAACCTAGATTCAGTACCTAAAAATCTAGGATTAATACCATTTAAAACACTTTGCCCACGATTAGGAGAACTGACACTATGATATACATTGTACTCTGGTAAAAGTAAATTTTTCCAATCAAAAGATTCTAACGCGGGTATTTCTTCAATTAAAATCCCTTTCCTGGAATAACGAGAGCCCCCACGCCCAAAATTAGAAGTAAATAACATTGGCAATGCAATATCAAATAGCATCTCTGTTCTAGTGACGCTATCTCCGGTTTTAAAATCATCAAATGCTTGATTAAGCAAATCCAAACGTTCAAGATTCCGTTGGTGAGCTTCTTGATTAACTATCCCAAACCGTACTAAAGAAACTGCATTAATGCCATCCCACACTAAAGTTCCAGTATCTACAATGGTTTCTATAGGATGCAACAATGCATCAACCGCCATATCTCTAGATTTTTCTACAGAACGACAAAAGGCAAAGACATGATTCCAAACTGGGTTTTCATCATACGCTGGGACGGCTGAAGGTAAACGAAATGGTTCTCGTGGCTTAGGAACATAAGGTCGACCATCTATGTAAACATGAAAACGCCTTGTTTCAGGATTATAATCATAAAATGAGCGCTCGTTTGATTGTGATGTTTGATAAATGGGAATTGTTTCATCATTATCAAAATGGAATTGAATTAAAGAATTATCTACTTTAATAATGTTATATGGCACTGGGATAGATGAAAGTTCGCCATAAGGAAATTGATAAATCGGTAAAGGCCCATCCCCTAATGACAAACAAAATGCATCCGGGGTAGGCATGCTTTCAACCACTAATGAAGGTGGCATTCCTTGAGTAATGAGTAGGGAATGAAAATCAATAGAGAGAGATTCTTCAGCAGGCAAGTTCTTTCTTGCTTGTACTAAAGATTCATCCGTAGCTAACTCAGTTACCGTTTGTGCTAAAGGTTCATCCGTAGATAACGCTGACACGGTTTGTGCTAAAGGTTGAACTGGGTTAGGTTTAAACATCCAATGTAACCCTTTGCTGACTGCTTTTTTCATTACCGCCAGATCACTTTGAATTTTCTCTTTATCTGGAACAAAACCCGCTACCGCGACACCATGACGATGCTGGTGAGTTATTTCGGTCTCCTTCTCGGCCTCTGTATTAATACCCGGCAAATCCTGCGGACCTACATTATCAGCTAAAACTGTCGGTCGATGCACTGTTTCTACCGCGTCGCTTGAATATTCAAGATCGCCACTGGGTTTACCATTTAACGAAAGATTAAGTGATGCACTTTTGTGTTGCTGTGAATGATGATCGGTTGCGGTAGTTCCTGTTACGCTAGGCAAACCTTCTTGAGCATTAACTCGAGATAAGTGACTTGTTTCAATTTTTGAGCCATTTTCAAGATGAATCGTATTTGCTGATACTTCACCGCCAGGCAATATAATACCCGCTTTTTCAACCGTTGTTCTTTCACTCTCCCTATCGCTTCGATAATGACCACTCACCGTAACCGCAGTGCTAACCGTTCCACCTTTGGAATGGCTCGTTAGCGTTTTGGTATGCTGTGACGTTGAAAAGCTCATCTCTTCTGCTACAACCTTTCCGCCTTTTTCCCCCTCGATTAATAAATCTCCTTTTATATGATCACCCGCATCAATTTCAGCCGTATTTCGCGCATGCAATTTAGCCAAGGAAGTTTCAGTAACATGCTCTACCCGGGTCCCTTTGCTTGCGCTGACACTGAGATCTTTAGGGTTAGCTAAATTAATTCCTATACTATGTTTGGTTGTTTTACTCGCACTAGAAGAGGTATTGGTCGCTTTTGTTGCATTGATTCCTTCAAGGAGAAAAATACGTAAATCTTCAGCGTCAACCATCGCACCATCCAATAAATGCAGCTCATTACCAGATAGCCTAAAAGTTCCGCCAACAAAGAGTTCGGTTGAAATCGTTTGTGTTTTCTGAGTTTCTTGTATTGTCTTCGAAGAGTGTATGCTAAATCTAGGGTTAAAGTGACGTTTAGCATCACCATCAACATACGTTAAACCCATCTGATCGGTGAAAGTCCCGACAAAATCAGCCGGGGAATCACCATATTCCGCACAAGCATAAGCAACCAGCGCAGAAATATTCCATGCATTACGAGCCGTATTTAACAATGGCTTAGGTATTTCGGTAATACTTTTTGCATGGAGCAAATTCTCTAGTTCTTGCTGATCCCATCCGCAAGCACCCATAATCCCAGCAAATATTGCCTTGGCATTATGGCTTTTCAGAACTGAAACCAAATCACTTCCCGGGGATGTTATTGAGAATTCTCGGGTAATTGTCGTATTATCATACGTTTGTTGTAAGCCACTCAACGTGGTTTTATAGGCGACAATATCTGCACTACCAATAGCACCTTGCACTGCACCCAGGGAGAAATCTTGGCACCGTATAATGAGCTCGCCACCGGTAAAAATAAAACTGCTATAAACAATCTTTTCTTCAGTAGAAGATTTTACCGATTTTGTGCGAAAGAGTGAGCTATTTTTATAGGCATAAGCGCTATGTTTATCGAGCGTTATACCATCAATTGATACTTCATCTTTTGCTGCTAACGTTGTACTACCCGCTGAACTTATCACGACATTGGCTAAATGAATGCTACCTTCAGGCGCAGCAACAACTAAGTTTCCGCTATTAGAAGAAAGATCGTTTTGAACAGGAACATATCCGATTTCATGTTCATGCATCACACCGTTAACTTTACCATGCTTTTTCAAGCTAAAGATTTGATCAATTTCGTATCGCTGTGATTTTTCTGACCAAAGCAATCCCCCTTGCGGTACTAAGTAACCAAATTCATCGCCCCAAAATGATAATCCGCCAACATGCATGGTGCCAGAACCAATAAAGATGTTTTGCCCTGTGCTACTGACTTCAGCATTACGCCATACAGGTTTGATGTACCAATTCTGTCCTGCATCATGCAAAATGCCTGTTGGATTTTCACCATGTTGGGTTAAGATTGCCTCTTGGACGCTATTAGCAAAATAAACGTGGTTCCCCTCTAAACCCGATTTGAATGTTCCACCAAGCTGCGTAAAATTACCCACATATCCTTGATGCCCTAAAGCAGACACAGTACCAGAATTCTCTACGACACTGATTGTTGGGCAGGCTTGCAATTCAGGATTATGCTTAGAGTAAGTGAAATATTCCGTTGTATACGCAAGCTGGGCGTCGTTTTGTAGAGAATCGACATTCCATGAAAGAATGCCATCTGAATGGATATATCCTTGATTCACCATACTGTCAGCTTGCAATAACCCATCCGTTTTTAAATCCAAAACACTCGTTGCACCCAGTCCTTGAATTTGTCGAACATCAAAAAGTGCTAAACTGGAAAAAGTGGTTAGATCGGCTGAAAATTCAAATTTATCGCCGATAAAATAAAGTGCACTATCATAAGCATTGTGCGTACCCACCGAGGACAATTTTGCCCCAGGCGCATCTAATATGAGGGTGGCACTACTTTGCATTTTGGGCAGTTGCCAAATGGGAATTAGCTTGTCGCTATGCTCTAAATGGAGTTGTAAAATGTTAGAGAAATCCGGGCTAATCTCAAATAAAGACTCTTGCAATAACTGGTGTTCTTTTAAGGTTACGTCTAAGACTTGAGTTTTATTAAAAGCATCCTTATCGATGGCATAACTCTCAGCCCTTAAAGCAACCACCCCAAGGCTATCTTCTTCATCTTTGCGCCATGAAACTTTATCAGCACTAGAACCGTCAACATTCTGGGTTTTAACCATTTCTGCTTGAACAGTCCCTTCTTTACTGATTTCAGAGGCTTCAAAATTCACCCGCTTAGAAACAAGCTTTCCGCCTTTTGTGTTGGTGACCAACTTCTCAGAAATCAGCCGTATTTTTTCAACACCAAGAATCGTTCCGGCATTCAGTACTTGCTTGCCTTTACCTTCAAAATGGACTTCTTCACCAACAATAATCCCTTCATTTTTTGCTAGCAAATCGCAAAGTAACTTAACGTCTTTTTTAGAAATAATGCGTCCGCTTTGATGATTTTTGATTATACGACTTGCAGTGGTATTGATCCTTCTCAAAGCTTTTATTTCACCAAAATTTTCAATTAACCCGATGCAAGTAAGATAAATTGCTTCTCCCGCATCAATGGTACCGGATTCAAAATTAGTAAAATGCGTATTAATGGTTGCTGCAATTTTTTGGCTTAAGATCGCTCCTTCTTGAGTGCGATTAGGAATATCGCTGCCATACAGCCCTATTGATCGTGTTGCTTTTATCGATCCATTATTTGTACCATTATTGCTAACATTCAGGCCGATATCACCAGTGACTTCTATAATGCCTTCATTATGAAGAGCACCGGCAAATATACCAAGATAACCGTTCGCAGCGTATTCACCATTTAACGCTTTTTGAACCTCAAATAATGACTTTAAAAGCGTGATCGAGACATCATCCTTAGACGCAGTTGATGGAAGTGATTCTACATTTTTTTCTGTGATTTCATCGATATCAAGTGTAAGCACTTGTTTTGGATGTTCAGGGATTACGTGCTTATATTGTTCAACATCAGCATTAATTTTTTCAATGGTATCTTCACTTGTTAGCTGCCGCGCTGGTTCAACGACAGAAGCCTCTGTCACGATTGGCGTCATATCAGTAAGAGGTTCTTCAACCAGTAATATTGCAACTTCCTGCTCAACCTCTGAGCCCATTTGAAGAACATCTTTTGGTTCATCAGCTTTGTTTAAGAATGCACGAGTTCTGTCTGAGCTTAAAATAACCATTAAGCTATTTAATGCCTCATTAACGACGGCATGCGTGCTTAATCTATCTTCTTGAAAATCCTTAAACAACGTTTGCCAATGCTTCATCCTGAACAAGAATCTTGCACCTACTTGCAAATCATTTTGAAATTCAGGCTCAATGACACCTGCTCGTTGTGCAGCATGTAATGCACCATACACAATAGATTGCAGATACTGATCGGAGTTATGCCCTTGATTTAAGATAAAATGAATGATATCGATCGGCTTTACCGCTAAATTAGAACCTAATAGCTCTGAAGGTGCCAACTTATAAAGCGCTTCACGAAAAATGGCTTCGCTGACTGCACCCAGATGCGCTTGTGCTCTTTCGAGTGCATCTTCGTCTTCCTCATACCATGCCTGATACGCAGCAATGGATGCATCAGCAATTCTGAGGGCATAACGAGAGCCATTAATGATTTTCGCAGCAGTTTGTAACCATTCTGCACTTTCAGCAGAGAGGAGGCCGCCAGAATAAACACTAACGGCTCTTGTTAAGGTCTCAATAAGCTCTAAACTTTTATAAATGAATTCTTCTTCAGAATATAAAGCGCCATAAAATTGATATGAAAGATTAACCAGTAATGTGGCCTTTTCGTCACTAGAACTCATAAATCCTATAGAAGGTACGATATTATCTAAAATAAGGCTTACCAGCTCTATATTTTGGATCTCTTCTCCGTTTATACCTCTATTGAGTAATTCGCCACCTCGATACAGTGTTTTGCCTAACAATAAATAACCACGCAAAGCAATCGCATTAGGCGCAGGGATGTAAGAGCACAATTCTAATAAATTCACCCCAGCATGCAAACCGTTTAAAACCCAATCAACAGGAGAGAGTGTTGTTTTTTGCCCGGTTAATAAAAATCCCGCTTGATTTACTTGTGGTGCATGAAAGCGACAATGTAAGCCTTTTACCATTGCACCAATATTATTAGTAATAATCACATTCGATTTTAAACTGACTTGATCACCAATAAGCGCACCTAAATTATTAATTCGTGCTTCGCCATACAGTTTCAATGATCCTTGCTGAATAACAATAACACTGTTGCGCGCCAACTGAATGCTTAGTGCTTTAACGTTGCCCTGATGCCCAGCAATCAATTGTCCAAAATGATTAAATGTTCCTTTGGCTTCAAACGAAAACATTTTTGAAGCCACAGTTTGACCATGTAAGTTCAATGTTTTTGATTGAACTTCAAGCTTTTCAGTCACGAAATTCGCTGATTGCTTAAATTCATTTTTAGCATCGACTTCAACCTCTTTAAAAGAGAGCATCCCCTCTAAAACGACATCTTCAGCCGCAAGTTTTAAAGAAGCCCCATTTAAAAATTTACACTGCTTTGCTGTAATAATTTTTTTTGCGTTAACACGGCATTGCTTAATACATGCCAACGATTCAGCAGCAAAATTAGCATAGGTTGAGAAATTGACACGGGCATTAGGCAAATTTGCAAAGGTTAAATTAATATCTCCATTGACTGACAGCACACACACCATATCAGGTTGCTGTGGATTATTAGGATTCATTAAAATAACATGGCAAGAATCACTTTGACGAATAATCTTCCATTTACCCAAATCGTGAATAGAAGCTGTATTTGCCCAAGGAGAAATAATGTCTTGATGGTTCTGATGGCAAAGAGCATTCAACTCGCTGATGACTAACTCTATCCCTTTACGTGTTTTTTTAAGGTTTAGATCGTAATTGAATTCTATAGCGTGTGGAGAGGCATTCAATCCTTGGCGAATGTGTTTGATTTTAGTTTCAGTAAGATTCTTTTTAACACCCAGCTTTTTAAGTTTCGCTGCTATCTCTTTGCGCTGATAAATAAGGGCAACATCTAGCCCGCTTCGCTTTAGGTTGTTGTTGAGATGAGGATTAACGCCTTGGGACAGCAAAGATTGTAAGGCTTTTATGTCACCTTTAGTAATAGCGTTAAAAAAATCGATTTCTTCTGCTCGTTTTGCGCCAGGGAATTTCTTCAAAAATTGATATAATTCTTTATCTTCTTTCAAACAAGCATAGTACAGTGGTGTGTAACCATTCAGATCAACAACATCAATTGCTGTAGCACAGTCATAGCAACGATTAAGCAGCTCATCATCACCCGAGACAACCGCACTATGAAGCACGGTTTGGCCTTGTTCGTTGATAAATAAAGCCGTATTTGCACCTTTATCTTTTAAAAGCGTTGCCATTTCACTATTGTCAAGCATAATCGCCAATCCCCACGGCGATAAATTATTGGCATTTAAGCAATCTATATTATTTTTTTGCGTTTCAAGTAAAAATGTTAGTAATTGATTTAAATTATTTCTAACAGCAATATGCCAAATGCTCTCTAAATGTGCATTATATTTTGGTTCTTTAGTTTTCTCGCGTGAAAGTAATTTGATGCACTCTTTTTCATAACCCGCTTCCGCTAGTTCATGAAGAACCGTATTACCTTTTTCGTTGTAGACATGGGTATAATGTGGTTTATCAAGAAGCTTTTGCACCTGCGTTCGAGCATGCATACTCTCAAACAAATTTGCTGTTGTGAGTATTTTCGTTTTAAGTGTTCTATTAGGAAACGAATTGATATAGCTTTTGAATTGACTGATGCTTAAAATTTGTGACCCTATCCAAACGCGCCCTTTTTCCAAAACAACATCAATATCAGCAAGTGGGGCATTAGTGACAATAAGATCGGGTACTAAACGCAATTCATCGAGATCATCAATCTTCAGCTCATCAATATTATCAACTAAATATTGCCAAAATTGAGAATGATAACGTTGTTGATAATAATCGTAGAAACTCAGTGCTTTGGGGCATCCAGGAACCGGTGAGCGTAACGTTAAGTTGATCTTTGATAAAACCTTGAAGGATTCAATGCCTTGCTCAAGCAAATAAGAGAGTATGCAATTTTCAACGAGGTTATTTTTTTTATCAAATTGAGCAAAATGTTCTTGCTTTAATGCAGACTCAAGCACCATCTGCTTTTTTTGCAAACAATCTTGTTGCTCTTGGGCATTATCTAAAGCAGAGAGGATTTTTTTCTTAAACGCGGCATCGGCATAGTCAAGAAAATGCTTCTGCCGCCTATCTTTTTCAAGAAAGGCATCCTTGCCAACTTTGGGCAAGGATTTTAAAATTTTCTGCCATTTCTTCTCTTTCGCCAACTCAAGTAAAGAAACTTTCTTCTCTTTTACTTCTTTTTTTTTTGCAATGGGTTTTTTTCTTTAGCTCTACTCATTACGACTTCTTCCCTGCTTTATATTCAATTTTATTACTAATTATGCTGCTATACTCTAAATCGAGTGGTTTTTTGATTAGGTGGCGTTTTCTTATTCAATTGAGGATTCCTAGATAATGAATAAGCAGACAAGTTTTTTTCTATTTCAGCTCGTAAACTTGCATTTTTTGCAGCATTAAATTGGGGCAATACCTTAGGCTGCGATGGTGTTACCACAACAGGAACTTTTGTATCTTGTGTGTCTACTTTTTTGAGAGCAGGAAGTGCTAATATTTTTGCTTTAGGACTTCTTGACTCTGGTTTACGTGGCGCACTTCGCTTTGTTTTTTCAGACGTTTTAATTTCATTTTTTTCTTTTCTTGATGAAACACGACGCTGCTGCTTCGGTTTTTTCACTTCTCTGATATTATCAATAAGCTCACTCTCAACGTCATCATTTGCATCCCCTGCTCGTACTTTTCTATATAGTGCATGAAGATTCTTTGAATAATAAGCAATCAACTCTCTCTGTGTGATAGCAATAGACATTCCTTCCTTTATGCCTAAATGCTGTGTTCTTGCATCTTGGATAGTTTCAATAATTTGTTGAATGGTATTTACGCTAAAAGCAGTTTTACTCAAATATTTTGCTGCTGTCGAGGGTAATTTTTTATGCTCCATTTTGTAGTTAATAAGATGAAGAGCCCATGGCGTCTCATCTAATTTATCATCAGTACAGCCTTTAAAAGCAGCGTCACGCTTTCTCAATATCCTTGCGGCATTTAACACTGTGTCATGGTCACTATGCATTTCTTCTAAAGAAACCGCTTTTTCTAAGCCTTGCCCTTTGACAGAATCAGCGATGCTTCTATAGGTAACACCTTTGTTACGTTGTATATCTAACGATTGAAGCAAAGCAGATTTTCGCAATACATTTCCAATGGCTTGAGCATGTGCTGCCTGCAATCCGGTATTACTAAGCTTCAGCTTTCTTAAGCTAGACATTTTAGAAGGTGTTTGTCTTAAAAATTCAGCCATTGGCGCTTCAGTGCCTGGGATGGGTTTTTCTCTTTCATTTAAATGACTAGCCAATGATGGGTTATTTGATAAAACTAATTTTTGCAGATTTAAATGCTGAACTATCGCCAAAAGATGCGGCAAGCAAGCATGCGTTAACTTATTTCCTTGCAAACTTAATTTTTTTAAATTTTGAAAAGAGTCATTTTCATCAACTATACATTTCTTGAGAAATTCAACGCCCTCATCGGTCAAAGCATTGCTTCCTAAAATTAAGCTTTCAGTATTAAACGCCCCTAACCCTGCTGCCAATAATTCGTCAAGTTTTCTGTCAGTTAAAGAAGCATCACTGATATCAATTTTTCTTAGAGTAAAATTTGCACCTCTAGAAACCTTTCTCTGTAACACAGCCATTAATGAAGAGAGCTTCTTTCTATCCATTTTCACTGGAATAATGGCTTCATCATCTTTTAATGTTTTTTTGTTTTCTTGAACTAGATCGTTTGTGCCTCGTTCTTTTTTTCTTTCTTTGGAGTCCTTTGTCTTCAATTCAGACGAATGCTTATAATTGAACACGAAATCACAAATATCGCCATTTTTTGCTTTATCTATAACATCAATTTTTGCTTCCACTAATTCTTTTGTATGAGTATTAATTTTTTCAAAAGTAATTCTATTCTCGTCAATTAAGCTCAACCCCCCGTTAAAATAACGTACAAGCGCCATTGCACCAAACGCACCAATTGCAGAGACACCCAACACAGGTATGAGTGTGGTAGAGAAAAAAAACATACCCGTAGCAGTTCCAGCGCTAGCTCCTATGGCGGTGCCACCAATTATTTTAGACAATCTTCGAGCTTTTCCTTCAAAAGGTTTTTTAAGATCAATCTTAGCTTCAAGTGCTTTTATTTGCTTTTCGATTGATGCTACTTCTTGCTTAGGTGTTAATGTAACCGCTTTTTTGGACCAAAAACCTGTAATCATACTTAACATTGAAAAAGTTCTCTCTATGATTTGTTATATTGTCTATCAACGACCTAAATACTTCTTGCGTGTTGCTGGTTTACTATAAAATTCGTAAGCGGCAATGGTTCTTTGTGTTTTATTTTTAGCATTTTCTTTTTTATTACGATCAGGGTGATATTTAAACATTTTGAGATGATAAGCCCTTTTGATCTCTTTCTCTGGGCAAACTTTATCTTCCAAGCTCAATGCAACTAAAGGATAGACGCCATGCATTTCTTTAAATTTTTCTTTAGCTTCCCATTCTTCAAATAATTGTTTAGATGAACGCTTAGCACTAGTCTCCAATTTGGGCATTTCAATACCCTCTTTTCTCAAGAGGGCTTTAACCCCTGTTCTTCCATCTGCATCAGCAAGCAACATCAGCTTTTCGCCTTGATGATGAGAAGCTAAAAACGCTTTCCTTCTTTCTTTAGGAATTAAATTTAAAACATAGGCAAAAGAATCATCTACCCTTACTTTAGGAGAAATAGCCAATAAACACATTAAAGCCGTTTGTCCTTTTTTGTTAATTTTTGTTAAATATGAAAAGGCTTTCTCTTGCGGACAATGTTTCATAAAAGCTCGCATCTCTGAATAGCTTGCAGCAGAACTTAACTGCACCATTGCAGGTGTATCACCATCTCTATCTAAATTGTTCATCAATTTAAATCTATCCTGCCCAGGTAATGTGAGCATCACATTCTCAATTGTTTTACTATTTTTAAGCACAAGACTAAAAACAAAATCGTCTCCTAAATGTTTAACTTGTTGTATCAACCATAATCTTTTTTCAGGCCTTACAGCTTCTAACAAAATTTTCAAATAACCAGGCTGATTTCGACTAACGATAAGTGCTCGACTGATAGGCGACTGATTAATGACATTTTCTGATAATAAATATTTGTGAACAGCTTCTTCAGATGCAGATGCTGTTCTTAAAATTGTTCGTAATTTCTCTTTATTTTTTTCTCTTATCGCTGTATGCACTGAATTTGTTCCAAATTCATCTGGCTTTTCATGCACCAACCACCCACCGATAGGCAGGTATTTAGCGATTACCAAAAAGGTATCAATTGACATGCTATTCACAAAAAGGGATTTAAAACCATTATTAATCGTGGTAATGCCTCTTGAAACAGCAGAGGCAAGCCAGTTTATGGGTCTTCTGATAGCGCTAAATAACTGATTCAGCATTTTTTTCTACCTAAATGATGGATACAATGAATATGATTGAAAAGATTAAATTGGGAGATTAGTTGAGAGATGGAAAGCAAACTAGAAACTTCCTTATTAAGCTTATTCAACCTTGAAAAAAGTGAAGGCGGATTATATAACCTTAAAAGGAGAATTCAAAGAAATTACATTTTTATGGACCAGAAAAATGGGTGTGCATACAACTATTTTGAGAATGATGTATTTTCGAACATTCTTCTTTTTTAAGCGAATATTCTAGAATTGCAAATAGCTGAGCGTAGCGAATCATCTCATTACACACGATTTGTATCAACGATTTACAGAACCTTTACAATAGCCTCGCGGCAGCGAGGAAATTCGCTAGCCCCGGCTGGAAAGCATTTTGCGATAGCAAAATTGCTTGGAATCCGGGGTATAGAATTTTCTTTCCATTCCAACCGGGGCACCGGTGACACAATCATTGTTTCACTGCTTCCGCAGTTCAAATGATAGAGACTACATTACCCCGGGTTCCACTCACTTGCCTTACGGCTCGTTCGTTTTACCCGGGGCTATTAAATACCGCAGCTTCCGCTGCTTATCTTTTTAACTTCTGGCATTTATGTAACAGAGCCCGATGAGTCGCAGGCAGTAGAAGTTAAATAAGACCAAATTAAATTTAATAATACGGCCGTATTGTTCCCCCATCGACATGAATATTATTTGCTGTAATTTCATTTGCCCCGGTCGATTTTAGGAAAAAATAAATGGTTTTAACCACACCTTGAATGCTGGCTAATTTCCTCAAGGGAGTACTAGCTGCTTTTTCTCGTAACACTTCCTCATATTGCTTGGTCATAGTGTCCGCTTCACGTTCAAGTTTTTTAACATAGGTCGGCGTCAATACTTGCCCAGGCGAAACCGTATTAAATCGGAACCCATTTGGCCCTTGCGTATCAGCGAGTGATTTCACACAACCAACCCATGCCATTCTCACTTCATTAAACGCTTCCCAATCAGGATTGGAAATAGCTTGTTTACTCGATGTACCAGAAACCACAATAACTGATTTTAAATCACTTTTTTCCATACAAGGAAATAACTGTTGCAGTAAATAACGTGGGCCCGATACACAATCCTGCATCGCTTTATTGAGCGTATTAAATTGCTCCATGGGCTCAAATGGCATCATCGGCGGTCTGGGTGGCATCAACACCACGCCATCGATACCAAGGCTTTTGGCTTGGGCAATAATTTCTACCATCGTCTCTGGTTTGCCTAAATCGGCAGAAAAATAATCGACTTTGCATTGCGGAAACTGTCTTACGATATTGTCATGTAAGGCTTTTATTTTTTCATTATCACGCGCAGTGATAATCAGATCATGGCCTTTTGTTGCGAGATGAAGGCACAGCTCTTTGCCAATATCTCCAGTTGCGCAAGTCACTAAAAATCGATACGACATCCCTATTCCTTATTATTATCGGTTATTTTAAGTCAATGCCCATATTAAACGCTAGATCAAAGCAAGAATGCAAGATAAGTAAAAGAAAAAGCCCCATGTATGAACAGTGTTACCGTCAATGCATGGGGTGTAAATACTAAATCTTTGGACGCAAAATGCGAGTTGTAGTGCCTTCAGAAACGATAGGTACATTCTTAATGCCTAACCCATATGCACTCCCGGCTGTATTTTCCATTAAACTCACGGTATTGCGCGCAGGATCTGCTGCAAGAACAACCCCAACATGCCCATTAATACCACGGTGACCTCGACCATCTACTGTCGACTTATTCCTCCAAATGATTAAGTCTCCTGCTTTGATATTTTTCATATCACTTACAGTTTGCAAACGACTATCTAAATAATCAAATTCACGTGCATGATTTGAACGCCAATGATCAGAATTGTCGATTTCTTGTCTCGTTAAAGCTGAATGCTCTCCGTCACCTGAAATAATAGGTCCTTGGTTTTGGGTAGATAAGCTTTGCCTTCTTCTCATTTTGAAATCATGGAAGCATGCCAAATCATAGGTGAATAATCGGGGATATTCTTTACCAAATAATTCTTTAAGAACATTGGTAACATAGCCACTACAATCACCCATCATGACTTTATCGCCAGAGTTTAATTTTTCAATTTGAGTTGCTCTTAAAACATAACTGTTTAAAGGGGCATAAAGGTACAGAGTATCCATTCCACGCACAATGTGCATATTTTTAACCGCTTCTTTTTGCGCACTATTTAGCTCTAAGCGATAAGCACCTTTCACATTCCTCATTAAAAAATTTTTCTCATCTCTCGCTAAAGAACAATAGATCAGCGCAGTTTTTAACACTGAAACTTCGCGACTTTTATATTCTTTTAAAGGCTTTGGTAGTCGCCCATCTAATAACTCTGGATGATTTTGGATCATCCTTTTTGCCTTTGTTAAGATTTCATCATCCAATAATCTTTGAACACACCATGTTTTAGGATTTTGACCACTACCAAATAAGCTTCGGTTGCTACATAAAATGGAGACGTCTTCATCAATCATTTTAACCACATCGGTTTCACTTATCCGAGTTGAATCTCTTTTACTATGAATAAAGTCGGTTAGGTAGCGAATATCACTTTGAAAGCCTTTGTCTGCCTCTTCAATCACCTTAAACGCATTTTGAATAATAACGTTCGATGCTTGTTCTCTTCGCAATTGTGCAATTTTTACATGAGACAAACCAAGATCGCGAAATAAACCATCTCCCAAGGGAATATCTAGGCTATTTTGAGCACTTGATGTTTGCGCAACACTTACAGGCAGTGTAGGTTGTGAGGTAGCCGCATGAACACTCTGTTGCGAACTTGATGATTGTCGCTTTGCTTGTAGATAAGCTTTTAACGCCGCAATGGTTTTGGGATTATTTTGGTGGTATGCCTGATTCGATAATAATTGGTACATTTTAGTCGTAAAATGTGCGCCTCGAGTTAAAGCGATTATTGCTCCTTTTTGTAAACCATTTTGAAGACAATGATCCAAATAGGCTTGTGTCAATATTTTATGCGCTTCCGGGAAAGTGGCTTTATAGATCGGGTCACTTACTTTCGCAAACATCACTTTTGTGAAAACAGCCCCTTTTCTCAACGCATTCTGGATTTGTTTATCTTGACCGTTAATAACAGCTTGTAACAGTGTATCTTGCGGGTTGAGGCTTGAACTTGCAACAGGTTTTCTTTTTGATCGTAAATAAGTCCTAAGCGCTTTAATCATTTTAGGGTTATTTTGACGATATGCTTCATTGGATAATAGTTGATACATTTTAACGGTAAAATGGGCACCTTGAGCTAAAGCTTTAATTGCCCCTTTTTGCAAGCCATGTTCAAAGCAATAATCTAGATAAGTTTGGGCCAATCTTGCATGTTCTTCAGGGTAAGTTGCTTTATAATGAGCATCTCCAATTTTATTAAACAGCGTTGATACATCGCTAGTCGCCTTAATGGCAGGCTCTACTTCTATTACAGGCAGGTTGTCTTGGCACAATACGTTATAAATATTCTCATGATGATAGGTTGATTTTCCAAGCATATTATCTACATTGATTATGTTATCATGACTTGGTTCGCTACTATCATGACCATGTATAAAATTAATTTTGTATCCATTGTGTTCAGCTGGCCTATCTAGGCCAACATAATTTCGATTCCAAATCATATGTTCTATGGGAAATTTTTCTTGCTGTTCAAGATCAAAATTCATACCATAGAAACCGTGAGCTAACATAGCTTGCTCAATTAATTCACCCATTCTATTCGTCATAACATAATCATTTGAAAATTTCTGATTAATGCGGTCAATCGTTTCCGCTAATGCATTTGCAGAAGTATCATCGTAAGCAATGCCTAATTTATTGGCAACGAATCGAATATTTTTCAAGCCCACACCAGCATGGGTTGAAATAGAAATTTCGTTATCACTTAAGGCATAATCTATTAATTTCAAATGAGGTTTATAGGCCGAATCAGTCATTTCAAGTACTTCTTCACGGCTGATTAAACCCTTTTCAATTAGCCTTTGCATATTAGACATCGAGACCCCAAAATGCATTAACATTCCGGGATAAAATTGTTCTTGACTTTCATAGGCTGTGACAAAATCAGCATCGTGATTTGAATAATTTATCTCAAAAGGAACATGACTGTCATGCAGCTTTTTAAGTATCTTTAGTGTAAAATAATCATTTTCTCCTCTGTCGCAAACGACATCTCCTACCAAGTTGATAGCTGATTCAGCATTTACTTTCGTTGAAGATAATATTTCATTAAATTTATTTAATTGCGCTTTTGTCAGCTCTTCAGGAGCAGTGTAATAAATTTCAACAAATGCCTCATAATCTGTCTTGGAGATTTTTATCACGCCATGACGCACTAACATATACATCAATTTTAAAGCATTACCATGAAGATCGCCCATGGTGAATTTAGTTCCTCTTTTAGCGACATGAGCACTATCTCTGTCAGGAAATGAATTAATATCAACTTGCGTGTTGTACTGTATATTCGACATCAAAAACCTCTAAAATTTCAAATTATTTCTATTTATTTATTCAACAATAAGTGGCATGTTAGTGACAATGTTGAAAAATAAAAATACATTTGAATTTTATTCAGATAAGCGTGATAAAAAAATGGACAGGTTATTAGCAAAATTGTTTAATCTAAGAACATTTCTTAGTATTTAAAATATAAAGCTGAGAATTATTCTGTCAGCAGAATGATAGCGTGTTGTATTTTTTTCAAATGTTATTGCACTTTTCAATGACGAAAAAAAAGAGGTTTAAAGCATTCTACTCTAAACCTCTTCAAGGGGAATGTTATTCTTCTTTTAGAGTCGTGCTCTTTCTGCCGATGCTGGCTCTTGCATCTTTGCTTGCTCTTCTTGTTCATGTGTTTGCTCAGCATCCTGCTGGTCAAATTGAACTGTAAACACAGGGGCTGCGTTCATCAAAGCTTCATCAGCGCTTCTATCACCCAACATCCCTACTAAGCGATCACAAGATCCCGTAATCAATTTAAAAAGTTCTTCAAATCCAGTCATAATCTTTAAATGACGTTTAGCTTCTACCTTCCAGTTATCAAGTTGTTTTTGAAGTGTTTCAATAGCTTTTTTATACTCTGGTATAATCTCATTTTTTAATTTTTTCTTTTCAGCGCGTGATAATTTTCCTTTCTCTAACATTGATTCATGAACGGCTAAAGCCTTTTGCAACTCCATTTCTTGCATACGTAACGCTTCCATTTTTGGCGCCGCAATTTTCAACATTGCAGTAGCACCTTGATAAGCAGCTTCAGCATCGGCAAGTGTTCTTTGTCTTAATTCTAATACTTCTGGTACGACTTTTGCTAAACCAGCTTCAATCGCTTCTTCAACGGCGGGATTGACTAAATTCATGGTGAAAAAAACGTTCGCATGTAAATCCTTGCCTGCTGGTTCCATGCTAAGACTGTCTTGTATTGCTGGTCCCCAAACAACCGCTAAATTCAAAGGTGTCATACGGTTATATTTTTGCTGGATGGCTGTACGGCGACTAATATCAAGCGCGATATTTAAAATTTGTGCGATTTCTCTATCATTATTGTTTGTGTCTAAACTGTTAATAAAATCTAAAAAAGCACCTTGGCTATTGCCACTTTCTAACTTTTCCACCAATGATTTTACACGCACATCGGTTGCTGGCAATAATTTGACTTGTAATAAAGTATACTTTAGTGCATTCGCAAGATCATAAGCTGAATATTGAGTCCAATCAATTTTTTTATGATTTTGAATATTTTCTACTAAATCGATATGCGTGCGGCCACCTGATGAAATTCTGAAAATACCATCGGTATTTAATAATTCTGGATGTGCTAAGAAATGCGCGTTGATTGATTCAAATACACGTAATGTTTGTTGAATTGGACCTTCAGCTGCCATGATGTTTCCCCGTTGTTAAAATATATTGTCTAATAGTAAGTGAGTTAAATTTATCAATAATCTAAGGGGTTTCACATCGGAAATAGTCTTAGAAAGAGCACTATTAATGATTAGTAGCCTGATAAATAAGGGATTATTTAACATACCGGTATAAAAGAAGAGATGAATAGCAGGTAAAATAGGATGATTGGTTGTCGAATATAAGATTTCCGCAGTCCCCTGCTTCGCTTAAGAAGCTACGCAGGGCAAGCATGCTAAACATACTTCCGTTTAGCGTGATATTGCGAAATATATTCATTATCATTGCCTTGAACCGCCTTTACTTTTTTATTCCACTCAACTTCCCATTGCGAAGGGGGATATTTTTTATTCCAACGTTGATACATTTTTTCTTGAGTATCACTCAGCTTAAAAGCATAAGTATCGGCCATATATAAATGCGCACGCGCAATTAAGCCTTTCGCTTCATCGCGTGGCTCAACAACCCGATATCGGGTATCAATAATAATTTTACAACCATGAAAATTATATTTTTGTTCTTTAGATTCTGGATAAAATTCACCAAAGCGATAATCATTTCTTGCTTGATTGACTTCACCGACTGATGGTACCAAATTGTGAAGATCGGTATACATTTTACGAAATTCTTTGTCACTTTTTTCGCAGCATTTTCGTCCTTTATATTTTTTACCTTCTTTCACTTCACAAATAGGTTCTCGCCAACACTCCCTTTGTTTTCCGAACCATGATGCTGGCACCAAATGTTCCCATTCCACGCGATGTGCTCTTCGTGAATCGCCAGGCGTATAAGAACAGCTTCCATGATCGACATTTAACTGCGAATCAAATTTACAACCACAATAAAGGGTTTCAGGGTAATCTAGCCAGATTAATTTAGCCTGCTTTTTGGCCTCTTGAAAACTTTTAGGATGTTCAGCGGCTAATGGAAAAATCATTAAGAATAGATTAAGAAATAAAAAGATCCTCAAGTGCTTTTTTATCATAGGATGCTCTGCTTATTATTATTGTTATAGGAGATAGCATTGATAATGCTAAAGCATATTAGCAGCTCTGTATAAGCTTGTAACGAGCATCTCTATGTTGCATTAAATACTTCAATATGCAGGATTCACTCTGCCATTTTAAGGTGTTACCTCAACTTTATGCAAGTTCCACCCTGCCATTTTGCCTTGTGCTAATCGTTCAATGCGTTTTAATCTAAAATCGTCACTCGCAGAAGTATTTAAAATATCAGAAAAGTATAAATTCATTCTTTCAAAATAGTATTGCAGAATACAAAATCGACGATAGGTTTTGTCTACTTGAAAGTCAGGTCGCACCGATTGATAGCCCTCAAGGAAACCAGCGACTTCTTCTTTCATCCATAAATCACGCTCTGCCGGTGCCAGTCGCATTTCATCCCAATCAATAATGTAAATATCATCGGGGGTTTTTACTAAAATATTGGTGGCAATATCCCCATGCGTAATGACTAAAGCTTCATGTTTTTTTTGACATTGTTCACCTAATGTTTCAAGCTCAGCGATATAACGTTGATTTTGTGCCTCATGCATTTGTAAAAGTGATTTTAATGCTTGAATAACAGGATCGGTACTTTGTGAATTGAGGGTATTTTCCATTCGCTGCATGAATAAAGCTTTATTAGGAAAGGTAAAGGATTCTATCGGTGCTTTTGCATTGATGCGCGGTGATATTGCATGCACTTTTGCAATATTTTTCCCTAAAGCAAAAGGGCTATAATCAAAGCTTTGTTTCACTTCAATATAATCATAAAGGACAATCAGGGTATCGTCTTGTAATAGATATAAGCAATTCCCACCCCGAATAGGGTAACTTATATTTTCAATACCTTTTTGATACATCTCTTCAACAACAGGCAGGGTAGCCATAATCCCGGGGGCAAGCAATTCATTGTTAATCACTTTACAAAAATAAAGCGACTTATTCTCATCTGTTAATATATAGGTTTTTGCAACGAATTGTTGAGGACCATTGATGCATGCTTTAATACGAATATCATAGAATGCTTCAATATTCGTTAAATAGGTTGGATTGATATCAGCTTGCATTTTAATTCCCTTTCTTTCCAACCACTAAGCAACTTTGATAAAATCCAATACAACCTGCTGGATCAGCAATTAATTTATCGAGTTCTTTTTCTTGTTTTTCCCATTCGCTCAAGGTCATACCATGTGCTAAAGAATACTCTTTAAATCCTTCACGCGAAGCGCCTCCTAAAAGCTGTTTATGCTGTGAAGTATAAAGTAGAGGTTGATATAAGCTGGCATGCGTTACTTCAAATCCTACCGTTTTCATTTGATGAAATAGTTTCATACCAAAGTTGCCATCTCGATCTTCACCTTCTTTATCTAATGGCAGTGGATTTTCTAATCTTTCTCTTCCCCAAGCACTAATTTTAGGATAAGTAAATGCAGCACTGACCACACCCTCTTCTGCAATAAAGATGCCACCGGGTGACAAAAGATTAAAGACTTTTTCAATGATAAGAGTAGGATTGTTCACATGATGCAAAATAAATCGACAATAAACCATATCAAAATTCAAATTCAGTTTATCAATATCATAAGCAGAATGGACTTTAAACGTTAACCATGTTGGCGCAATGTTTTTGGTTAATTCAGTGGTAGCATTAATTTGATTTTCGCTATTATCAATGGCAACGACTTTCCCGTTTTTACCAACCTGGCTTGCAAACCAAACACTCATCGCACCTCGGCCACATCCTATATCTAATACGCGAAAACCTGGTTTTAATCCCGCTGATAGAATATGCTGTTGAGTATTATCATTAAACATAACATCTAATATATCGAGTCCTTCTTGGCCTTTTTTACCAACTTCAAACTCATATTTGTCTTCTCTCATGATTAAAGCTCCTATTCAAAGTAGGATTCAGTCCTTTATTTTATTTAACATCTCTGAATTTTCGCATTGGTTTTATATCATCTAGTTCAGCTTTTAATTGATCTTCGGCTGAAAAATGGGCAGCCTTAACGAAGCTCTGTTTTACTTCTTTATATGGCAACAAGGTGGTTTCTATGTCAAATTCTGATCGAGAAAGAAGTTTGTTTAAATGGGTTAATAATAGGTTGTTAAAAAGTGATTTTAAATCTTGTTCGGTCACTTGTTCTTGCCCTTCTTCTGGCTCAAAGAATAATGGGAGCATAAATCTTAATTCATTGTGATAATAAGGTTTAATAATATCAAGAACAGCATCAGGTACTTTAGCTAAAAACAGTTCTTTATTATTTAATTGATTGATATGATTTAATATGTTTTCTAAATTGGTGTTAGGGGATAAGAGCGCCTCTGTAAATATTTTTTCGATGGCTTGGAGCATTTCTTTATTGAACATCAATGCTTTGTCAGCAGGAATTCTCTGAATACCTTCTCGTATTTTTGCTTTTAACATTATCATGTCAATCATGGGCATCCCTTCATCTGATTATTTAATCAACTTCATTATAACAATTGCACAGCAAGATGCGAAGGGTATTAATAGACAGGTTATAATGTTTTAGAACGTTGCCTTGGCGCTGTTACTTCTATCACAGGTTCAGTGGTTGAGGTTTTTGGCTTCGCTTCAGATGCTCTTCTTGCCTCAGTATGTTGAGTTAAAACATTAGGGTTAGAGAGCGTTAGATGCTCATGGCTTGTAGGTTGTTGCGGTTGACCGCTACTGGTAATTGCTTCCATTCTGGAATGTAAATGTGACGATAATTCCGTTTTCATTTCATTTTCCTTTTCTTTTTTATCTTTCATATGATCATCAATTTTTGTTAGTAATTTAATCGCCTCTGCCCCTTTTTCTTTTTTCATTGCCTTTTCAGTTTTACTCTTTTGATACTTATCCCATAAGGATGAAACCCCATAAACAACGCCAACAGCGGCTGCTGTTAAGGTTAGGATGCCTGCGACAGGCCATAATGCAGGAACACAAATACTAACGGCCAAAGCGAATCCTGCTGCCGCAAATCCAATACTTTTGGCCTTTTTATTTCTGTCCATTTTGGCAAGTTTAACTTCATTTCTTTTGTCAATGGCTTCTAAACTTTTGTTATATAAAGCTTTAGCATCACCAATCATGCTTTGTTTAGGATCTTTGGTAAATAAAGAAGCAAATTTTTCTTTATCCTCTAAATTCTTTTTGCCACCTTCTATTTTTCCCTCAATATCTTTTTTTTGCTTTTCTAGATTTTCAGTTAGGGCCGCCCGTAATTCTGTTATGCCTTGGTTAGGATTTAATGCCTGTGCATCACTTTGATAAGACCGAGATTTTGCCAAATGCGTTGCTGGTTCTTTCTTTTTTTCAAGCTCTGCTTTAATTTCCGCTTCTCTTAAATTTAAATAGGTTTGTTCAGTCTCTTGAGATACGGTGCCACCTTTATAAGGTTCACTGTTATATTTGGTAGGAATATTTTTTTTCTGTTCTCGCACTTCATCGAGCATAGTTTCTAAATTTTGTATTTTTTCATAATGCGATTTTAACGTGGTGTATTTATTGATTTTATCATCAATCAGTTTCATCTTTTCTTCGATGACGGGCTTGTCGCTACTTTTCGCTGTTTTCAATTGTTCAACAAGCTCATTTTTGCTTACTTGATAAAGATCAGCTTTTTCTTGGGTACGTTTGATATTGCCTTCTATCGTCGTGGTAAGATATCTGTCTTTGCTTTGTTCCTTTGCAAGTATATTATGCTTAGCAGATTTTTGGGTTAATTCACTTTGTAATTCTCGTGCCTCTTCTGCCAAGAATGCCAGTACTTGAGGATCTTCTGCCGTTGTTTCTTTGGGTGCTATTTGCGCAAGCATTTTAGCGACATTTTCTTTTTGTGCCTCTAATGATTTAATATTAGCTTTGGTGTTTTCAAGATCATGATAAAGAGCCGTATTCGCTTCAAACGACACATTAGCCTTTTTTAGTTCATCTTCAAGTTGCGCAGATTCTTTTTTCAATTTTCGAACATAAAGCGATTCTTTCAAGAAATCGACAGTGCTTTTCACTAAGCTAGTACCACTCACAATCGCCGCTGCAACCGGTGCTGCGACTACTGACGCACCCAATACCACCGCAGCCGCAATACTCGATGCGGCAATATTGCCAGCGTAAACTATCGATAAGCCAATTCTGCCTAATAAACCATGCTTTTTCTTTTCTTCTTTATCTCGCCAGAGTTTTCGCAGATCATTCGCATTTTCAGCAATGGCAAAAAACTTGAATGCGGTTGTACCAAATGAAACAACCTCTTTCGCTACGCCCATAATTAGGGAGGGATCTTTCACCGCAACACTGGCACCCGCTGAAACATTGGCCCAAGCATCTTTGACAACCTGCGGATCAAATTTATCTGGCATAGTGACCTCACTTAAGTAACTACACGAAAGTAAAGGGTAATTCTTATCCTTTCAATCATATGCCTAATTTAATTTTGGGTAACTATGTCTAAGGTGGGTGTTAGGTGTGAGGTCAAAGAAATATTTTGGATAGTTTATTTGATATTTTGACTGTTTAGAAGATTTTTTGAGTAAACGGGGACATTGTCCCCATTTTGATTAACAGAATTGATATCGTAACCCTAGCATAAATGAACTCGAAGGTATTAATTGGTTAATGACATAATTAACCTTTTGAGCACTATGGGGAATATCAATCATGAGATTGAGGTTAACTTTATTAGTAAGGTTATATCCAAAGCCTAAAGCGACTTTGGCTGTAAATCCCTCATAATCATTTTTAACATTATTGTAAATGGGATTAATGAACGGCGAATCCTGCCAAACATAGGCAGCACCGAATTTGGCAACCAAATCGAAGCGCTGTGTGACAAAGTAATCAATGACAAACAAAGCATCAAGATAAGTGCTCTTATATTTTCGCTCTCGTGGTGAATCATAAAAATATTGACAGGTATAATTAAGGTTTTGAAATAAGTTAAGCCCTGTTTCTAAACCTAAATGTAATCGCTCGGTTGTGTGCCATAAATACCCAGCTGCTAACCTACCAGCAACACCATTATGGTGATCATAGATATCGATACCATATCGACCTATTTGTGCACTCACATAAGGACTAGCATTGAGAGTGAACGTGGAAAACAATGCACTCATAGTGAGTGCTAACTTTGCAACGTGATTCATAGCGATATACTTCCCTTGCTACATAAATTAAGCAGCGGGGATTTTACGCGATATTAGTAACATTGCAAATAATTCGCTCCAATACGTCATTTTGTTTTTAGCAGTTTCGCCGCTGCCGCGGCTCTGGGTGGAGAGCGGATATCATTTCCCCCCATTACGGCTTCGCCTTCATGGGGGGCTAGCGAATTTCCTCGCTGCCGCAGGAAGAAATTATATTCTCCAAAATATACAATAAATACGATATAACCATTTTTGTATATAAGTAGTGTAATAATGAGGAAAGATCTTGAGCAGCGGAAGCTGCGACATTCGCTAGCCCCCCATGCAAGCGCGAGCTGCAAAGCAGCAAGAGCTGGAATGGGGGGTAAATTCACACACCTACCGAAACCGCGGCAGCGGTGACACTCTTATTAATAATTCAAATGAACTAATACCCCGCCTGTGCTCTAATATCATCGAGTGCCGGATCAAGACAAGGGTTGGTGCTAATTACGGCATTTGCAAGACCACCACAATTGGCTGCAACCTGTTGGATTGTCGCAGAAGGTATATTCAAATCAGGATGAGCTCTTCCTAAAAAACCCATATAGCTGTTTAAACATTCCTGTGAAACATTGGGACATTCAAAAGCACTTGAGTAACCTTCATAATAATAAATGCTCTGGCTCGCACCAGCAACCATCGCAATTTCTTTATGATTCATTATTTTCATAATACACCCTTACAATTTTATAAATATGGTTCTAACGCTACCGCAAAAGCATCTACAAAACATTTTCTTACATTAGATATGTCATTTGTTCTACAATTCTGAAAAAGAGCCCTGTCCACTGAGCCCGTAGACATAACTTGAATATAACTGTCTAAGCATGCCTGAGAAACAGAGCATTCGACAGGAAATGTAATGCCAGAGATTTCAGCGGTGGCAGTGCTACCAGCAGAAATCGTTTTCAATTCAAAATTTTCTATTAACTTCATAACTTCCTCGTTAATTTTCTTATTTATATTAATTTCATATTTAATTATCTAAACTTCAAAATCAATCGCCTTTTGTAAATTAGCTCGATCGCGTTTTGCCACATCAGGGTATAGATCTTCGTATCTATTAATAAGATGTAAACAAAAGTCTACAATAACTTTTTTAAAAAGTGTTATATCAATATATTCTACACCTTTTTTATACTCAAAATATAATTCGCCATTAGGAACATCATATGGAAATTCATTATGCCATGAGATCTCTATTTGATTATTTATACATCGCATAAATAAATCAGGTAAAAATGAACCATCTCGATGTCTTAAAATTCCATGATTCTCTATCCATTGATCTCTAGCATCTCGTTCTTCCATATCAACTTGGTTCCAATCTATATTGGCATATCCTGATATATCATCATTAGGTCCCTCAACAAGCTTCGTTTCTTCAATTATATCAATCGAAGTATTTGACTTAGACTTTATCGGAAATGAATCTTCTTTTATATAACAAATTAAGTATTGACAAAATATTTCTACTATTGTTGTAAGATCAGCCGTATAAGTTGCTTCTTGGCCCCATCCCTTAAACTGAAATAAATTCTTTCCATTGACCCAAAAATACATACTTCCATAGGTTAGATAAACTTTAGGATTACCTACAATTTCTGGATCATCTGGATAAGCTTCAAGATATGTTTCATATCCAATTCCAAAAATATTTTTATCACCAAATATATTCATTGCTTTCTCTTTTAAACTATTAATTCTACATTTTTAGCAATTGCCTGCGCCTCTTAGCATCGATTAACTTATCTCTTTCGAATTGCTTAAGAATATTGTCACCAACTTCTGAAATAATACTCTTCGAAATTTCATAGGAATGCCACTTTCCATCATTACTGGTTCTGAATTTAATTATTTTATCATCATAATAATTAAATCTTACATTTTCATTTTTGGGTGAAACATAAGAAGTATCTAATAAAAATTGACCTACCTCTGCATTAGGAATCGGATTGACACTCGCATTATTCCAAAAGGCACCCGGCCCTTTTGCACAAGGTTTATGTTTAGGATAATCATGATCATAGATACCAACCTTACCCTTAATATCATCACGTCGATATATATAATCAAAAATTCGAGTGATCAATAAGGGTGAGGTATATGAGGTGATTTTTTCACCTGGTTGAGTAACTAATGTCTCCGTTTTACTCCCACGTGAGGATACTACTGGGAATGTTGTGGAATCAAGTTCAGATACTGTTTCATTGGGATTTTGCCCTGAATAGGGCTGCAATAATTTATTTAATATAAATAACCTTAAGGCCCAATCTCCTGCAAAACCACTCGGTGTTGGTTTTACCCCTTCATCACTCGCAGTATATTCTGCCATTAATTCATTTAACTGCACTTCAATATTTCTATGAGCTTCTCTAATAACACCTGCCTCTGCAATTGGTGCACTCATTATTCCTGTAGCAAGAGGCGCTGCAGCTTGGGCATCACCTATTCCTAGCAATTTGAGAAGGTTTTTGATTTTGCTATTTTTAGGTGTACTGACTTTTACAGTAGATTGACTCGTTGATTGTTTAGCTAGTAATTGGTCACCAAGCCCGCCTAATGCCGCCAGATTGGGTTTCAAAGGTGATTTTGATAACAAATCTTGGATAACTTCCCTTCTATCCTGACTTTGTTTGCGCGTCTCAGCAGGCTGTCCTTTTTTCTTTGTTTTGACTTTTGCTTCATCTGTTTCTTTGGTTGAATCAAGCAACTTTTCCAATTGCTCTAATAACACCCCTTGAACAAACGGATTATCTAAATCAAGAACCGTTTCACCTTGACTGGTACACGAACTAATAACCGGCACCGCCGTGTTACAACCTTGTGACTTGGATATCGTTTGCGACTGTTGTTTAAGTTCAGGTAATTTGAATTCGGGTCGTAAAACCTTTTCAGCGCCACGTAAGTTATAGACGTTATAGCCTGCAACATTGACACTCACTTGGGTTGCTTGACCTGTTTGTTTGTTTAATTGCAAGCCAACAGAACCCGGTGTTCCTCTTCCACCTTTAAAATCTTTAAAAGGGACCCAGCCAATGGTTTTACCGAAAATTTCATTGATAAACGGTTTTAAAATCCGTTTATAACGGGGAACATGTTTTTTCTTTTGCGAGTCAGTTAGTTTTGCAAGGATGTACTCATACAAGCGACCTTTGGCACGCTTTGAATTTGCTAATTCGTTATAGTAGATTTGATCATAATAGGTTTGTCGTTCAGACTCAATTTGTGCTTTATTACCAAATTTGGGATAAAACGAATATCGATATCGAATAATTTCATCTGCACAATATTTCGCAATCTGCTCTTCATTACCTGCACCATTAATATAAGCATTATCAATGATATTCCGAATAACATTGGCAAGGTTGGTAACATCTAAAAAATTGCCCTTGCATTCTTCAAATAAATTATCCGTCTCATCAGACCAATATTGTGCTCGCTGATTAGCAATGTCGCTATTATAAAATCGAGATTTTTCCCATGCTGCATCGACTTCTTGCTTTAAAGCTGCTCTTGCCTGTGCAGATTTAGAAACATCATATTCAGCAAATTTCAGCTCCATATATTTTTCCTGCCACTGCTCATGATAGGTATACCCTTCAGTTAATTTAAAAAGTTCCTGCTCTTTTTCATAAGCCGTATCAACTAAAGTTTTTTGCTTATCAACCGCATGTTGCCTTTTATCAATAATCGATGCAGACTTCCCCTCATTTTTTGCTTGCTCTAAACTTTCAGTCAATTCTTCTAGTCGCTCTCCAGCCTCACTCCATTCAATGACTTGCAACGCATGTAATCGCTCATTTTTAAAGACCGAATCTTCCATTTGGTTCAATATCCCTTTTTCAAGTACACTGATACCCTGGTGTTGTAACTCATTTAGCTTTAATGGCAGATAGCTAATGACATTGTGTGCGGTTCGTAAAGTAGAAAAAATGGGATTCTCTTTAATGGCAGATAAAACCGAAGGGCTAATATAGGACGTAAGCCGCTCAATAGGATAATTGGCAAGCTTATTTCCCTTCATTGAAATAGAATCAACAGTTGCAACAACCGGAGTTAACCATGAAGCCGCTGATTCTCCGACAACAGCTTGCAAATTATTATGAACGTGATGGCAATAGCGTTCATCTATCTCATAATTGCTCTCTGTTCCTGTTACCCATGACTGAGCTAGTGCATCCGATACTAAATGCAAAAGCGCTCGATCATTTTCATGTGGAATATAATCGGATATCCCATATATACCAGCACTCATTGCACCTGACAGTAAATAATATTCCGGCATTAAACCAATGGAAATGATTTCATTTACTGCAGAAGGCAAAAATTCTTTGCCGGTTTTTGCATCAACGCCTATCATCGGCGCAGTAGAGGCGCCTATTTTGCCAAGCAAAGAAAATAAGGGTCTTTTGATATAATCTTGTCCAAAATACCAACCCACATTTAAAGCACATAATGGCACTGAAACATAAACCAACCCTGCCATTCTTCCAAGTGCAAAACTAACATGCCCCCAACTATAAATTCGATTCTGCTGCACCTGATGAGTATACATTTGCTTCTGATGAAAACGATCGACGCAATAAATTCGCGCACTATTGGCTTTATGAGCGCCTATAGCGGTATAGATCTGCATCGTATCTAACCATGAGTCAGAACGACTTAAACGTATATCTAATGAATCACGATAATGCATTCTGTCTAGATGATATTCAAAGGTTCTGCCAAATTTATCGTGTACAAAGCCGCATTCAGTTAAAAAAGCCATGGCATGCGCTTGAATACGTGTACGCTGTGTGTGCGATAGTGGCTTGTCGCATTTTTGTTGAAGGGCATCAACAGCAAAATCTTCAAATGTTGACTCTAAAAAATGATATTTATCGTTTGCTAAAGCATAATGCAAGGGACTTGTTTCACCGCTCACCTGTAAACAATACTGGCTTGCGATAAAACAGTTTTCTAATTGCTGATCATCTTCATTTTCTATTGCAATACAAGCTTTTTGTGCAAGCAGCATAATCAATTGCCGGATATTTTCTTGACTTACTTTCTTTAAATCGATTGAAGTCTTAAATAAGGTCGGTAGTTGTTCATAATAAGAGATCAGATTGTTAATCAGCGCAGGTTTATTCTGCTCTAAGCATCGCGCTATCACGTTCATTTCCGCTTCACTGAGCTGAAAACTTTCAGCTTTTTCATAGCGCTTTACTTTCGATTGAAAAACGCAATGGAGCAACATTCGCTGTACCGCTAAAACATAATCTGAATTGCTACCAGCACTCATCGATAATGTCAGCGCTTTGGATAAAGCACTGGTTTCTTGATTGTTCAAACCATCTTGCGACAGGATGGCTTGCAACAAAACCATATCTTTGTGTGCTATCGCTACCTGCAATGCATCTTCTGAAAAGGTTAACGGTTGGTAGCAAAGAAACGAATACAGCGATTGCGCAAAATTAAAACAGATGGCGGTATCATATGCTTGTTGCACCAAGTCGATATCACGCCTATCTGCATATTGCAAAATAAGTGACAACATCGCCCTATTATCTTGATAAGCTGCCACTTGTAACACAGTCATCTCTGTCATGAAGGCTGTGAGACCTGTTTTAATGGTTATTTCACGATTAGCTTTAATTCGCCAATCTTTGCCTTGTTTTAACAGTTCTGCAGCACGCTCAATATTATTTTCATAAACCGCTTTATGCAGTGCTGTCCATTGCTTTGGCAAACCATCTACAATGGGGGGTAAATATTTCGATGTGACCTTTGAACTAACCATGTTAACAAATGGAATCCCATTGATTAAGAACTCGCTTAATCCTTGCTGTAAAACTTGGCTAGACGATTCTGTTTTAAACGCACTAAAAGGGGAATATTGTCTTAATGCCGATTTATGTAAATAAATAAGCTCGTCTTTTTCAACTTGATGCCATTGTTCATTTTCAAAGGTCATCGATAAAGTGAATATAGGATTTCTATGTTGATTCTCAACCGCCTTGCCAAACCCTGCGACTAGTTTATCGCTGTCCATGACATAAAATTCTAAGCCAATATTGAGTCGATGACAGAGTGTTTTTAAACTTTGCGCTTGAATATCTTCAAGACCTGCCCCATTCTCTGTGAGCACTTTTCGCAACACGGGACTTAGGATCATAAATTGATCTTGCACCGTGCGATAATGTCTTAATAACATTTTTAACTTAGCCAATAGTTGTTCTTTAGAAAGCGACACATCAAGTTGATAATAGTCTCTAAAGTGATTTAAAAATGCTCGAAACCCTACCGTTTTTAAAAAAGCAGGTTTAGTATTATTTATTACCTCTTCACCAATAATATCGACAACACCGGAAAAGGCACTATTATTTGCCCAATTATTGGCATGTAACACACGATAGTAATCTTCTTGATAGGGTTTGCCATGATTAACAAAGTCGGCTATTTTATCGCGAAAGGCATTTTGTAATAGAATCGTTACTTGATTAGCAATCTCAGGCTGAGCACGCAACCCAATACTCATTTGATGATAATGAGCAAATACTGCCCCTTCTTTTTCTCTGGCTAATTGCCAAGAACTTTCTAGCGAAGCCACCAACTCCCAATGGTTCCCTGTTGCATTTTTAGCAATCACTCTCCCAATTGGCAAAGTCAAGGGAACTGACTTTTCACTTAATTGTTCGTTGGTTAATAAATACCGAAAATCGAAAAGCATACTCGCGCAGAGCAAAGATAATTGAGACTCACTGATATAAACGCACTGAGTCGGATCGCCTTGATATTCACAGTAATGCTGATAGGCCTCATCCCAGTAAGTATTCATTTTGTTTGTTTTATTGAAATGAATGATGTTGGCAATCAATTGCTTGTTAGGAACAAACAGCTCTTCGTGTTCATTTGCTGGATCCCACTCTAATTGCGCTATCCATGATTCCAAATGCTGTTTACTTTTCATCCGGGGATATTCAGATCGATATTCTTGTGCACATCGATTCACAATAACTTGAAAGGATGGTTTTAGATTGTCTTTGTGTTCTTTACTGTTTAATAGCACCCTTTTCAGCGTTAAACGCAACACTGGCCCCAACAAGACTTCCAAATCTACCGGATGCGCATATTTTTCAATTAAATCCGACAGGCAAGCATAAGGGGATTTACCTGGCGTTAATTTGTAGTACTCCGCAAAGGCTTCTTCCAGGTATTGATATCCTTTTGAGCCCTTAAAACGTTTTATTTGCCCCGGCGTTGGTTCATGATTAAATCGAATGGCTTTCATTTTTTCTTCATTGTCACTCAGAAAATCAAGCAAATGAGGAACAAGGAGGTGGACGCCGCAATTGTTATATTGAGTGGAGGTGGAGACGATAATGTGGTTAACTTTCTTACCAGATGCCATAAAATACCCTGCAATCGCTTATGGAAAACCATAAACGTTCCTTGAAAATGAAAAGTGCTAAAAATCTTTGAAAAGTTTTAAAGCTTGGATGTTCTGCTAAATGAACTCATAGCAGTTGATTTTGTAAAGACATGTTGGTTGGGATGCATCGACTACTCCTTCATTCCCTGATGCAAATTGAAGGAACGCATTATAAAAACATGTCTGAAAAATGCAAGTAATTTTCAAGGTATTTTGAGAAAAAAATAGGTGTAGTTCAAAGTTTTATCTGCTTTGAATTATGTCTTCATGGGTGGGCTTTTCATGTTTATTTATGCTCTCTTCGTGTAGAAGGAGCTACAGGTTCGAAGAAGAGAGTTCCTTCCTCCTTTTGCTGTGTTTTTATAGGTTGCTCTAATACTCGTGAAAGCTGTAATGGTTTTTGTCGTTTTGCGGTTCTTCGCAAGCCTCGCAATTCATTAAAAACTTTATCTATCGAAACAGATAATTTTTCTGAATTTTCAAAAACACCTGCAATTTTTTCTTGCAAAATATCAGCTTGTTTTTTGTTTAATCCATTCATTGAGCTTTTAGCACATAGCTGCTTTTTGATGAACTCTTCTTCCTCTTCCGTTATTTTTAAAGCGCTAAACTCATCAAAATTTTGCAGTCGCATTTTTTCAAAGCTTTCTTGCACAATATCAGAAACAGATAAGGCACTCGAAGAAACAATCTCATCTACCAGTGTTAGCGCCATTAAAGCAACTCGTTCAGAATTATTCACCTTAGCCTCTTGAGAAAATATTTGATTAATAATTTCAAACTCTATATATTTTTTTAATTTACTTCCCAATTGTTGCTGTAACATTGGGGGAGGTAAAGCGCTTCCTAATAGGGATTTTATTTGTATTTCGTAAGGATTCTCAATCTCCCGTACTTTCTCTTTTTCTTTCCCTTTCTCACGCTCTTTTACAGGCTTGCTGTCGCTGACCTCTTCAGGTACTTCATTTTCTTTACGCTTGCTTTGTAATCTGTCATAAAATTCTTTGCTACGTCCCTGACCACTTAAATCAGTAAATGCATACTCGATTTCCAGTTTGATTTCTTCGTCAGAAATTTCCTTTTCATCAATCGCTGCTAATTCCTCATCGATAGATTTTAGCATTTGAGAATTTTCAAGCAACAAGGATTTTAAATATGTATTAAATTGATTTCGAATATCCAGTAATGATTGATCAAATTCATTTTTATCAGCTAATACATCTTTAGCATTAGCTTCAGTTAACATAGCTAATGCATAAAATGATTTTTCGTAATTATTTGGAGGAATTGTTTCTAAAAAATGAGTATACCCTCTTATTATAAATGCATTAACATGCTTCAAGATCACGTCACGTCGTGTAGGAGGTAACTGCAGTATAGGATGTCCATCACCCATTCTTGCTATTCTGCCAATTGCTCCTGGAAAGCAGGTTGGACTATCTATTGGGAAATCTTCATGTGCTCTACGCATATCCGCCAGTTGTGAAAGAAAAATATTTTTATCCGGCTCTGCTATAAAGTAATAGGCAACTCGTTTTCTAACAATATCAGATGCATTTGCAATGCTTAAAGCATCTGGCGAAGCTGATTGTGTTGTGAAAATTTGTTGCGTATTCGTGTTGGGAGTTAACAAATTTGGAAAGCGTAAATCATGTGGAGCATCTTGATCATAACCACGCCAGGCAATTTGTGCGCTATTTTCATTAGACACAACAAGTTTGCGCATCTTCGTACTTATTGCTTCATCACCATTTAATAACTGACTTCTGTTTTTATTTATAAATTCAAATAATTTTTGATTATCTTCATTTTTATCAGCGTTACAACTTTCACAAATTGCATCAAGAATATATGCTTTGATCTCTCGCTCAATCGCTTCTACTCGTTGCATGTCATTGTGACCTGGGTATTTTAAAAATGCGTCTTTAAAGGATGGTTCTACCTTGTGTTCAAAATGCCTATTGGCTTGCCTGGTTAATGAATCCTCCATTGACGATTCAGCTTCTTTTCTCCTTGACAAAGAATGGTGAAGTAAAATATCAAATGCGGCCTGGTGTTCAGGTCGTAAAGTTCTCATCAGTTCTTGGTACATTTTTAATTTTAATTCATCAACGTCAGCATCTTCATTTTCTGAAGTGAATCTTTCTAGCTCTTCAACGTCATTATCTAAAATTTTTGTAACTAATTTAAAGCTAATTTCAGCATATTCTGTAATGCCAGTCGTTGTATACATGTCTAATGCAGAAAATGGTGCTAAAATTTGCGGTTTAAGATCTGCTTCTGCCATATCTAAAAGAGCATCAACAATGGCAGGATCTGGCACTTTTGCCGTAGCAGCTTTCATAAAGATTTCAGACTGATTCTGTTTTGGATCTACCCCATTAGTTAATAACCATTCTACAAGATCTCTTTGCCCTTCATCTACCGCAAACAATAATGCAGCATAACCAACACCCCGAGAGAGCTCAAAATGAACGCCTTCAGAAATCAGTGTTTCGATAGCGTTCATTTTTTTCAAATTAACTGCATGCTCAAATATTTTTTGTGGCGACACACCTGCGTTTAATAAATTTTTTATCATTTGTGAAGTTTGATTGTTTTTTTGCCCTTGAATTAAAACATTACGAATAATGGAATCTTCAGAAATTCCATAATCATGCATATAAGTAATAATGTATCTCAATATATTATTATTATAGGATTGTTCTTTAAATGACCTGACTCGACTTGCGCCAATGGCTTCTTTAAATATCTCCCATGTCTCATCATTTGAAAGTCGAATACCATGTTGATGAAGCAATGAAGCTATTTCAAAATTTTTACTCAGTGCAAGACTGATGAATCGATAGGAATTATTTTCACTAATCTGGATGTCTGCTTGCTCAAGCAATATTTTAACACCATTCATATTATTTTTATTTATTAGATCTAATAGCAAGCTAGTACGTTTATCATTGTTCATGTTTGATGCTAATGCTGTGATAAGACGCAATATTGCAGGATTGGGATCGTTTAATTTTTCAAACATACCGATGATTAAAGATGAACTGTCTGATGAGTATCCTTTTAAAATATCTAGAACCTTTTCCAACAAAGCACTTTCATTAGGCATCATTGACAAAAGTAATATCACGCCAGATATATCTTTTTTTGATAATCTGTGTTTTAGTAAATTTTCATATTGTATTGAATCTAAATGACCTCCATGTTGATATAATAAAGTTAGTATAGAGCTGTCATGCGTATTGATGGCCATATCAAGTGCTTGCTTCATAAGTAATGCATCAGGAACCACATCTCCTTTTAGTAGAAAGGAAGCCAGTATATGTTTTCTTTGCACAATACTTTTTTGCAGCAATGTTCTCATCATTGTGCTTGTTAATTTTTCACCTCTTTCGATTAATTGGGTAGCGATATCAAATCGATTCGACGTCAACGCATAGATAAGCGGTTTATGATCAGGTTGTGAAATATCGATTCCTTCGGTGCTTAATAATTTTTGTGTAATGCTGTCTTTACCTTTTAGAATCGCCAATGATAATGCACTTTCTGAGGCTTCAGTAGATTTAGGGTCGACATAATTAACGTTTAAATCTTTTCCGCAATTTAGCAGCAGCATAGTCATGTCATCTTCATCTAGCTGAATGGCAACTTGCAATGGTGTTTTTGCTCGTAAATCCACGGCTGCATTATTTGCAAACGGTAGATCTAACCTTGTCTCCCCCTGAACTAAATCATCGAATGCTGCATAATCACGATCCATGATAGCTTTAGCTAACAAATTCTCTTCGATATAACTATTTACATCTTGTTTTTCAAGCGCATCTACTCGATCGGTTAAAGACATATACCGTTCTAAATAACTAGGTTCTTTTTTACCAAATGAATATTGGAAAAATTGTGACTGATAATCTTCTCGTAATTTTGCAGGTAAAACCAGGCTAAAATTGACAAAAAATTGCTCTACATACAGATCATTCTGGTTAATAGCTAAATTGGCTATTATGCCATAAAGTTTTTTTAACTCTTCATCATCACCATTATTAATATACTTATCGATGTAATTATTAATGATAAGATCAATCAGAATTTTTGATTCATTCTCTTGATTAAAGCGGATGTGTCTTAATAAATCTATCACTTCTTTATAATTTAATTTATTTCTTCGAAGTGACAGTTTTCTAGCAATTTCAGGACTGCCTATTTTGCGATATTGACCTAAAAGTTTTAATAGTTCGGTCATAGGTCACCTTTGAATAAGACCATATGTCCATTATGATATCACAAGGAAAGACAGATAATACGGTGTGTATGCCACCTTCATGGGAGAAATGCTCGTATTAATTTATTCTATATTAGAGTGATGTAAAATTTGCTTTAAAAATTGTCGACTACGCTCTGTTTTAGGATGAGAAAAAAAGTTTTCGGGTGTATTCATTTCAACAATCTCACCTCCCTCCATAAATATGATTTTATCAGCCACTTTTTGTGCAAACCCCATTTCATGAGTAACGCAAAGCATAGTCATGCCTTGTTCGGCTAAATTAATCATTACATCTAGCACTTCTTTGATCATTTCTGGATCTAAAGCACTGGTTGGCTCATCAAATAACATAATTTCAGGCTCCATGCATAAACTTCTGGCAATGGCAGCCCGTTGTTGTTGCCCCCCCGAGAGATCAGCAGGATATTTATTCGCTTGCTCCGGTATTTTAACCAATTCAAGAAAGTGCATGGCTAATGTCGATGCTTGCTTGGGTGAGACTTTTTTGACCCAAATCGGTGCTAATGTTAAATTTTCTAAAATGGTTAAATGATTAAAAAGGTTATAGTTTTGAAAAACCATTCCGACTTTTTTTCTGATTTTAGCTAAGGTTTTTGCATTTTCATCAATTCGAATGCCATCGACTTCGATGCTACCTGCTTGATACGTTTCTAAACCATTGATACAACGAATCAAGGTTGATTTACCGGAACCGGATGGGCCACAAATGACCACTTTTTCTTGGCGCAGCACGGCTAAATCTAGTTTCTTGAGCACTTGAAATTCGCCAAACCATTTTGATAATTGCTGAATATTGACTATATTCGTTTGTTTATCTTCTGCCACGGTTGCTCCCTTCTAAACGATTGCTATACGTTGACATGCCAAAGCAAAAGATCCAATAAACCAGTGCACAAAATAAATAAGCTTCCAACGAAGTACCAAGCCAACGTGGATCCGTGGTTGCGGTTTGTACAATCCCTAAAAAATCATAAATCCCGATAATCAGTACTAACGTAGTATCTTTAAAAAGGGAAATAAAACTATTCATAATCCCAGGGATAGCGGTTCTCAAGGCTTGCGGCAATACGACCAATGTCATGCTTAAACGATAATTCATGCCAAGTGCTACTGCAGCCTCAACTTGCCCATTGGGTACGCTATTTAATCCTGCACGAATCACCTCAGACAAATAAGCAGCTTCAAATAAGGTAATGCCTATAAAGATACAAAATAAATTATCAATCACCACATCTGTCGTGAAAAACAAAGGGAACATTACAGCGGCTAAAAACAAAATGGATACCAACGGCACCCCCCGTATCACTTCAATAAAAGTGACACACAATGGTTTGATAATCACCCATTTTGAATTGCGTCCCAAAGCAAGCAATATGGCCAGTGGAAATGAACAAATCATACTTCCCACGGAAAGAACTATCGTCAAAAATAATCCACCCCACAGTTCAGTGGGCACAACCTTTAATAATCCACCACCATAGAGAAGGTATACGATAAATAAATTGATGAATAAAAATAGGGTAAGACGATAACGTAGCGGTGCTTTGATTTGTGTTAACAGATAAAGTGCGATGGGGATCAAGACTAAAGCGAAGTTCACTCGCCAGCGTTCTGCTTTAGGATAAAATCCATAAATGATTTGATCCCATCTAGCAGAAATTACCGCCCAACACGCTCCACCTGGACGGCAATCAGCTTTTGAGCTCCCCACCCAGGTTGCATTCCATACGGCCCAATCAAAAATGACATAACCCACCACAATAGCCAATGTCATCACAACCAGTCTGGTTGCCCATTTCGTTAAGGAGAATGCCATGCGCTTCTCCTTTCATAGAGTATCATGATCAAGGATAAACAGAGACTAATGAACAGATAAACACCCATGGTCATGGCAATTATTTCAATCGCATGCCCCGTTTGATTCAAAACCGTGCCAGCAAAAACGGAAACCAGATCGGGAAAGGCAATCGCGGCGGCAAGGGATGAGTTTTTAGTGAGATTTAAATATTGATTGGTTAACGGTGGCACAATCACCTTCATCGCTTGCGGTAACATAATTAAACGAAGTGATTGATAGTGCGCAAATCCTAAGGAGCGAGCTGCCTCGTATTGCCCTTTGGAAACAGATTGTATTCCCATACGCACAATTTCCGCAATGTAAGCTGCGGTATAAGTGCTTAATGCCAATACTAATGCCAAAAACTCAGGGATGAGATTCATCCCACCGACAAAATTAAACTTGCCAAGTGTCGGGTATTCCCAAGTCAGTTCAGTGTGGGCGATAGCAAAAAATATGACGGCCAAAGCAAGCCATATCGCTATCGAATAAGACCGCCAAGTTCTTTTGCTGTGTCTTAAGTACAGCGAAATGAGTATGCAAACAACAGAAAGCGTAAAGAGAACGGCGGCATATAAGGTAATAATGGGCCAAGGTAAATAAAGTCCACGATTATTAATATAAATAGATTCAACGATGGTAATGCTATCTTGCGGGAATGGAGCACCTCTTAATACCACAAAATACCAAAAGAATAGCTGCAACAATAAGGGGATATTTCTAATGGTTTCAACAAAACCTTTGCTACAAAGTGCAATGATCTTATTCCTTGAAACACGACCAAACCCCACTATAAAACCAAACAAAGATGCAAAGAAAATCCCTAAAGCAGCGACCAGTAACGTATTTAAAATCCCGACCCAAAATACCTGCCAATAATTATTAATCGTTGCATAGTCAATCAAATGAAAAATAATATCAAAGCCTGCGGTATCGTTTAAAAAAGCAAAACCAATTTTAACCCCACGAGCTGCTAAATTGGCATGAACATTCTGTGCAATATGATTGAAAACCCACACAATTAATGCCACCAATATGAGCTGTGGGATCAATGTTTTGAGATGAGATAGCTTATCTAAAAGGTGGCGCATAAAGTATCCCACCTCGATCCCATAGGGCATTTAAACCTCGTTCAATTTTTAAAGGACTATTCTGACCAATATTCCTTTCAAAAATTTCCCCGTAGTTACCCACTTGAAGAATGACTTGATAAACCCAATCTTCTTTTAAACCAATTTTATTGGCAAAATTGGGCTGCTTTCCTAATATTCGTTCAACTTGAATATTTTTATCATTGAGATATTTTTCTTTAACATTGTTTTGATTAATATTCATTTCTTCAGCATCGATTAGCGCATATAATGTCCAACGCACGATTTCATTCCAATGATCATCACCTTGGCGTACCATGGGGCTAAAAGGCTCTTTTGAAATTTTTTCAGGTAAAATAATGTGCGCCGATGCATCAGAGAGTTTTAATTGTTCCGCTGCTAACCCAGACATATCGGTAGAATAAGCATCACATCGTCCCATCTCATAAGCTGCTAATGTTTCATCCGATTTTTCAAAGGTTAAGACCTGAAACTTTAAACCTTTTGATTTAAAGTAATCGGTTATATTCAGCTCAGTGGTGGTCCCCGCATTGGTACAAATAATGGCACCATCCAGTTCCGCGGCACTATTGATTTTTGAAGATTTTCTGACGATGAATCCTTGGCTATCGTAATAAATAATACCAATAAAATTTAGCCCTAAAGAGGTATCACGCAGATAAGTCCAGGTTGTATTGCGTGAGAGTAAATCGATATCGCCTGATTGTAATGCGGTGAATCGCTGTTTTGCAGAAAGGGGAACAAACTTAACTTTATTGGCATCACCTAAGGTTGCAGCAGCGACTGCTCTGCAAAAATCTACATCTAACCCTTGCCAATGCCCTTGATCATCAACCGTTGAAAATCCCGCCAAGCCTTGGCTGACGCCACAAGTTAAATAGCCCCGCTGCTGGACATGCTGGAGTGTACCACCCTGTACCGTCTTGGGTTGGGCCTGTACCTCAAAAATCAGCATTAAGCACAGCAAGCAGGCTTGTTTTATGATTCCCTTCAATCGATCCTCTCTACAACGTGGCTGGTAATAGATAGTTTGCTAATTTACATGCAAAATGAGAAAAGACCTCTATCAAAGACTATTGTATATAAGCGCTTTTATCTAGCCTTTTGTCTTAAATAGGGTGCATTTAATAAATCCGATGTTATAATAATGTTATAACTTTACTAAGAGAGAAAAGTGATGTCCAGATTACGAATACGTGATATAGGTAACTCCTTAGGAATTATTATTCCTAAGGCTTATTCTGATTCACTGGGCTTAAAATCAGGCAGAGAAGTCACGATTGAAATGAAAGAAGGTGCGCTCATTATAAAGCCTCACAAATATACGCTTGAACAGCTCGTGGCACAAATGAGCCCAGAAAATGAGCATCCAGAAATTTCAACAGGTGAGGAAATGGGCGCTGAAATCGTAGAATATAATACCCGTAAATAAACCAAGGATGTAGTTCATGCCTCCCAAAATGACTCTCAATAGAGGTGATTTAATTATTATCGATTTTGATCCTCAAGCTGGAACCGAAATAACGAAGCGACGACCAGCATTAGTCATCTCTCCTAAAATATATAATGAAAAAGGCTCTAAAATTATTTGTTGCCCAATAACCTCAACGATTAAGCTATCTGATCCTTGGTTAGTTATTCTTCCTAAAGGATTAAAAATTGAAGGTGCTGTTGTTAGTGACCAAATTAAATCTATGGATTGGAAAGTACGAAAAGCAAAAAAAATTGGTATAGCACCTGATGAAATTTTAGATGAAGTTTTAGCAAGAATTGTTACCCTTGTAACTTAATCAATAAGGTAATCTCTTGAGAACAACAATTTCAATCATTTTATTCACTTGCTTCATACCTCTGGTCCAGGCTTATGACGATATTGGCCAGCTTCCCGCTGACAGCATTACCCCTTTATTTTCTATTGAGAAATTAAAACAAGCGATGCTTGCAAGTGAACCTTCATCTTGCCAGCCTCATCTGAAAGATTTAACTGTCGTGAAAGTGAAATATATCGGTTTTGATGAAAAGGAACATTTAGGTTGTATTATTATTCATAAAGAGCTGGCAAACGATATTTTAGATATTTTTAAAACGCTCTATCACAATCGTTTCCCCATTGCCGATATTCATCCCGCCGGGCGTAAACCCAATACAACCATTGCTTATAATTGTCGCGCCGTCAGCAATCAACCTGGCATTTTATCTCAACATAGTTTTGGCCGAGCCATTGATATCAACCCGCTTATTAATCCTTATGTGAATGGTGAACAAGTCCTCCCTAAAGAAGGGAAACCCTATGTTGATAGGCACTGCCACCATAAAGGGTTGATTAATAAAGAAGGACTTGTCTATAAACTCTTTGAAGCGCACGGTTGGGATTGGGGCGGCCATTGGTTAGATGTACAAGATTACCAACATTTTGAAAAACGCGCCAATGGTGAGAAACGAAATCCATTAGGCTATGGTAATCACCATTAAATGCTTCTACGTCTACGTTTTAATTCAATTTCATCGAGCGCAAAACTCGGCATCTCATTTTCGTTTCTTTGTTGATTAAGCCGCAAAGACTGAGCCTCTTGCTCGCATTTTCTTGTAAAGAGTTTCATTATTTCAGGGTTATATTCTGCTAAATCAATCGGCGTTTTATCATGTACATTTTTAAGATTGAGTGATGCTCCATATTTTAACAATGTTTTAACAAGCAACACGTTATCCATTTCAACGGCATAATGTAATACGGTAGTCCCTGGCGCTAATATCCTATTAGGGTTTGCACCTTTTTCTAAAAGTCGTTGAATGATACGAATATCTTTTTGCCAGAATATCGCATACTCCAATGAAGTCGCCTTGTCCAGTTCACTTGGCGTATGAATATCAGCTCCCCATTCAATCCATTGCAAAACACTTTCAGTTGGTACTAATACTTGATTTTTAAGGGCCCAATGAAATAATGTTTCACCCAATATTTTGGTGTTAATATTCATATTCTTTATCATCAACATGTTATGAATCATCGGTTCATTCATTAAATGAGCATGACACATCATATAACCGATAAGAGGTATATCATTCACAGATTCGTTAATGTTAGGTGAATGCGCAATTAAAACTAACAATAAAGCTATTTGTTCTTCAGAAGGGAGCATTGTCTCACAAACTTTTATAATTAACTGATTGACATCAACTGCCCACGAATCCAAGTGATTATTGCAAGCCTCTAACACCGTCTTATTCATATAGGGTGAATGCGCTTTGCCATAGATTTGCAGCAGATCGATGCTGACTCCCGGTGTTGAAAAAATAATATCGATAAAATGTGTTTTATGATACTTGCGTGCCATATCCAATACGGTATCACCATTAACATCACAAGCATTCAAATCAACATATCCATTTGTTATTAATTTTCTAAAATCTTGTACACTATCTACCATCAAAGCAATGTGACACTGCGTTAGTTTATTGGGAGATGATGATTGATAGGCAGCGGCTTCTTCAAGGCTTTGGGGAAACTCGCTTTCGTCAAAGAAAGTATAGGTGTTAAAATTATGTTGCCTTGCGCCAAATACACGAATGTTCATTTCCATTTGATTCGCATTGATAAACAAACTGATATATTTACAGTTTTGAATCAGATCCACAACACGTTCAATGGAATCCGTTGAACTGATTTCATATAGCATATTGGGATCATAATAAGTCATTTCTTTCGCTTTCAGGTAAAACGCCGTTGCGTGTTTTCCTCCACCCAACTCAATTTTTGCTTCAGGCAATCTTGCGATAATCTCAATATATTCTCGCAGTTGCTCTCTCGTAAACATGCGTGTTCTAGCATAAAAATGTTCACTAAATGAAATAGGAGCTTGCCCTATCAATGCATATTGTCTTTTTCTTGAATCTTGCCATGGACATAATCTTCTTACTGAAGAATCTAACCCAGTCGTTTGCATCAAAATAATATGATCAACAAAATAACGAAACATTGCACCCAGTGAAGGATAGTCATCGGCTAATTGAGTAATATTGTCTTTATTATGTAATTCTTCATAACACCCCGACCATGTCGAGATAGCATTTAACATTAAAAAGAAATCTTTGCCTTTACCTTTTTCCTGTAATAACAAAAACAGAAACACCAAGCCATTACATTGCCCTTCTTCATGCAATGTATTGGGATCTTGATTGGTGAGTTTTAAATAATAGCGTAGTTGCTTTATGATATGAAATTGTGAAATTTTAGTCTGCTTGTTGCCTGAAACATTCGCATTAACCCCTAATTCTGATAAAAATGCTTCGTTTTGACAGCCATTTGCAATTTGAACTGGGCTACGCCCCATGTAATCTAATGTTGTTATAAAAGCGTAAAAATCTGGGGCATGAATAATCAACTTCGCTATCTCAGAATTATTCATTTCAGCAGCCGCATGCAATACTGTTCGACCATAATAATCACTATTGACAAAACTTAAGGGTTGTAACAGTAACAACTTTGCAATCTCAGCATAACCCTTTGCAACAGCCACATTTAAAAGACTCTTTCCTTCATGATCTACCAAACTGAGGTTAGCACCTTTTTCAATTAATAGTTTGGCCATTTCAATTCGGCCTAATCCAACCGCATAGGCCATGGGTGTAAAGGTTGTCGTGCCTAAAAAGGCCGATTCAATGTTGCAACCTTTTTCAATTAGATAATAAAAAAAAGGATAATTATTCTCGTGGATGGCAATTAAAAGTGGCGTTTCACCTTTAGCATCGTAACTATCTAAATAAGGTAACCAATCTATATCATGCATAGGCTCTGATTGGATTTTTTCTAACAATAATTCAAAAGGAACCTTGGCACCCACTAACAAAAAATGCTTTTTTGTTTCATCCGTTTTGAATGCAAGATAATCTTGATAAACCTCTTCAAACGCTTGAATAGGATCATCATTAAACTCATAAGAAGATGTCGCATTAATAATTAAACGAATAATTTCTTCATTTTGTGTTTTTTTTGCTAATGACAGAGCTTGGCGTGAATAAGCGCCATCTAGAAGCAATTGTCGAACCAAGGTAATTTCTTCTAATTCTATTGCATATTCTAATAACGTTTTTCCATGGATGTCGGGAAAATTAACATCCGTTTTTTGCAGAATTGTTTCATTCTTAGCTTGCCAAATCGACTCTAATTTTTTTCGATAGGCGATAATAGCCTGTAATTGACCGAATCCGCTTGCAAGGCTCATTGCTCTATACCTCTTTACTCAGAAACTATTGTAAGCCAAGTTGGTTTTGGAGCTAATAGGGAAAAAGCTTAATTTAGATAAACAGAAGCGACTTAGAAAACGTTTCTCTTTGTTTTAACAAACAATATTTGCTCATTATGTTGGCACAATGATAGATAAATGCCCAGATGAATAACATGTTTGTAATTACAACATTTGAAGTTATATTCTATATATAGGATTATTAAAGAATACAAACAGCATTAAATCGGTTTCTGATACTTTACCCCCCTCATTAACCTGACCTATTCAGATTATTGGACCATGGTCCAATTGCACTTTCGTGCAGACATTGCAAACCTATATATAGTTTGCAAAATACAATTATAAAAAATATGAATGGCAGTTATTATGAGCACACAAATAAAAAACCCAACGACAACGCACGATGAAACCAGCAAAAACACGCTACCCACCGCAGCAGAGTCAAACTCAGCAAATACGTGTGACAAATGCAAGGTGATTGCGATTGAACTTACAAAAGACGCGAATAATATTGTGACAGAAAGACAATTATCGTTAGATAACATTCCTCCGTTACCCGCCCAAGTCATCACGATTAATGTTGCTCAGGATTCGCTCAACAAACCCATCACGCTTGAAAATGGTGCTGTGATACAAGTCAATGAGGATGGCTCAGTCATTTTTCATGACAAAGGGGCATATGATTCCTTACAGGTTGGCGAGTCTACTATTGCTCAATTTCAAATTAACGTAATCGATTTTAATGAAAATCTGATTGCTATCAATCTAGAATTAGAACAAATGCCACCTGCCGTTGAAATGATACAAGATGAAGGTTCAATAACAGTCGTTGAGGTACAATACCCCGGTTTAGAAGGTAATGTAGAGTCTCTGCCTCGCGATCTGGGTATTAATTATTCGTTTGAACCATTCACTTCCTATACACCTACTTTAGTTCAACCCGTAAAATTAGATTCGCAACCCATTGCACCTCTTATTATTTTAGATCCGGTATTTGAAAGCAATTTGGGCAACTCTTCGTCAAGCTCTGAGCAATTTACCTCATTTATTCTGGTTGATAGTGATAATTGCCAATCTTGCATAGCAAATTCTCCAAATACTATTACTACCAATATTTTTGCAGAAGGCGCCTCTTTTGGCTTAGATGGTGCAGGTTCCTTCGGTTTGTTACCTTTTATTAGACAAGGGGTAACAATTGATGACATTACTGCTAACCAAGCGGCGATTGGTTTTACGGATCCGGGTGGCATTAGTCATTTTTATCCTGCCCCCTTCCAACAACAAAGCACTTTCTTCCAAGATCCCAATGGTGCATTTCAAACCATCACCACGCCTGAAGGAAATACCTTAACCCTGTATCTAACCAATTACATGGGTCATAGCATGGGGGATTTGGTGTATGAGTTTTCACACAATGTACCCCATATCCCTAACCTACCGGGTTTAAATGTTATTGATACAGTCATCGAATTACAAAACTGTGGCTGCTATTCTGCCAATTGTACACTTGATGCCCAAGTATTTTTCGATCCCTTTATGTATTACATCCAAGATGCCGATGGTGATCTAGCCACTAATTTTATCTTAGCCAGAATTGTCGATGATGTCCCAATGGCTGCTCAACAATTTGCGAACATTAGTGAAGCCGATATTATGGATATTGGCAGCAATGATCAAAACGTCCCTGCAACAATTACGGGATTCTTGATTGATAATTTCACCACCCGATTTGGTGCAGATGGTGGCATTGTCTCGAATGTGACCATTGAAAACGGCACAACGGTTATTTCTCCAGAAAACAACTTGATCACAGTGACAACTCAAGAAGGCAATGTACTTGAAGTTGTACAAACCACAGGACAATATACCTATTATTTAAATCATCCTATCGATAATGACTCTAGTGATAATGCGAGCGATTTTTTTGGCTATGACAATTTTCACTTTGAATTAACTGATTTTGATTTTGATCAAGCCTCGAATGTTTTAACAATCAATATTGCCGATGATACGCCCGTTGTTATCGCAGGTGATATAGTCGATATTACTCTGTCTGTGGATGAATCTAATTTTGCGGTAAATGATAGTGCTAATTTTTCAGGCGCATTTGATATTATCCCTGGTGCCGATCAGGCGGCCAGCATTGTCTATAGCTTAGAATTACCTGGTAGCGATACAGACAGCGGTCTAGTTGATTCAATCACGAATGAAGCCGTGATCATGAATGTCGTCAATGGTATCATTATCGGAAGCTCTGCAACCGGAGGCGAAGTATTCAGAGTCTCGGTGAACGATGCTTCAGGCCTCGTCACGCTCGACCAAAGTCGCGCGGTGATGCATGGTAATCCCAATGATCCTAATGACGTCGTCTCAATACAGAATGATTTAATCTCATTACGCGTGACTGTTACTGACAATGATCAAGATGCCGCAAGTGCCTCTATCTTGCTGGGCGGTGTCATCCAATTTCGTGATGATGCGCCCACTGCCGTTGCTGATGCACAACTCATTGTGAAAGACCCATTACCCGAATATAACCTGACTTTTGTCATCGATAATTCTAATAGTATGAGCGTTGATCTAGGACAAGGATTAACTCGACTGCAGGTTTTACAACAAACCTTAGCGGGAGCAGGCGGTATTTTAGATGCCTATGCCGGAGCAAGTTCTAAGCTCACTATTAGCATCGTTAATTTTTCTGATACGGCCGGTATCTCGAATGAATTTAACAATATTCAAGACGCTAAAGATTACATTAATAATCTTGCTATTCCAGGTAATGGTCATGTTGGCACGGTTTTAGGTTCAGGGGTAGAGGTCGCATTAGCGGATATCATTGCTGATGGCAATAATGCCGCCTTAGCCAATGCGCATGATGTGCTCTATCTCTTAACGGATGGTGCCCCTGCACCGGCCGAATGGGAGCAGGGTACTACCCAAGGAGAAGATCATGCTTTAGTTGATGCAGATGAACTGGCAGATTGGCAAGCGGCATTATTAGCACAAAATGTTGATGCAATCATGGTTAATATCGGTGGCACCAACCAAGCTATTACCAATAATATCGCTCCTTTAGCCAATCCTACTGATAATCCTGCGGTACTTGAAGCAGATGCGAGTTTATCTAATCTCCAAGCTTTGCTTCAAGATCAGCTTACCCTGAGTGTGACTGGTAATCTTTTAACGAATGATTCGCTAAGCGCCGATGCGCCTACCGTTGTGACCCACGTTAGTTTTTCATTGAACAGCGAGGCAGAAGCGCAAGACTATTTAAATAATCATCCTGAATTAATCGGCGCAAGCGTATCTGGATCGGTTGTCACCATTCCCATTTCGGATGGTGCATTTACCACTTCTTTAGGCAATACTCTGTTAGTAGAAGCCAACGGAAATTATACCTATAGCTACATTAATAACGCTTATCCTGAATCTGAGGATTTTACGTATACCATCAAAGATCAAGATCTTGACCCTTCAAGTGCCACTTTCTCTGTCAGTTTAATTTCAGAAGGGCCGACGGCTGTCGCCGATGTTAGAAATATCGAAAAATCAGGATTGCCCGCCTACAATCTCACCTTTATTATCGATGTCTCCGGCAGTATGGGAACGCCTATTGGCAACCTAACTCGACTCGATCTGGTGATAGCAGCTTTGGCAGGGGATGGTGCCCTGTTAGATTCTTACGCGACACATAGTTCTAGTCTGTCGATTACGATCATTCCTTTTGAAACACAAGTCTTACCTAGTATGGACTTTAATAATGTGGCAGATGCGAAAACCTATCTCGAAGGGCTTACAGCCGGTGGTGGTACCAATTTAAGTGGCGCTATTTCAGCGGGATTAGCTGATATTAATAACGATAGTCTATTAAATAGTGCCATTCTTGATCGTGTTTATCTGTTATCAGATGGTGCGCCAAGTCCTGGAGATGAGGTCACAGTGGGTCAACAAACCGATTGGCAATCTGCTCTGTTATCCCAAAATGTCGATGCTATCATGCTCAATATCGGTGGGTTAGATCAAGATGTTACCAACAATTTAGCACCTTTAGCCAATCCCAGTGACAGCCCAGCTGTGATTGAAGTCGCAGCCGATCTGTCAAATCTGCAAGTATTACTTCAAGAAACCGTGTCGGATCCCGTTAGCGTTACCGGTAATATTCTTGTTAATGATATTGTAAGCGCCGACCCACCCAATGTAGTTACGCAAATTAGCTTTGATTTAGCAAGTGCATTAGATGCACAAAATTACATCGCGGCTCACCCTGAATTAGCCGGTGCCAGTGCATCGGGAAGCACTATCCATATTCCTATACCTAATGGAGAATTTATAACCCCCTTAGGTAATACACTGCAAATAGAATCTGACGGAGACTATACTTACAGTTATATTAACAATGTGAATACTGAATCTGAAGTCTTTACCTATACCATTCAAGATAGCGATTTTGACATGTCTAGTACTAATTTTACTATCAATTTAATTCCGCCCGATTCTTTTGCGGCTCCCATTGTATTAGATTTAAATAATGATGGACAAATTGAATTAGTTTCAGCAGCTCAATCACAAATTGAATGGAATATTTCATCTGAAAATGGCACACAAACTATTAAAACCGGCTGGGTTGGTCCGAATGATGGTATCTTAGTTTACGATCAAAACACCAATGGCAAAGTAGATGGTTTAAATGAAATTGAACTCTCAAAATATCATGCTGATGCAGTCACTGATATTGAAGGTCTAAAATTAGCGTTTGATAGTAATCATGATGATAAATTTAATAAACAAGATGATAAATTTAATGACTTTTTAGTGTGGAATGATATCAATCAAGATGGTTCTAGCCAAGGCAATGAACTAAAATCATTAAACGATTATGGTATTATCTCTATTGATTTAACTCAACTGGGTCATTCTGAGATGGTTAATGGGAACATTGTTTTCAGTACACTATCTTATGAAAATGCCTCTGGTAGTGTTTCACTTGCAGGTGATGTTGGTTTACAAATTGCCTCTGTTAGTAGCGTCATTAGTAGCGATGAAGTCGTTGAACCACCCAATCAACTTGAAAATGTATTATCTAACTCTTTAACACAGGCAAGCAGTAACTCAGCTAATCCAACATTAGATTACAATTCCAGCTTTAATGCATCTGAGCATCAGGAAACACTCCAAATGCAACAGGTGCAACAACAGCAACATGAAGCTGCTGGCATATAGTCTAGGATTAAACTCTCATCATTGGCATACTGTTGCATTCAACACTATTTAAAATGTTAATTGCAGCAGGAATAGCTATTCTCATTTTGGGTTCAGCTACCATTAAGCCATCTACTGTTTTTGAAAGCCTTTGAAAAGCATCTTCATAAAACTGAGAATGTTTCCGCAATTTTTTAAACTGCGGAAAACGCAGAAGCTCTAGCATTTTATGTAGAGACACACCTGTTGCATAGGCATCCGTCACAAAGCTATGTTTTGCTTGCGGCAACTCTGGTGCAATATATTTGGTGGTGCCATAATCATCATCTTCATCATCAAAGACATCTTCTACCTTGATCATGCCACTAAAATCAACCAATTTTAAGGCAATGTTTTCATCTTGCTGCACAACCATCATATTTTCAGGTTTTATATCACGATGAATGAAATTGCCATCATGATATTGTTGGATCTCATGACAGAACTGCAAAGCGATATTAAAAATTTGTTCAAAATGTTTTTTTAATTCATTTATATTTCTATTCTTTCGTATTGCATCTTCAAGTTTCATCAAATACTTCGAAAGATCTTCGCCTTGAACTAATTCTGAAGCAATATAGTGTCGATGCAAACCTTGTTCGTCAGTCACCATGCCATACCCGCGCAATCGACCAAATTGCTTAAGCGCTGCAATTTCACGTTGCTGATTACGCATACTTTCCACTTTTAGTACTTCATCCATAGCCTCTTGCGCATAGTGATCGATTTTAAAAGCAACTGTTTCACTATTAAAAGTATCAATGGCATAATTTAGTGTTGCCGTTCCGCCAATAGCGATGGTTTTACCGATAAGGAATTTTTTATCTACAAATTCAATTTCTGGCGTGATATCGACAATGTCTTCAGAGGGAATATCGTCAAGCGCTTCATCATATTGTAACCAAGATTGCAGATAATTTTTCACCCCGCTATAACACTCATTCATCCATTGGAAGAGCGCAATCGGGTTATTCGTTGGACGATCATCAGCATCTCTTGTGCCAATCAATCTACCAATAAAAACCCCTAATCCATAACCCAAATTGGTCCGACGTTGATCCATTTCTGCCATTGCTTGTGCTGCAAGATCGTGAACATGAGTGGATCTTTGATCGTATGCATAATGAATCGCTGGGGTGGTTGGATGCTCAATTGCTATGTAATGTTGATAAGCAGTCAACATGAAAATGATTCTCACTCATAATATTTGAGAGTAAGATACATCTATTAATATAAGACACTCTAGCAAAAATGGATGCCTGGATGTCGATAACCGATATCTGGTCTAGGGAAGTGGACAGAATCGTCCGCTTAATGATAAAATCCCGGCCCATGGAAAATATAACGAAAACAAAGCTTCCCAATCGGGAAGACGCGCTTCGCAACCGCGAAGATATTCTAATTGCGGCTAAAAAAGTATTTTGTATGCAAGGTATCGATGTCCCTCTTGCCACCATCGCTTCAACCGCTGATGTTGGCCGAGCAACACTTTACCGCAACTTCCCTGATCGACATGCTTTACTCACCGCACTGTTAGATAGATATATTGATAAAGTTGAAGAAAAAGCAAAAGCCTTTTCAGAATTTCCTGATGGGTTATTTAAATTATTTAATTCCCATACCGAAACGCTTTGTGAATATGCGCCCCTAGTCGAATATTGGCGAATGATTGATAGAAAAGATCCCGCCATTGTTTTACTTTATATTCGTCTGCGAGAAATCTATAAACCTTTGTTAGAAATGGCTCAAAAGCATCAATTATGTCGTGCAACACTGACGGTTGAAGATATGCTGTTAATCTGCCCAATGCTGGCTGTTTCTTTGTATCAAAGTGATGCTGTTTTACAGGTTAAAATGGCAAAGCATATTTTAAAGATTTTAATGGAAGGTTTAACGCCTTAAAAGGGGCAAGCGAAGCTCACCCCTTTTCCTGAAACACATTATTCATTCCAAGCCTTTTCTCCGCCGGCTTGCACGAATAAAGTATGTAACTTAAATACCGCAACTATCCATATCAGTACAAAAATAATCATCGCAATTGCAGAATACGGCGCAATCACGGCCATAGGACCTATGAATATTAACATCGCTTGTTGTAAGAATGCGCCACCTGCTTTACCCAGACGTCCGCCCACAACATCCACCGCTGCTTTACCTTTCACTTTGGACTCTTCGTCTAACGGTATGTATGTCATTTCTTTGGTTGGGTCAAACAAAGCATATTTTGTGCTCTTGCTCAAAATCACTTGCAACGCACCCATGTAAACAGCAAAGGCCAACGCAGTTGTACCTAAACCGGTTACTAATGCTGCCGCGCTTTTATCAAATATCATAAAATAAAAGAACAAACTACCTGTAACACCTATCACAATCGGTGTCAGCAAAGCAGCAACTTTCCATCCTAACCAGCGCATTAAACCACCACCAATCAAAATGACGGCAACGGTTGATAAACCGGCAATTGTACTGTACATCCCAAAAAATGCTTGTTTATCACTAGGATTTGGCAAGAACAATCCAACTTGGTTTTTCCAAGCAACTTCTACCAAATTAATTGAAATGCCATAGCAAATGACTAACAATGCAATCCAACCTAGATATTTATTATGTAATATAAAATTAATACTGTCCTTCATCCCCATTTTAAGTTTCTTCTTCGTGGGAAGAGACTCACTCGGATCAACTAAAGTAGGATCGGGTATGACATATTTATCTAAATAATAATATAAGAACATCACTACCAGTCCACAGCCCACAACGGTCCAGACCAAATAATTGACCGTTACACCATAACTTGCGATAGGATCTTCTATATTCATTCCTTTTTTCGAGAAATGTGCAGAAACAATACCTGAAAATGCGGTTGCCAAATTAGCTAATAAATAGAAGTGTGCATAAAATCGCTTAGCTTCAGACACTTTTACAATACTATTTGCTAGCTGCCAAAAGAGTAAAGCAGAGACAACACTGCCCCATAATTCAGCGAGAATATAAAAAATAGAGAATGACCAATATTTATACATATTCACAAAGCTTTTAAGCCCCGCAGGGAGGTGAGTAATTAACCAGTCTGCAGATTGATGTGGGTGTAACAGTGTTTGATGAGGATAAAGAACTAAGGCAAACACGGCAAAATAGAGCAGAAAGAAACTGACTGTCACATAGAATAGCGTTTGTCTTTTCAAAAGATTACTCAATTTTGAGTAAATGAAGAAAAAGAGTATCGCTGAAGGTAATACGCCCCATGATTTTAGAAAAACAATCACCTCTGATCCTTCAGTCGCCGTGATGACCAATGTGTCTTTCATGTTTCTTAAAACTGTATAGTTAAACAAGATCAATGAAATCATTAAAGTCATTGGCAGAAATTTCAAATGTTCTCTGCCATAAATGGGCCATAGAAACATTCTTATCTTTGCTAAAGCTGATTTAGGAGGATCTACATGCATATTTTTATTCATCTAATTTGAAGCACCTATAGTTATATCTCGTACCTCAAGAGAATTAATTAAATAAAATTTATATAAACCTATAAGCTATAATCAAAAGCGATTAGCATGAAATCGTTTTACCTGTATATGATGACAATCAAGAAAACACATACAGCTAAGGATATGCATTGATGAACAAGCAAATTATCTTTTTAGCCCTGTTTAGTTTCACTACCTGTTGTTTTGGCGCAGTGTATGAAGTGGACAAGGTATTGGATAACGGTTACTACATTATTAATGGCGTTAGTTGGAAACCGCATACTTCCTGTAGGACTCTGGCACAGGGCGATAAGGTTGATTTTGTTAATGGCAATCCTAATGGTGAATGCGTTACAGCAACCATTATTGATCTCAACTCGAATACAAAGTGTTTGCTTTGGTGTGAAACAAATGATTAATTGAAGAGGCGCGCAGATGAGAGTATTTTACGCTGTTTTGATTTTATTCGGATTAAATATGACCTGTTATGCCAATCAGGAATATAAAATAGAAAAGGTTTTGCATAATGGTGATTATATTATTAATGGCTTACACTGGAAGCCTCAATCCAATTGTGCCGTTTTACGCAAGGGCGATAAAATAAAATTTTTCAACAATAAAGCAAACGGTAAATGCGTTAGCACTACCGTCATGCTTGATAATTCAAAATCAACTTGCAACCTATGGTGCGAAGATCCTCGAAGTGACGGCTAGAACTTGTCGCAAAATGGCCTTTTTGCAACAAGTTCTGGTTTTTACCACACTATTTGAGTTCTCAAGCCGAAAATATCTAAATGGCGATGATTAGGGGCGGGATTGCGGGCATCACCCAACGCTTGTGTGGGATCGATGCTAGCATTGATGTAGTTTGCCATTATCAAAAGATTTTGATTCACATACCAGCTAAGAGATAAAGTCACGTTATTCTCTTTACCGCCATGGATATCTTCATCATTTAAGTTAGCCATACTATATCTTGCAGCAATTTCAAATGCACCATAAGGACATCTAGGTATAATTTGGCCATAAGAGCCATTTTTAATTTTGTATATTCTGCTTTCACCTGTCAGTACATAAGCCGCTTGAGCGTGCCAGCCGTAGAAATGTAAGCCTGGATGAAACCAGCGATGGATATAAGCTTGTAAATATTCAGCACCTACAACTAATGGACCTCGTTGCCCGCTTAATTCAAAAGCAAATTCATCATAATGATCAACCAGCAAACTATTGCCAGAATCAATGGTATTGGGGGTATTGCGTGCTTTTATTTCAGGTCGGCTTGCAAAACGACGTCCGTCGATATTAGGGCCATTATCTCTGAATGATGCATTGGTATTCCCATAAACCCCTGATGCCCCAATCTGAATGACTTTATTGTCTTCATTTATGGGGACATAGAATGCTCTTGCGGTATGAGTCAGTTTATCTGAACGGTGATGAATCAGCGCCGTATCTCTGTTTTGCCCATGCGGAACCGTTGAGGAAGCAAATATAAAGCCATAATGTTTACCCCAGGTCGTGAAATTAAAGCCAATCCCCATACAAGGCCTAAAGGCAATCACGGGCAAGCTTCTTTCCATAAAGGGGATCCATTTGGAACTATTCGCATTTTCTAAGCAAAAGGGAGAAATAATTTGGCCAAAACTCATTTCAATGTCTTTAAACCCAGAGTAGGTAAAAAAGGCATCGTTAATGGTAACTGTACCCGTTTCAAAGCCTAGAACAATGGAATAGGACAAATCTTCGCCAATACCACCATTAAAACTGGTTTCTAATGCACGAATATTGGTTCCACTGGGAAATTCTTGATGTTCATCTTCAAAATCGTCTACGAAAAAAGCGGCATCAATTTTGGCAATTCCATGCAATTTAAACCAATAACGATCATCCTGCGAACGATAAATTTCAAATCCACCGTCTGTTTTTGCCTCGGTTTTGATTTCAGCTTCTGCTTTGGCCTGTGCTTTAGCCTCAGCTTTGGCTTCGGTTTGGACCTCTGCTGTTACTTTTTGATCTGAATCTTTTGTTTCTTTTTTTGCCTCTTCAGCCATTACGCATGAAGAAAACAATAGAATAAAGCCCAAAGAGGAAATTTTTTTCATTTGCATACGGGTATTTGTGATTCTTAGAATAAAGTTGTTGCAGCCTACTAAGTCTTTACTTTAAAGACAACTTTTTTTAGATCACATAGCTAATTGACTACCTTTTGATTGGCGCCTTAGGTCACTATTTGAATAAGTAAAATGCAACCGCCATTATCGAATACACAGTAAGTAACTGTATTCCCTTATACCAAGTCGACTCTCCGATCTCGGTAATTTGGTTTAAAATATAGGAGGCAAGCACCACAACCAATATTTCACCCTTACCAAAAATAAGGTCCATTTTTCCTAGCGGTAACAAAAAGCTTAATATAACCAATAAAGGGGTCACAAAAAGCGCGATTTGTATCCCACTACCAATCGCAATGACTAAGCTTAAATCTAGGCGGTTCTTTAATGCCATCACAATGGCCGTGCTATGCTCTGCCGCATTCCCAACCACAGCCACAATAATAACCCCAACAAAGACTTGAGACATTCCCATCGCCGTTGCCGCCTGCGTGACGGAACCGACGAGAATTTCACTCATCCAAGCAATCAAAGCAGCAGATAAGATTAAAAAGAATATCGAAAGCTTTAAGCTCCATACCGCATGTTTTTCTTCTGTATTTTCGTGATGCACACTTGAAAAGAATGAACGGTGCGTATAAAGCGTAAAAAACATCGATAAAAAATAAACCGTAATCAAAATGACTGAAATAACGACACTCAGTTGATTAACCGTCTCTGCTGTCATCCATTCTTTACCCAAACCAAAAAAAGCAGCCGGAATAATTAAGGCTATGGCTGCAATACTAAAATCAATCGACTGTGATTTAGCCCCTTGTAGATTAAATTTCTGTATCGGATATTTTAAACCACCGGCTAAAAATGAAGCGCCCAATACGAGTAAAACATTACCAATTAAGGAGCCAATCAATGATGCTTTCACAATTTGGATTTGACCTGCATGCAAGGCAACAATACTGATAATTAATTCTGCCGCATTACCAAAGGTTGCATTCAATATGCCCCCCCAAGCCTCTCCAATCCGTGCTGCCAGCCCTTCGGTTGCGCGGCCTAATAACGCTGCAAGTGGAATAATGGCAACACAAGCTGACAAAAAAATAAACGTATGTTTTTCAGGGTAGCCATGCTCTAACAGCACGGCGATAGGAATAAAGGGTAATAACCAATTCAACGTTGGTTTGAGTAAAGATTTCATTTACTTCCCCTTTAGATTGGCAATCTCGAATGAAGATATCGGCTACAATCATTAATATAGCCATGGAAGGCAGAGAAATGCTGGATTATTTTGCACTCATACTGCTTATATTTGTAGCCATCGTGATATTCTACGGAATCATCGCTATTCATGATATTCCTTATGAAATCGCTAAGTCTCGTCAACATCCACAACAAGATGCTATTCATGTGGCAGGTTGGATTAGTTTATTTACGTTACATGTGATATGGCCATTTTTATGGATTTGGGCCACTTTATATCGACCCGATAGAGGGTGGGGATTTGTACAAGAATCGGAAGAAAAAGCGGATATTGAAAAACTACAAGCCCTGATTATTCAAATGCAAACTGAACTCAAAACCATGGCCTCTGAAGATAAGAACCACAAGGCTTCTTTATCCTCTCTTATTGAAACTTTACGTGCCAGAATTGAAGCCATCGAAGCAAAAGGCAATAAGGAAGTGCCCTAATGGATCTCTTATTGATACTCACCTACACCGCCATCTGTATTTTTATTTTTAAAATTTTTCGGATCCCACTCAATAAATGGACCGTTCCTACCGCGGTATTAGGTGGTGTCGTCATTGTCGGTGCGTTGATTTTTGGCATGAATTATAATCATCCTTATTCTGAAATGAGCCTTGAATACTTTGTCACAACGCCTATCATTCCCAATGTAAATGGTCAAGTCATCGAAGTGCCCGTTAAAATCAATGCACCATTAAAAGCGGGTGAAACATTACTTAAAATCGATCCTGAACCTTTTAAACATAAATGTGATTCACTCAAAGCGCAGCTAAAAATGGCTCAATCTGATCTTGATCGCGCGGTTGAATTAGTCGCTAAAAAAGCATTGCCTGAACGAGAACTTGAAGTTGCTCATTCTCGTAAAGATCAACTCACAGCCGATCTTGCTATCGCAAATTATGAATTATCACAAACCACGATTAAAGCACCCAGTGTGGGTTTTGTGACGCAAGTTGCAGTGCGTCCCGGCATGCGCGCTGTCGCGATGCCCCTTCGTCCTTTGATGATTTTTGTTCCGATAGAATCAAAACATTTTATTGGTTGGTTTAGGCAAAATAGCCTGTTGCGCTTAAAACCTGGCGATAAAGCAGAAGTGATTTTTGATGGTATTCCAGGAACCATTTTCACAGGTAATGTCAAATATGTCTTTAATGTATTAGCAGAGGGTCAAATTTCTCCTAATGGCGAGTTGATTGATTCCAAAAAAGCCAAAGATCCGGGGCGTGTTGCTGTGCGAATTGAAATCACCGATCCCGCGTTTGAAAAATATCGTAATGCCTTACCGGGCGGTTCTTACGGGCAAGCTGCAATTTATACGCAACATGCTAAACACTTATCTATCATACGAAAGGTGTTAATCAGAATGGCGGCATGGATGAATTATTTATTTCCGATTCATTAATCAATTTACTCGTAGGCCCGCCCTATTTGCTGCAACCCCACGCTTCGATTGCTTCGCTGTGCAAATCAATCTTACGTGGGGCTATTCTCCTGCGCCCCGATGGAGCTGTTGATGTTTATTTGTTAGCGGCGTAGCCGCGTAGAATATTAGCCCATCCCCCCTCTCTCAAGCCCCGTAGGGGCGCAGGAAAAATTCAAAATGTTTCTGGAGATATCTCAGGGCTTGACCGAGGAAAGTAGGCAGCGGTTCCCTTTAAAACGTCGATTTTTTCCTAGCGAATCGAGATTCTCGCTCACCTTCAAGAATACTATCCCGAGAGAGATCTCGACTTTCCTGTGGATATTCTTCTTGAATGCTAACCTGCATTACACCCCTGGAAAGCTCGCTTAGACTATCCTCTTCAGAAATCGCTCGAGAGCCTGATACCGTCGGTTGATCAGGTTGTAAAAATAAAGGCTTTTGTTTTTTAGTTTGTCTAAATAACAGGGGTACTGATTTACATTTTATAATCTGAATTTCTGGCAATGACTCTTCATGGGCCAGAGATTCTTCGTTCGGTAATATTGAGACTTTGACTGGCAACACTGGCATAGATTGCGTCAATCGAGAAAGTTTTTTCTTATATTCATTTCGTCGGGTTAAGCGTTCTCTGTCAATCGCAGTCAATTGTGCATCGTGATAGTTAAAGTGCTTTTTAGGAATATGTGATAATACTTGGCTTACACTTTCATGCCAATCTGCAACTCCAACGCGTTTATGAAAAAGCACCCAATTTCTTAATTCTATATTAGATAACAAATTAGATTTTACAATTTCATCGAGCAATGTTGCGAATGTATTAGCATAAATATGCGATTGAAAATCCTTGCCAAAAATAGTGGCGAGCAATTCAATCATATTAGGGTGAAATGGTTGAATTTGATACGCCGGGTATTGCACATACAAGATGTAGTTTAAAACTTGATGTGAAAGTTCTTTACGCATTTGTGTGTGTTTATCACAAAACCTGACTAGTTCATCATAAGCAATTCTGGATAGCTTGGCATTGTTAGGAAAAGGAACGCACTTGTACTGAACATCAATAAGATCGCTATAAGCTATTTGCCAATCATCATTCTTATCTTTAATAGCTTTTTTTAAATGCAGTAGAATATCTTCTAATAATGCTAAATCTATTTCATTTTGTTTTAATTTATCATTATTCTGGAAATTTTCTAATTTTTTAATGTAACTTTCAAATGTGGTAACAATCTCGCTCATCGCACACTCCTTTTACGCATTGAAAGAGAGGCTATGACATTGAAGCAGTCATTTGCTGATGTCAATTATGAACATTTTTACAGGAAGTTTTAAAAGGGGCCAGGTATTGACCCCTTTGCAAATTTAAAGACCGGAGGAAAAGATGTTTTGGCAGATCATAAATAAAGGTGCAGGGAATAACCCAAAACCTAAAATGGCTAAACCATTGACTGATAATATGATTCGCATATCAACGCTTGCAACAGGGGCAATCGCATTTTCAGGCTGCTCAAAGTACATGACACGGACAATTTTTAAGTAGTAGTAAGCGCCAATGACCGAGAAAACCACAGCCAGTGCAGCAAGCCAAGTCATTCCTGCATCTACCAAGGCATTTAAGACCATAAATTTGGCATAAAAACCAACCGTTGGTGGAACGCCGGCCAATGAGAAAGCCACCAATAACATCATGAATGCTAACCAAGGATTTTTGCTGGCCAACCCTTTCAAATCTTCTAAGCGCTCAGCTTCATAGCCTTGGCTTAACATAAGCAATATACCAAAGCCGGCAGCCGCCACTAGCGCATAGGTCACAATGTAGTACATTGCTGGACCATAACCAACGATGGGAGCAACCAATAAACCTAAAAATAAAAACCCAACATGCGCAATGGTTGAATAAGCAAAAAGACGCTTAATATTGCTTTGAGCAATTGCAAGGATATTACCAATCGCCAGCGATAATACCGCTAACACCATCAAAATTTGGGTCCACTCTGCTGATAAACCAGGCAATGCATCGTGTAATAATCGATAAGCCATACCAAAAGCGGCAACTTTCGGTGCAGAGCCAACCATTAAGGTCACACTCGTCGGAGCACCTTGATAAACATCGGGAACCCACATATGGAAAGGAACAGCACCTAACTTAAATGCCACACCCACAATGATAAAGATAAGTGCAAATAAGCTAACCTGTAATTGACCACCTTGTGCGCCATGCACCCAGGTCGCAATGTCATTCAGTTGAATGCTTCCCGATAAGCCAAACAACAGTGACATCCCGTAGAGCATTAAACCCGAAGCTAAGGCACCTAAGATGAAATATTTCATCCCGGCTTCAACTGCGTTACGTGAATCCTTTTGCATTGCCACTAAGGCATACAAAGGAAGAGACAGCAATTCCAACCCTAAATAAATCATTAACAAGCTGTTAGCAGAGACTAAAAACATCATGCCTAGCGTACAAAACAATGATAATGAGTGAAATTCACCAAAAGCAATGTTGCGATCACGCGTATAAGCGCGTGAATAAGTGAAAATCAAAAACATCATTATCAAAATGACTAGTTTGCTAATCTGCGCAAAGGGATCAGCAACAAACTGCCCCGAAAATGCCGTTGTGGTTGAGCCGTACACGGTAAAGTGCCAACAAGCCACTGCCGTCACAACAAGTGTCAATTGACTATATAAATAGGTGATAACCCGGTTTTTCTTCGATAAGAATAGATCCAGAATTAATCCAATACACGCCATGCTTGCTAACACAATCTCTGGCATGATGACCCATAAATCTTCCACTTTTAACCTCTTCGTTCAAAGCGTTTATATATTTAATTAAATGCGGTATTTAAATCCGCATAGAGCGCATATTTCGGTTGGCTTATCTGCGCCAATAGCGCTTTCGTCGTTGTTTGCGTTACTTCCACTAAAGGCTCTGGCCAAATACCAAATAACAAAACTAAAAACGCTAACACGGTTAAAACCGTCGCTTCACGTCCGTTTAGATCGGTAAGCTGCGCCACATGTTGATTAGAAACTTCACCAAAAACGACTCTTTTGATCATCCACAACGTGTAAGCTGCGCCCAGTATTAAAGTTAAAGCAGCAAGAAACGCATATAAGGGCTCTGCGTGGAATGCCGCTAAGATAACAAAGAATTCACCCACAAAACCTGAAGTACCCGGTAGCCCTGAATTTGCCATTGCAAACAAAACAAAGAAGCTGGCAAAGAGTGGCATGGTATTGACCACGCCGCCGTAATCGGCGATCTGGCGAGAATGCACACGGTCATATAACACCCCAACGCATAAGAACAACGCGCCAGAAATAAAGCCATGTGAAATCATCTGTACATAAGCGCCATTAATACCCATCGCTGCGGTCGATAAGGCATCTTGATTAAGCAGCGCAAACGAAATGAATATACCGAGTGTTACAAAGCCCATATGTGCAATCGATGAATAAGCAATGAGCTTTTTCATATCTTTTTGCACGATGGCAACTAAACCAATGTAAACCACAGCAACCAATGAAGCGCCAATAATCAACCACTGCCACTCACGGCTAGCATCGGGCACGATGGGTAACATGAAACGTAAGAAGCCATATCCACCCATTTTCAACATGATGGCAGCCAGCACCACCGAACCGCCGGTAGGTGCTTCTACGTGAGCATCCGGTAACCAAGTATGTACAGGCACCATGGGGATTTTCACGGCAAAGGCTAATAAGAAGGCAACTAAGATCCATTTTTGTGATAACAATGGCAGCGATAAATCAGCAAACGCTGAAATCGCAAAGCCAGGCGTTCCGGTGGTTTTGGTTTGCCAGTACAGATAAATCAAAGCAACCAGGAGAAACACCGATCCTAAAAAGGTATATAAGAAGAATTTAATGGTCGCATAAATTCGATTTGGACCACCCCAGATCCCAATGATTAAAAACATCGGTACCAGCATCGCTTCCCAGAACACATAAAATAAAATAGCATCCATAGCAGCAAATACACCGCACATGAGTCCTTGCATCATTAAAAAGGACACCATATAGAGTGCGACTTTTTGTTCAATCACTTCCCATGCAGAAATGATCACCAATGGGGTAAACAAACAGGTCAAGATGATTAAAGGCATGGCAAAGCCATCAACCCCTAAATCGTAGTTGATGTTTAACCAGGGGAACCAAGCTTTATGCTCAACAAATTGAAAACCAACCGCTTGCGCATCAAACCCTTGCCATAAAGGCACACAAAGCCCTAGGCAAACCAGAGAAATCAGTAATGCCATCCAACGAGCCAGTCTTGGATTTTTTTGACCGCCTAAGGCAAATATCAGCAGGCCACCAACAATGGGTAACCAAACTAACGTGCTAAGTAATGGTAAAGCGAATTGCACAGAAGCCCCTTATCCTCTAACCATAAGCCATAAAGTAAGCGCGAGTAATCCGGTAATCATTGCAAATGCATAATGATAAACATAACCGGATTGCAGATGGCGCAATACTTTGGCAGAAAAACCAACTGTCTTAGCTGAACCATTGACGATGAGCCCATCAATCAATTTTTCATCTCCCACATGCCAGAAAAGCCGTCCGATACCACGAGTTCCACCCGCAATGACGGTTTGATTGAAAGCATCAAAACCATATTTGTTAACCAATACGGTATAAAGCGGTGAAAATATCTTGCGGACAGTCTCTGCTAATGATGGCTTCAAAACATAAAACACATAAGCAACCACAACCCCAGCGATAGCAAGATAAAATGGCGTTGCTGTAAAACCATGTAATGCCATGGCAACGGGTCCATGAAATTCTTCTGCTAAGGTTTTCATGACACCATGCTCAGGCAAGACATAAATAACGCCATTGAAGAAATCGCCGAACACGGGGCCCATAAACCAAGCACCAATAACAACCGAAGGAATGGCTAACAAGACCAATGGCAACCAGACCACCATGGGTGATTCATGTAAGTGTGAACGGGTGTGCTCATCCATGCGTTCTTTGGTGTGGAACACTAAGAAAAACATTCTGAAAGAGTACAAAGCCGTCACAAAGACACTGCCTAATATTAACCAGTAAGCAATATTAGCTCCTGGCAAGTTACTCAAATGAACCGCTTCGATAATCGTATCTTTGGAGTAAAAACCCGAAAAGAAGGGGAAGCCAATGAGTGCCAAAGAACCGAGTAACATGGTGATATAAGTAATGGGCATGTATTTACGTAAACCACCCATCTGACGAATATCTTGCTCATGATGCATCGCAATGATGACAGATCCTGCTCCTAAGAACAGCAATGCTTTAAAGAATGCGTGGGTCATTAAGTGGAAAATACCTGCGGCATAAGCGGAAACCCCTAATGCTGTCACCATGTAACCTAATTGTGACAACGTGGAATAAGCAACCACACGTTTAATATCGTTTTGCACAATGCCAACTAAGCCCATTAAGAAGCAAGTTGCAGCACCAATGGTCATGATGAATGCGAGTGCTGTATCGGAGTATTCAAATAGCGGTGACATGCGAGCCACCATAAATACCCCTGCTGTTACCATGGTTGCAGCATGGATGAGTGCAGAAATGGGTGTTGGGCCTTCCATGGAATCTGGCAACCAAACATGAAGCGGCACTTGAGCCGATTTACCCATGGCGCCAATGAATAATAAGATGCCAATCACCGTGAAGGCAGACCATTCATGGCCCGCAATGATTTCAATCATGGGGTTAGCGGCAGCTACGCCGGGCGCTTTTTGGAAGACGGGCAGATAATCCAAGGTACCAAATACCATCAACACTGCCGAAATGCCTAATAAGAAACCAAAGTCACCCACGCGGTTGACTAAGAAAGCTTTCAGGTTCGCGAAAATCGCGGACTCACGTTTAAACCAAAAACCAATCAACAGATAAGACACAAGCCCTACCGCTTCCCAACCAAAAAAGAGCTGAAGGAAATTGTTGGACATGACCAGCATTAACATCGCAAACGTAAAGAGTGAAATGTAGCTAAAGAATCGTTGGTAGCCTGGATCTTCATGCATATAACCAATGGTATAGATATGCACCATCCATGAAACAAACGTGACCACACACATCATTAAAACCGTGAGTGAATCCAGCAAGAAACCGACTTGAAAACGAAGCGGTTCAATCGCTGCCCACGTGTAAAGGGTCATATCCAATTGCATTGGCAGACTTTTGTCTAAGAGCATTTGCTTGGCAATCAGCAGTGAGGTGAAAAAGCTGACCGCTACCGCAATGATGGTGATCGAGTGGGCGCCAGCGCGACCAACAAGTTTTTTACCTAACCCTGCTATGATGGCAGCAAGCAGCGGCGAAAAAACCACAATTAAACATTCAGTTAAAATATGGTGTTGCACAACTTACCCCTTCAGTAGATCCAGCTCTTCAACATTAATTGTTTTGCGACTGCGAAATAGGACAACCAATATCGCCAGCCCAATGGCAGCCTCTGCAGCAGCTACGGTTAAAATAAAGAATACAAAAACTTCCCCTACTTGGTTTCGTAAGAAACTCGAAAAGGCAACAAAGTTGGTATTCACTGCCAACAAAATTAATTCAACACACATCAACAGTAAGATCACATTCTTACGGTTGATGTAAATGCCTGCTACGCCAATGCTAAATAAGATGGCTGCAAAAGTAAGGTATATATTCAAACCAATCATGCTTGAGGTTCTCCCTTAACTACCGGCATTTTAACGATGGTTAAACGCTGTTGTTTGGTAACCTGCGTTTGTAAATTTACTTTTTGCGTTTTGGAATCGCGTGGGCCACGGAAAGTCAGACCAATAGCGGCAATCATGGCAACTAATAAGATGATACCGGCAATTTCAAAGGGCAATAAATAATTGGAATAAAGCAGAGAAGCTAATGCTTTAACGTGGCTATAATCTTTGGCAAATGCTTCTGGCATGGGTATTTGTTCTAAGCCAAAATGTTGCGCGCCCACCACCATGCTCATGACACCTATCATAATCGCGGCAATCAAGAGCCCAATAGGCCAATGTTTCACAAACGGTTGTTTATTATCTGTTTCAACATCAAGCATCATGACAACGAATAGGAATAACACCATCACGGCCCCAACATAAACAAGGACCAACACAATGCTTAAAAATTCTGATTCCAGCAACATCCAAAGACCTGCGGTACAGAAAAAGGTAAACACTAAGAACAACACGGCTTTCACCGGGTTTTTCGAAGCAACAACCATGATAGCGCTAACAATGGCCATCACAGAGAACGCTAAAAATACCAACTGCTGAATTGTAATTGTCATGGTTATAATTTGCCTCTACCGATACGGTGCATCTTCAGCACGATAAGCTGCAATGCGTTCTTCATATTGATCACCAATAGCGAGCAATTTTTGTTTATCTAAAATATTTTCGCCACGTTCTAAAAAGGCGTAATTAGAGAAGTCGGTTTCGACAATCGAATCGACAGGGCAAGATTCTTCACAGAATCCACAATAGATACATTTGAATAAATCAATTTCGTAACGGGTTGTACGACGGGTGCCATCTTCTCGCTCAGCGGAGTCAATGGTAATCGCTAACGCAGGACAGACTGCCTCACATAACTTACAAGCAATGCAGCGCTCTTCTCCATTGGGATAACGCCGCAGAGCATGGATCCCGCGGAATCGAACAGAACGAGGGGTTTCTTCTTCAGGGTATTGAACGGTAATTTTCCGAGCAAATAAATATTTACCCGTGAGCCTTAACCCTGCAAGAAGCTCCCATAGCATAAAACTTTTAAATGTGTGTATCACTTTTCGAAACATACTATGCTCTCTATGTAAACCAAGGACCAACGTGGCCCTTGATGGCCAATGCTTCTACCACAATCCAGAAAAAGGTAACGGGAATGAATATCTTCCAGCCTAAGCGCATGATTTGATCATACCGATACCTTGGGAATGTCGCTCGGAACCACAAATATAAGAAAAGGAAGAATGAGACTTTTAGCCCTAACCAAACAATCCCAGGTACCCACATCAATTTGTCTTGAATGAAAGGTATTCCTTCAAAGGGTGATAACCAGCCCCCCATAAACATCAAAGCAGCAACCACCGAAAGTAAAATCATGTTGGCATACTCTGCTAAGAAGAAAATGGCAAAAGTCATACCGGCATATTCTACGTGGAATCCTGCAACGATTTCTGATTCCCCTTCTGCGACGTCAAATGGGGCACGATTGGTTTCTGCCACAGCAGAGATCCAATAAACAACAAATAGAGGTAGCAAGGGTAACCAATACCAGCTAAGCAATCCGCCTTTTTGTGCATTGACGATATCGCTCAAATTCATACTACCTGCTGCCATCAAGACGCCAACTAAGGCAAATCCCATCGCAATTTCATATGAAACCACTTGTGCAGCAGAGCGAAGTGCACCTAAAAAAGCATATTTTGAATTGGAGGCCCAACCCGCAATGATCACGCCATAAACGCCAAGTGAGGTCATGGCCAATAAAAACAATAGGCCTGCATTAATATTGGCAAGTGACCAACCTTCTGCAAATGGCACAATGGACCAAGCAGCAAGTGAAGGAGCAAAAGCCAAAATTGGCGCAACGATATACAAAAACTTGTTTGATTTCGTTGGCATAATGATTTCTTTGAGCAACAACTTGCCCACATCGGCAAATGGCTGGAATAAGCCAAATGGCCCAACCCGATTAGGTCCAATTCGTACTTGAATATAGCCAATCACCTTACGCTCAAAATAAGTCAGATAGGCCACCGCAAGAATCAATGGCACTATAATCACGACACTTTTCAGCAAAATGGTGATTAAAATGGTTAACCACTCAATGATCATGCTACTGGCCCTCGCACGGCAAGATCTCAATGTTGCCAAGTGTTGTTCCCAAGACGTGTGTTTCAGGAATACCACTTGCAACCCAAGCTGCGCCTAATGGAATTCCTTCATCTAGCTGCAGTGTTAATGGCTGTGAACGTTGGTTATTTTCACTGACGATAATACGTTGACCTTCTCGCAAGTTACGTTGCTTAGCATCACTTGGATGTAATCGAACAAAACGAGAAGATTTTGCATCTTGCGTTTCTTGCAATGCATTGGCTCGACGCGCAACACCATCAACTGCATAAAGCGACGTAAATGCTAATCGCACCAAACCATTAACGGCTTGAGATTGCACAGCTGGATAAGGCATTGCTAATACATTCTCTTCTGGCAATTTTGCCTGGCTGGCTAAGGTATGTAGCTCTTGGCCAATTTCTTCTATGGTTTCATAATTGAAATCAGGCACATGCATTAAGTTACCTAAAACGCGTAAGACCTTCCATGCTGGACGACTTTGCCCCAACGGGGTTGTCGCAGCTTTAAAAGATTGCCACTCTCCCAATGCGTTTATATAGGTACCTGCCATTTCTGATATTGGCGTGACAGGTAAGATAACATCCGCATATTCTCGATAAAGTGGATTATCAAAAGCGCTTAGCACCACAACGGTTTGCGCTTGTTTTAATGCTTTGACAGCAAGGTGCGGCATCGCTAAATCGTATTCAGGTTCACAATTTAACAGGAAGTAGGTTTTACGTGGTTGTTGCAACATTTGCACGGCATCTAAACCTTCACTTACCGCTTTAATGCCAAACGGCAAACGATGAGGCAATGCACCTGCAAGCCAACCACCAGCACTATTGGCACCATTGCTCATTTCACCCCAAGTGCCTTGCACGAGTTGGGCCATTAAACGCGATAACCAGTGAATAGTCGCTGCTTGTGGATGATTGAGTGCAAACTGTCCAAGCAACACACTGACTTTTTGTGTTTCAATTATTGCTTTGGCAGCACGCATAGAAGCTTCATTTGGCGAAATGCGTTCAATTAACGCTTTGACTTCGCTTGGTACCAGCGCTTGCTTATCACTTGCTGCATTGTCATAAACTGCTTTTAATACTTGAAGCAGCGGCTGAATCAGATCGCCTTTCTCACCCTGCCATGCATAGCTAACGGTAAAATGATGATCTGCTTGCCACGCACTGATGGTATAAACCTGGCCGCCATGTAACGTGGCTTTTCGCACACGATGCCCAACGATTGGCTGTTCTTTATGAATATCGCAACCAATTAAAATAATAGATTGTTGCGACTCTAAATCGGCTAATGAAATGCCTAATTGAGGATAACTACCTACCATCGATTGATGACGAAAATCCGTTTGACGTAAACGGTGATCAATATTTTGACACCCTTTGCCACGGAATAATTTTTGTAATAAATAGAATTCTTCAACCGTGCTATTAGGTGAAGCCAATACGCCGATTTGTTCCGCTTCGGTCTTCTGACATTTTTCGGACACAAAACCTAAAGCACTAAGCCAATCGGTTTCTTCCCACTGACCATTTCTTTTGATCAGAGGATTCTCTAAACGATCGGCATGGTTAAGGCCTTCATAGCTGAAACGATCACGATCGGAAAGCCATACTTCATTTAAGGCTTCCTGCTCTCGCGGCAATGTTCTGATGACTTTACTACGCAAGGTATGAAAGAAAAGATTAGAGCCGACACAATCATGCATCGAAATGCTTGGATTCGCTTTTAATTCCCAAGCCCTTGCTTCAAAACGAAATGGTTTTGACGTTAATGCACCAACGGGACATAAATCGATAACGTTTCCTGAGAGTTCAGAATTAACGGTGCTTTGCACGTAGGTGCCAATTTCCATAAATTCGCCACGGCCCGTTGCACCAAGTTCGCGCACACCGGCAACTTCCTCGCCAAATCGCACACAACGTGTGCATTGAATGCAGCGAGTCATCTCCGTGCTAATCAAGGGACCGATATCTTTATCTTTAACCACACGCTTACCTTCTTCATAGCGTGAGGTATCTTTACCGTATTCTAAAGCCACATCTTGCAATTCACATTGACCACCTTGATCGCAAATAGGGCAATCTAAGGGGTGATTAATCAGCAAGAATTCCATCACAGCTTTTTGTGCATCAACCGCACGTGGTGATTTGGTCAACACTTTCATGCCATCAGCAACAGGCGTTGCGCAAGCTGGCAACGGCTTGGGAGCATTGGCAACATCAACCAAACACATACGGCAGTTAGCAGCAATCGATAATTTCTTATGGTAGCAAAAACGCGGAATCGCGATACCAAGCTCATCGGCCGCTTCGATGATCATCTGACCGGGCCGTACCTCAATTTTTTTGCCATCAATTTCGATGAATGCCATCGATCTCTCCTATGCTACCATCGACTTTTTATGTTCGATCATATATTCAAATTCATTGCGATAATGCTTTAAGAAGCTACGAACAGGCATTGCTGCTGCATCCCCTAATGCACAAATGGTGCGTCCCATAATTTTGTCGGCAACATCATCTAACACTGCCAGATCACGCGACGTGCCTTCGCCGTGCATAATGCGATGCAAAATACGCGCTAACCAACCTGTGCCTTCGCGGCAAGGCGTGCATTGGCCACAAGATTCTTCAAAGTAAAATTCAGAAATTCTGGCTAACATTTTTACCATGCAAGTGGTTTCATCCATCACAATGACAGCGCCACTGCCTAACATGGAACCTGCTTTGGAAATGGAGTCATAATCCATATTCACTTGCATCATGATATCGCCAGGTAAAACCGGGACGGAAGAACCACCTGGGATAACGGCTTTTAACTTACGGTTATCTTTCATGCCACCTGCCATCGCTAATAATTCGCTAAATGGCGTCCCTAATGGAATTTCATAATTGCCGGGTTTATTGACATGGCCCGAGACACAAAAGATTTTGCAACCACCGTTATTGGGCAAGCCTAATTCTAAAAACCATTGGCCGCCGTTTTGTAAAATAACCGGTACAGAAGCAAAACTCTCTGTATTATTAATCGTGGTTGGTTTACCAAAAACACCAAAATTGGCTGGGAATGGTGGTTTAAAGCGGGGTTGTCCTTTTTTACCTTCTAAAGACTCCATCAATGCGGTTTCTTCACCACAGATATACGCGCCAGCACCTAAGACGTTGTGTAACTCAAAATCAACGCCAGAGCCTAAGATGTTTTTACCTAAAAAGCCTTGTTCATGGGCTTCTTTGAGTGCTTGTTCAACGCGATCAAAAGGCTCATGGAATTCACCACGAATATAGTTGTACCCGACGGTAGCTCCCATAACGTAGCCTGCAATCGCCATACCTTCGATTAATTGATGTGGATTAAAGCGTAAAATGTCACGATCTTTAAACGTACCGGGTTCACCTTCATCGGAATTACAAACCACATATTTTTGACCGGGCTTACTATGGGGTACAAAGCTCCATTTCAAGCCTGTTGGGAAGCCTGCGCCTCCGCGTCCCCGTAAGACAGAGGTTTTAAGCTCTGCAATAATATTTTCAGGTGGTGTCTTTTCTTTTAAAATTTTCTGCCAGACTTGGTAGCCACCCACACTTAAATACGCTTCTAAAGACCAAGGTTTAGCATGCGATAAAGTACGAAAACAGATTTGGTTCGTTTTGGCTGTCATTGGTTACTCCAACGATGCTAAGATTTTGTCAATTTTTTCAGGCGTTAAATTCTCATGATATTCACGCCCAATCTGCATCATAGGGGCTCCCCCACAAGCGGCTAAGCATTCAACATACTTCAATGTGAATTTACCATCTTGCGTGGTTTCGCCTAATTTAATGCCCAGTTTTGCTTGCAGATATTCCACAATGTCATCGGAACCTTTTAACATGCAAGAAATGTTGGTGCACACGCAAATTTTATGTTTTCCAACCGGTTTGAGTTCAAACATGCTGTAAAAAGTAGCAACTTCATACACGGCAATTTTTGGCATACCTAAGTAAGCAGCAACTGCATCCATTAATTCAACGGTCAGATAACCACCGTTCTCATCTTGCACCATCGTCAAAGCAGCAATCACGCCAGCTTGACGTTGCTCAGGTGGATATTTTTTTAACCACTCATCAATTTGATTGCGGGTTTTTTGTGACAAAGTCGCAGGCGATGCCACTGTTTGCATTATTTCACTCATTAACGATCAATCTCCCCAAATACGATATCTTGGGTTCCGATAATAGCAACGACGTCAGCAATCATGTGTCCTTTTGCCATTTCTTCAATGGAAGCCAAGTGTGGGAATCCTGCAGCACGGACTTTAACTCGGTAAGGTTTGTTCGCACCATCCGAGACTAAATAAACACCAAATTCACCTTTAGGATGCTCAATCGCTGCATAAGCTTCACCAGCAGGAACACAGTAGCCTTCTGTGAATAATTTAAAATGGTGAATAAGCGATTCCATCCCTTCTTTCATTTCTTCACGGCTAGGTGGGATGATTTTATGATCATCAATAATCACCGGGCCCGGATTCGCTCTTAACCATTCAATGCATTGGCGGATAATACGATTTGACTGGCGCATTTCTTCAATACGCACACAGTAACGATCGTAACAATCGCCTTCTTTACCAATGGGAATATCAAAATCAACATTGGCATAAGCCGCGTAAGGTTGTTTTTTGCGAAGATCCCAGGCAATACCGGAACCTCTTAACATGGCTCCACTAAAACCAAGCTGCATAGCACGTTCAGGGGAGACAACGCCGATGCCAACCGTACGCTGTTTCCAAATACGGTTATCGGTTAATAAGGTTTCATAATCATCGACACACTTTGGAAATCTTTCAGTAAAGGCCCAAATGAAATCCAGTAAAGAGCCTTCGCGGTCTTCATTTAATTTCTTAACCGCTTTTTCGGAATGCCACATAGAAGGTTTGTATTTGGGCATTTGATTAGGCAAATCACGATAAACGCCGCCAGGTCGATAATAGGTTGCATGCATTCTGGCGCCACTCACGGCTTCATAGCAATCCATGAGATCTTCACGTTCACGAAACGCATATAAGAATACGGTCATTGCGCCAATATCTAGCGCATGCGCCCCTAACCACATCAGATGGTTTAAAATGCGAGTAATTTCGTCAAACATCGTGCGAATATAAAGCGCACGTGCTGGTGGGGTGACACCTAATAATTTTTCAATAGCAAGAACATAACCATGTTCATTACACATCATTGATACATAATCTAAACGATCCATATAACCGATGCTTTGGTTATAGGGTTTATTTTCTGCCAGCTTCTCGGTGGCACGATGTAACAAACCAACATGCGGATCCGCACGCTGGATCACTTCACCATCTAGTTCCAAAATAAGTCGCAATACACCATGCGCTGCAGGATGCTGCGGACCAAAATTCATTGTGTAGTTTTTAATTTCAGACATGCGCACCCCCTTGTGGGTCTTCACTCTCATCGAAGCTCTTACGAATCACTTTAGGGACCAAGGTGCGTGGAACAATATCAACGGGTTCATAAATAACGCGCTGTTCTTTGGCGTCATAGCGAACTTCAACGTTACCTGATAAAGGAAAATCTTTTCTGAACGGATGACCAATAAAACCATAATCGGTTAACAGACGTCTTAAATCCGGATGACGATTAAACAAAATGCCATACAAATCGAACGCTTCTCGTTCATACCAATTTGCGCCTGCCCAAATACCGACCACAGAATCAATCAGGGGTTTGTCATCGGGCACAAAGGCTTTGACTCGCAAACGATGATTAAGGGCAATAGATAATAAATGATAAACAACGGCAAAACGTGGTTTTTTCCACTGGCTATTGGGTACACTTTGCGAAATAGGACGCACTGCACGTTCAAACCCTTTTGCGGTCGCGCTGGTGGTTTCCCATTCACTCACGCCATAATAAAGGTAATCAACGCCACACAAATCCATTAACATTTCAAAACGGCATTCTGCATGCGTGCGCAGAATCTCACAGACTTTTAAAATATCGGCTGGTTTGACTTCAATGGTCAGTTCGCCGCGATCAAGTGTGATGCTTTCTAATAAGGAACCTAAAACACCAGGGAGTGTTTCTGCTAAGTGGGAAAGGTTGCTCATACTTTTTCCCTTGCAATCGTATTGGTACGACGGATTTTATTTTGCAGCTGTAAAATACCATACAGCAACGCTTCTGCCGTGGGCGGACAGCCTGGGACATAAACATCTACTGGGACAATTCGGTCACAACCGCGTACAACAGAGAACGAATAATGATAATACCCGCCGCCATTCGCACAAGAACCCATGGAAATAACCCAACGGGGTTCAGGCATTTGATCGTAAACTTTTCGTAAAGCGGGAGCCATTTTGTTACAAAGCGTGCCTGCTACAATCATCACATCGCTTTGTCTAGGAGAAGGTCTAAAAACAATGCCGAAACGATCGAGATCGTAACGGGATGCGCCTGCATGCATCATCTCTACGGCACAGCAAGCAAGGCCAAATGTCATTGGCCACATAGAGCCAGTTCTTGCCCAATTAATTAATTTATCTAGCGATGTCGTCACAAAGCCTTGTTTCAGAGCGCCTGCTATTCCCATTCCAGTGCTCCTTTTTTCCATTCGTAGATAAAACCAACTAATAGAAGACCTAAGAAGATCCCCATCGCAATAATCGGTGTCCAGGTGAGATCTTTGAAAATAACAGCCCAGGGAAACAAGAAAGCCACTTCAAGATCAAAAATAATAAAAAGGATAGCAATAAGATAAAAACGCACATCGAATTTTAATCGTGCATTTTCAAATGGCTCAAATCCGCATTCATATTGCGAGAGCTTTTCGTCATTTGGTTTCCTAGGTGAAATGAGTGCCCCAAGAGCAATCAATACTGTGCCTAGACCTAGCGCCAACCCCATAAAGATGAGAACTGGAAGGTAATTTTCTAACACTTTTTAGAATCCTTACCCATGAATAAATTGAGTCCAATGGTAGATGCTACAAGCCTCTGTGAAGAACTACAACAGAGATTTGCCTAAATTCAAACTGTTTCGAGTGTAATCAAAATGATGGTGCCGAAGGCCGGACTCGAACCGGCATGGCTTGCGCCGCTACCCCCTCAAGATAGTGTGTCTACCAATTTCACCACTTCGGCATAGTCTCTCTCCATAAATGGAGAGAGTCTTTATTACTCTGGAATATCTCCTTCTGTGCTGGGCACAGCAGGTGCCGCCTTTTCAGACGGTGCAACAACCGTTGTTGGTCGATGTGTTTTATTAATCCAGAAAGCTAAAAATAAATTTAACACGAAAAAGATCGCTGCTAAGGTGCCTGTTGCACGGCTTAAAAAACCGCCCGAGCCTTGGCTACCAAAAACGGTTTGAGAAGCACCACTGCCAAAAGCAGCTCCCGCTTGTGCCCCTTTGCCTTGTTGCATCAGGATTAACCCAATCAACAGTAGAGCGACGATAACGTGGAATACTAGAACTATCTCATACATAATTATTTATTCGACTCACAAATTGCCAAAAATTCTTCTGCTTGCAACGATGCGCCACCAACTAATGCGCCATCGATATCAGGCATACTAAATAAAGCTGCAGCATTAGATGCTTTAACGCTGCCACCATACAAAATGGGCAATCGTGCTGCAACCGACGAATCATACCCGCCGATAGTCTCTCGAAGCAAGTGATGAACCGCTTGGGCTTGCTCTGGAGTTGCCGTTAAGCCTGTTCCAATAGCCCAAATAGGCTCATAAGCAAGTAAGGCACCTTCAAAAACATCTGCACCATGGTGCGACAGTATAGAATTTAATTGACTAACAACAACCTTGTCTGTTTGCTCTGCAAGTCGTTGTGCATGCGTTTCACCAACGCATAAAATCGGGGTAAGCCCAGCAAGCTTCGCTGCTAGAAATTTTGCAGCGACGTCAGCATCAGTTTCTTTGTTATATTCACGACGCTCAGAATGCCCCACAATCGCATAACGGCACCCTTGCTCTATTAACATGCTGGCAGAAATCTGGCCTGTATATGCACCTGGGGGGTGAGCGCTCACATCTTGGGCGCCTAATTTTATCTGAGACGAAGGCTTTAATATCTGTGCTGCTTGAGATAAATAAATGCTGGGTGGGCACACGACCATTTCAGTAGCAGGTAACTCAACTTGTGATAAGCGATCAAAGAAGGCAGCAACGTGTTGTTGCGAACCGTTCATTTTCCAGTTACCAATGACATATCGTGCGCGATTTGCTTGCATGCTGCTCTGCTATTTTTTTTTGTTAACCCAAAAGCGGGTGAATATTAACTGAGTTACTTAAGCACGTGCAAGTAATTTGATTTTAGGTATTTGGCTATATTCCAAAACGCGTATACCCAAGCGCGCAATAAAAACCCCCTTTCTATTTCCATGGGAATATCACCGTAAATAATCCTCAAGAACCTAGCAACTTTTTTCATTGGAAGCTAACTAATTTATATATGTATTCATATTGCGTGTGGAATACCGAGTACTAGCACATAAAGACAATGGGGTGGGTTATGTCAAAGCTCGATGATAAAATTGAATTAGAAGCCTACTTGGATGATTTACTCTTACACCCTGAAGATCATTTAGAGGATCCCCCCTTAGAAATTGTGGGCGCTTTTATCTATGGGATTCAAACGAGAAATCCTTTTAATGTTAACTTTTCTGATTATTTGCATAACATCTCTCATTCAGAAAAAAAACAAATCCAAGCGATTATTAAATATGCGCATAAAAATTCTACCCTACCCACTACCCCACAACAAAAAGCCAATTTTGCCAAATTAATTAGCGAATTACCTAAAGATAAAGTGGCAAAAGAAAATGAAACAAAGCGACAACAAGAAGATCGTGCTAAGCAAGAGGATGATACCGCATTTCTTGACGGTGCTTTAGATAGATTAGCCGAACTTAAAAAACAAATAGGGGAACAATTACGCAAAAAGAGTCCCAATACCATGACGGTTCAACAACTTGAAAATGATATTCACTCATTGCAAGAACGGGTAGCGAAATTAATTAGCGATCCTAACATTGCTACTAGAAAAAAAGCGTCGCAGCTTGTTAATGATGTTATTGATTCTGTGAACGATACCCAAGCAAAACTCGATATCATTGACCAAAATCGTCAACACTTGCTCACCACCGAAAATATTACAGCGGATGAACTCAATAAAATCAAGTTTAAATTATCAACCAATGTCTATTCCTATAGTCATCTTCCTCAAGTAAGAGCAAAAACAGAAGAAGTCTTGCAACTTATTCGTGATATTCGAAAAGACAAATTAGATCCGAGTAAAATGCAAGATATGCCTATTTATGAAGCACTTAAAATGCATAAACAATGGGATAGTAATGCTGAGTTTGATAGTCCTAAATTTGGCCGTATGTTACCAGAGCACAATACTCAGGGTTTTTATGTAATGCATTTCAAACAAGAATCTGAACAAAAAGAAGAAAAAAATGATATTAAAATGCATATCAGCGTCAACCCACAGCAAACTGTACAAGCGATGGAGATTATAAATAATCTCATTCAATCCGAAAAATATGCAAACTTACTTAGTGAATATAAAGTTGCTGATATTGATCATGTCAATAATACGATGCAAAAAAGTCGTGAAGCTGCGGTTAAAAAATTAACGCAAATTTTAAGTAATGATCCTCATATCGATATCCAAAAAACCATCGATGACCTAAAAGCCGCTTATCCCAATACTGAGAACGTCATCAACCAAGTGCTAAGCCAGATACCAGATGAGAGAAAAGCCGCCATTGAAAATGGGCTTAAAGTCGTTGCTAGCACTGAAATTGGCACAATTATCTCGGGTGAGCGGATTTTAAATGATGCCCTTTTTACGGTTTATTTTAAAAACGATTTTCCACCAGAAGATTTACAAGCATTTTGCAATGATCTAAACATCAAACTTCAAGAACAAAACATACTGGCAGGTAACCTTGCACAAACCGATGTCTGCGTTAACCCTTACTGTGGGGTTACAATTGATCACGTTTTAGATAACACCGGTAAAAAAGTATATCTTGATAGCAATAAACCGGAAGATGTAGAAAAACGTCGAAAAGCCTTAAGCGAAAATCCACTCACGAAAGATTTCATCGAACAACCAGAAATAACAGCGGAACAACAACTATCACTGATGGCAGAACATGTTGATCAAAAAGATGAAAATGGGATGAGTGCTTTGACAGCAAAAGGTTTTTCCGAAATACCCATGAATGAGCGTGTTGCCTTTGCCAGCAAATTACTCGTTGAACGCTTCAATCAAACCAAAAATGTCAACTTGGTTTATCGCAATCCAGATATGTTTACCAAATGGGTCGTGAAAGAAATTTTTAATAACTTAAAATTCCCCATTGATCCTGACATGAAAAAAGAATTTTTTATTCTCGTGGAAAAAGCTGTCGGTTCTCCTGAAAATAACATGGCACCGAACCCGCAAGCAAAAGAACAATTAAGGCAATTTTTTGCCGAACCTCGTTCTGAGATTGTGCAAACGCTTGCACCGTTTTATCATGCTTATATTGATCATGTCAAAAAAGAGTTCTTCGAAAATTACAAGCCTACTAATCTCGATTTACCTAAAGATGAACAAAAACATGAATACGACACATTGCTCAGTCAAAGAATCAATGAAGCAAAAAAACAATTTTTAGGCCATGTTTCGTTTCCTTTTGTCGAATCATTAGTTTTTGAGTTACAAGAAAAAGATGATTTTTCTCCTGCACGCAAAGGACGCTTAGCCACTGGTTTTCGCAACTTACGTTTAGAAGATGGGATGATGGATGAACTACTTGTCGCATTAGAAAAGTCAAGTCAAAATGCCCCTTCTGTCAAATCTGAAACTATTGAAAAAGCTTTCAGCCTTTACGAACAGGGTAAAAAAGCCTTTGTTGACGTAAAAACACATCACCGTGAAATGATGGCACCGATTGAACAAAGAGCGACCGAACTTTATAGGACAGTCAATCGTTTAGCTTCAAGTTATCCTAAAGACAGTGAATTTAAAGCCATATTTGAACGCATTGCGGGCTCAATTGAAAATATTAAAACTGAACTTGATCATAAACTCTTAAGAGGTGAGCATATTACCGACAAAGATGTCGCACAGGTCAATACCCTATTCGATAATATGATGAAATCGGTTAAAGACTCGTTAAATAACACCCATTTAGGTGGCAATTCTTTATTGCATGAAGCGGTAAAAAATAACAACAAAGACTTAGTCGAAACGGCATTAAAAGCAGGAAGCGATCCACGCTTAAAATCAACTCACTATAAACGGGGTATATTCGGTGCGTTAAAAGATGCCTTGAAAGGTAAACCGGGTGACTTTTTTAAAAATCTATTCAATGCACCTCCCCGCTCTGCCATCGAAGTCGCTAAATTATTAGGCCATCATGAATTATTAGAGCCCTTACAAACCAAAGCCCAAGAATTAAAGCAAGCTGAACTTGCCCCCGTTGAACAATCTATCTCCCAATTAGATACGGCTTTGGGCAATCAAACCGAGGTTAAGGTAGAACCAGAAGTTGATCCTTCGCTCTCAAATGCTAATGTCTTTCAATTGCAAAAAACAAAAAGTCATTTTGTTGCAGGCTGGGAAAAACGTTTATCCGACGAAATTACTGCTCTGAATGATAGACTCGTTCCTAGTGATCAAAATAAAATAGCGATGTATGCTTTAAATCAGGTAAAAGATTATATGCTAGCTCACATTGATATGAATCCTACTCAAATTGAAACATTACAAAAAGTGATTCAACGCGTCACCGAACAGGCCAGTATTACGTTTCCTCTTAGTGTCCAACTATTATTAAAAGATTTAGGCGAAGGTAAGATACTTGAAAATAAACCACCTTTACCTACCCAACAAGATAAGAATTTTAATCAAAAATGGGGAGAATATTTAGATAGCCTTATCAAAGAACTCAAATCTGATCCCATAAACCAATATATATTAAAGCAAATTAAAGAACACTTATCTAACCCTACCCCCACTTCTCGTACACCCGATGGATTTAACAAGATGTTAGATAGAGTTGAGAATGAAGGTCGCAATAATTTAAATCAAGACGTTAAAAAAGCGATCGACGGCATGCGAAAGGGTTCTTTACCTGAAGAAGCCCCAAAAGCTCAGCTGAGAAAGTTATAGCGTTTAAACTGCGCTTATGATCACCTCTGGTGACTTAAATAAAGTCTTATAATTAAATAATTCATTCTTGATAAGCAACGGCGATATCAATGCTGCAATGGCTATTTAGTGTCGCCATCTTCCTCAGTGCTTTTCTTTTATTTTTTGTACAACCAGTGCTTGCTAAATATATAGTCCCGCAATTTGGTGGCTCATCATTTGTATGGATAACCAGTTTGCTATTTTTCCAAGTAGCATTATTATTGGGTTATTTTTATGCCTATTTATTAACTAAATTCTTTACAGAAAAAAATCAAGCCATCATCCATTTTATTGTCATATTGATCTCTTTTTATTTTATTCCTATCCATTTAGAACCTCACCTATCTGTTGAGTCTATTTGGCCACCTTTGAGCGTATTAAGCATTTTAACCTCCAGTATTTTACTTCCCTTTATGGTTTTATCTGCTTCAAGCCCTTTATTGCAACATTGGTATTGCACACTCAAACAAACACCTTATCCTTATTTTTATTATTCCATTTCCAATGCAGGCTCCTTGCTCGGATTATTAGGATACCCACTCCTTTTAGAGCCTTTTATTGGTACTCAAAAGCAATCCTTGTTATGTTCGGTTATTTATATATTTTATGCCATTTTATGTGCATTGTGTTTATACCAATTACGTTCCTCTAACACGAAGCCACGTCTGGAAACAGAACAACCTATTTCAACTTCTTTTACGCTATTGGCAAAGTGGCTTATATTGGCTTTTTTAACCAGCGCGCTTTTACTATCGACAACGCAATTTTTAACACAAAATGTAATCAATGTACCTTTAATATGGATTTTACCGCTCGCTGTTTATTTAATCTCATTTATCACGACCTTTGCTACCCCTAAAGGCTATGAACGAGAATTTTGGGTCCCCATTTTTGCGGTATTTATTCTACTCATTTTAAAAAATATTTATCTTTTAACTTTAAATGGCATACAAATTGTTATTTTTTTACTGGGTTTATTCTATAGCGCTTGTATCATTTGTCATGGTGAACTCGTTAGAGCCAAACCTGCACAAAAAAATCTCACCTTGTTTTATCTTTACATTGCCTTAGGAAGTGTCTTGGGCGGGTTGTTCGCAAATGGTCTTTCTTTGTTATTAGATAATTGGTGGAACTTATATCTGCCACTCATCATTATTAACTTGATTATCATTGTTATTAGCTGCCATTTGTATCAACAAAACAAAAAAATCAAAGTTCTAGTGATTAGCATTTTTTGCTTAATCACACTGATTGTATTCTTGCTGGTTATTTGGGCTGATACTTTCCCCAAAGATAAAAAACTGATTCTGCAACATCGCAATTTATATGGATTATTACGCGTCTATGATATGCAAACCGAATCGGGTTTTCCTTATCGAATGTTACTGCATGGCACGGTAATGCATGGCTTAGAATATTTAGAACCTGAAAAACAATTATGGCCAACCACCTATTATGGCCCTAATTCCGGTGCGGGATTAGCAATTCAATATTTGAGTCAAACGCTTGATGAACCATTACAAATAGCGGTTGTCGGGTTAGGAACCGGGGCGATTGCCTCACTGACCAATCCCAAAGATGAAATCACTTTTTATGAAATCGACCCAGACATTGCAAAGATTGCTCGTCAGCATTTTCATTTTTTAAGCAAATCACCTGCTAAGAGCGCTGTAGTATTAGGCGATGCTAGAATTCAAATGGCTAAAGCTTCTCAAGCTGTGCCTCGCCCGCAATACGACATTATTATCATTGATGCTTTCAATGGTGATGCAATCCCCTTTCATCTCATCACAAAAGAAGCCATGATACTTTATTCTGAATTACTTAAACCACAAGGTATTATCGTTTTTCATACTTCGAATAGTTTTATCAATTTGATGCCAATTACTTCTGCATTAGCTCACCATTTGAACTGTAGACATTTTTGGATTGAGAGCCAAGCCAACTTTTTACCCAATATTGTTTATTCAACTTGGGCTATGATTTCATGCAATCCAGGCTTTGCCGATTGGTTACATCGACAACGAGGGTTTACCATCAGCCCACACAACACGGTTAAACCGCTGTTATGGACTGATGATGAGAATAGTATTTTGCCAATATTGCGAATAAAATAATACTAGAAATAAATGACATGTTTTAAAAATCCCTCTGCGCTACGCGCGTCTCCCTTTTACAAAGGGAGATTTTTGGTTGCTTCGCAACCTCCTTGCAAGATGAATACACCGTATTCGGCTCAAAGTATATAATTTAACGTGTTACCTATGCACCGGGTTTGCACCAACAGTTAATCTCCCTTTGTAAAAGGGAGACGCGCGTAGCGCAGAGGGATTTTATCTTAATTTACAAACTATATAATTGTATCTTTCTTCAAGAACTCTAATGAACAGCACTTGCGAAGCAACAACTAATCTCCCTTTGTAAAAGGGAGATTAGCAACTTCCCTATACACCGTAATTGGCTCAAGATCAAAGCAAAACATGAGCCGATTAAGCGCTATAATCGGCCCAAAAAATATCTAGTTTATTAACTAATAAGTTTGCAGCATCCCCTTCTTGCTTGCCCTTTCTACAATTGACCCACACAATTTTTTAAACGGAATGATTGATTACGATAAAGCGTGACTTATACTGAGTTCCAAAATAAGGAGACACCTCATGCTAGCTTGTTTTAGAAGACATAAGCAAAATGATAAAAAGCAATCAACTGACACACTCTGCACGATAATTCACTACAAAAAAGACGAGATACCTCACGCACTTATGATATATGGCGGCCCAGGCGACTCTATTACGCTAACGAATGAAGAATATCTAGCAATCGTAAAGGAAGTCGATGTACCAATGTATGTCGGAGCAAGTTTTGAAGAATTAACAGAAAAAAAAATTTTGACGTCTCCAACTTTTCAAAAAATATTGGAAGAACTTAAAGAAAGAACTCCCCTGCAATCCCCAAGAGCCACTAAACGCAAACCATAATCGTTGCGAATTCAGGAGGAAGGTTTTGGCTTTCTAGGGAGTGGCTTTTTAAAGGCCGGTTCTTTTGATTTTTGAGCTTGAGCTTGCTCAATGGCACGCACAAGCTCTGGTGGTGGTGGCATTGCTTTAGTCGCATAGGTACCTGCCCATAAATAGGCTGGGCAACACATCGGTGCAGCATTGATGTTAACGGCTAAACGTTCTCTTGCTGCCTGCTGCTTTTCTTCATCCGTCATAAAAACTTCTGGATCCAGATCTTGAATCAAAACATCAATTCGTTTTAACAAATCTGCGTCTAACATTAGGTGGTTTCTTTGGCAACTTCAGAAACAATAGCCGCTATTTCTTGAGCAACTCGTTCAATACGTTCCCGGTCTTCACCTTCCACCATCACTCGCACCAATGGCTCTGTACCGGAAGGGCGTAATAAAATACGGCCTTCTGATGCCAGGGCTTTTTGGGCTTTATTGCATGCTTCTTGAACACGTTCATTTTGCACTACTTGCTGACCACTTTGTACAGGGACATTCAATAGGACTTGAGCACATTTAACCATGCCCTTTTTCAATTCATGCAAAGATTGTTCACTTTGACAAATTTGCCCCAACACTTGTAAAGCAGAAATAATGCCATCACCGGTTGTGGTTTTATTTAAGCAAATAATGTGACCTGAACCCTCACCGCCTAAACACCAACCTTGTTGCATTAAAGCGTCCATCACATAGCGATCACCTACTTTCGTTCGGATAAAAGGAATGCTCAGTTCAGCCAAGGCATTTTCTAGCCCCAGATTACTCATCTGAGTTCCAACAACGCCCCCATTTAATTCGCCTCTCACTGCATAGCCACGGGCAATGATATATAAGAGTTCATCGCCATCGACCACTTCGCCTTTATGATCGACAAAAATCACGCGGTCGCCATCACCATCAAAGGCAATCCCTAATTCTGCTTTATTCTCAATAACAGCTTTTTGTAACGATTCGGGTGCGGTTGAACCACATTCTTCATTGATATTAAAACCATCAGGTTGATGATTAATAGTAATGACCTTTGCCCCTAACTCGGTAAAAATATGCGGAGCAATGTGATAGGTTGCACCATTAGCGCAATCCAGAACTAATTTGATACCTTTTAAATCATATTTCTTTAAAAAAGTACTTTTACAAAATTCGATATAACGCGCAGCTGCATCGCTGCGAATTTTCGCTCGACCAATTTGTTGCGCAGACACAGTGGTCATTTCTTTTTCTAAAAAGCTTTCGATTTTACTTTCAATGGAATCAGGTAACTTTTTTCCTTCCGCACTGAAAAATTTAATGCCGTTATCATAATAAGGATTATGCGAAGCACTCACGACGACGCCCACTTGTGCGCCCAAGGAACGCGTTAGATAAGCAATCCCTGGCGTTGGCATCGGTCCCAATAAATACACATCAAGACCTGAGGCAATTAATCCTGCTTCTAATGCAGCAGCCAACATATAACCTGAAATGCGTGTGTCTTTACCAATTAAGACAGTCCCTTTACCATCTTGCGCTAATACTTGACCAACCGCCCAACCCAATTTTAAAGCAAATTCTGCGGTGATGGGGGGAACACCGGTACGGCCACGAATGCCATCGGTACCAAAATATTTACGCTGTTCTGACACTTAAAGTCTCCTTGCAATGGGGTTGGACTGCTTTCATCACCGAAAGTGCATCACGCGTTGCTGCAACATCATGCGTACGAATACAAGCAACACCTTGTAATGAAGCAATGAGCGCAGCACTTAAGCTTGCAGGTAATCGTTGTTCTGGCGCTCTATTTAATAGGGCTCCAAACATACTTTTTCGTGAAAGACCAACCAATAATGGGCAACCTAAGGTCTGAAAAAAAGACAAATTGCCCAGTAACATTAAATTGTGTTCTAAGGTTTTACCAAAACCAAAACCGGGATCAAGCCAAATACGTTGACGCGATAAGCCAGCTTGTTCACAAGCTTGGAGTCGCTCGACAAAAAAAGCGTTGATCTCTTCTAAGATATTTTCATAATGAGGTTTTTGCTGCATCGTTTCTGGCAAACCCTGCATGTGCATTAAGCACACCTTAACCGGATGTTTGCTCACCACTTCTAATGCATTCTCTTGCGTTAATGCTGCGACATCGTTAATGATTGATGCACCTAAGCGAATAGCTTCTTGCATCACAACGGCATGACGGGTATCAACTGAAATTGGCATCGCCGTTTCTTGAATCAGTTTTTCTAACAACGGCAAGACACGATCGCATTCTTCTTGGATACTGACTGGCAAGGCTCCTGGTCTGGTTGACTCGCCGCCGATATCGATAATATCCGCGCCTTCTCGAATGAGTTGTAGTGCATGTTCAAAAGCAGTGGACTGCGCACGATAACGACCCCCATCATAAAATGAATCGGGGGTCACATTGACGATGCCCATGATTTGCGGAAAAGAAAACAATCTAACAGCTCCTTACAACAACAACATCAACCTAGTGTGACTTCGCGGTGTCACTATCATCTAGATTGCGCTTTTCCGTTGTCGAAGATTCATCTTTAGAAGCCGCTGTATCATTCGTCACGGGTGTCGCTGACGGTGGTTCAGAAGAAGAACCACTGGTGGTCCAATCTCGTGGTTCACGAGGTGGGCGCCCAGCCATTAAATCTTCCAGTTGTCCTACATCAATCGTTTCATATTTGATCAAAGCTTCTGCCATGCTATGCAAAATAGCTTGTTTCTCAACCAAGATTTCTTTTGCACGTTCATAGTTTCTATCAATGATTTTACGAATTTCTTCATCAATCACGCTGGCGGTTGTGCTCGCCACTTCTTTACGCGTGTTCATGCTATGACCTAAGAAAACTTCGCCTTCATCTTCATTATAAGTTAAAGGCCCTAAACGCTCTGATAATCCCCACTTGGTGACCATGTTACGCGCAATTTCGGTTGCACGCTTAATATCATTAGAAGCCCCTGTGGTAACGCTATCTGCACCAAAAATAAGTTCTTCGGCAATTCGACCACCAAAGAGACTGGTGATTTGACCTTCTAAACGCTTTTTGGAATAGCTATAGCGATCTTCTTCCGGTAAAAACATGGTAACGCCAAGCGCTTGAGCGCGAGGAATAATGGTCACTTTGTAAACAGGATCATGCTCTGGCACGGTTAAACCAACAATCGCGTGACCTGCTTCATGATAAGCGGTTAAGCGACGTTCTTGCGCATTCATCACCATGCTATGACGTTCAACGCCCATGATAATTTTATCTTTAGCACGTTCCATTTCTTCCATATCAACTAGACGCTTGTTGAATCTAGCTGCAGATAATGCCGCTTCATTGACTAAGTTTGCCAAATCAGCACCTGAAAAGCCGGGCGTACCTCTGGCAATCACTCTAGGCTCAACGTTATCTGAAATAGGTACTTTACGCATATGTACTTTCAAAATTTGTTCACGGCCTCGAACATCAGGTAATCCAACCACCACTTGGCGATCAAAACGACCTGGGCGTAATAATGCTTTATCGAGTACGTCTGGACGGTTGGTTGCAGCAATGACAATCACACCTTCATTGCCTTCAAATCCATCCATCTCAACCAGTAATTGGTTTAATGTTTGTTCACGCTCATCATGACCGCCACCTAAGCCTGCACCACGATGACGACCTACCGCATCAATTTCATCGATGAAGATAATGCAAGGCGCATGCTTCTTCGCTTGATCGAACATATCGCGCACACGGGAAGCGCCCACACCGACAAACATTTCAACGAAATCAGAACCTGAGATAGTGAAAAAGGGTGCTTTTGCTTCACCGGCAATCGCTTTAGCCAGTAATGTTTTACCGGTACCAGGTTGTCCTACCATTAAAACACCTCGAGGAATACGTCCACCTAGGCGTTGGAATTTTTCAGGATCTTTTAAGAATTCAACGAGTTCTTTAACTTCTTCTTTGGCTTCATCAACCCCTGCCACATCGGCAAAAGTGACTTTAACCTGATCTTCACCCAGCAATCTGGCTCGGCTTTTACCGAAGGTCATTGCGCCGCGGCCACCGCCACCTTGCATTTGACGCATAAAGTACATCCAGACCCCGATAAATAAAATGATCGGGAACCAGCTGATGAAAATGCTCATTAATAAACTTTGTTGTTCAGGTGCTTTACCATTCACAACCACTTTGTTTTTAATCAGTTCAGGCAGGATATAATCGTCTTGCAGAGGCATATAGGTAACAAAATTATCATCGTTACGCGTTGCCCCACGAACCGTGCGATTATCGATAGTGACAGACTTCACATCGCCTTGCTTCACTTGGTCAACAAATTGTGAATAAGGGATTTTTGTGACCTGTGCATGTCGTGGCCCAAAGTTGCTGAATACTGACATCAAGATGACAGCAATAATCAGCCACAGTACTAAGTTTTTTACCATGTCATTCAAGCAGAAACCCCTTCCATTATCGGTGGAATGCGTGACGCATCACGAATTTGCCAACGTTTCTCATTTTTTGATTTTAATGCACAGATTAGCACGAATCCAGTTAAGTTAAATATACAACAAAAAATTGTTATGAGAAAACTTGTTACATACTATTATTATAGTAGCCTCGTGCCAAGACATACAGCTCTCGAGATGCAGATCGTGATGCCGCGGGTTTTCGAATGTTAACTTGCTTAAAATGCTTACGAATGATTCGAATGAATTGATCAAAACCTTCGCCTTGAAAGATTTTAAATAGGAGGCCGCCATCGGGCTTGAGATGGTCACGAGCAAATTCCCAAGCAAGCTCGGCTAATTCCATGACACGAGGCTGATCGACGTCAATAATGCCGCTGATATTGGGTGACATATCCGATACAACCCAATCTATCGTTTGCTTTTCAACCAACGCCTCTAAAGCTTCCAGCGTGCTTTGTTCGGTGAAATCCCCTTGTAAAATGGTGACGCCATTGATGGGTTCCATTTCCAGGATATCTAAGGCCACCAGCTTCCCTTTGGCTCCTACCATTTTGGTGAGTACTTGAGACCAACCGCCCGGTGCTGCTCCCAAATCGACAATTTTCATCCCAGGACGAAATAATTTATCGTTTTCTTGTAGTTCTAATAGCTTAAAAGTGGCACGCGAACGATAGCCCATTTGTTGCGCTTTTTTGACATAAGGATCGCTCAGATGTCTATCTATCCAGGATTTGCCGTGTTTAGTACGTGCCATTTTACAAAGACCATTGACTCGGTTAGAATGCTTTAAGTTGTTCTGCATTCTAAAGTAAAAGAAAGATTAAATAAATGTTAAGTCGCCCCTTTCTCAAAACACTTGCCACCAAAGCGCACAGTTTACGTCCTATCGTTATTATTGGCGGTAAAGGATTAACAGAAAAAGTGCATCACGAAATTCACGCTGCCTTGTTAGCTCATGAACTTGTCAAAATTCGTGTGAATGCAACAACTCGTGAAGAACGCCAAGCGATGATTGATGAAATCGTTAGCCAGCATGAAAGTGCCTTGGTTCAACAAATTGGTCATATTTTGGTTATTTATCGCAAGAACACTGATTAAAGTTAACCAACTGCTTTTATATCCAACTTCATTAGCATCTATAATTTAATGGAATAACTTTATTCCATAAATCATAGGGCTACTATCCAATGACAACCCCTTATCGCGGTCGTGCGATTTTTATAACGATAGCTATTGTCTTTTTGCTAGCCATCGGTGGTTTCATTTACTTTAAAAGCAAAACCAGTGCCCCACCCGCCCCTCCTTTACCTGTTGTTACCGTTTCACCTCCCGTTGTAAAAGAAATCACGGAATGGGATGAATACATCGGACGCTTCCAAGCCGTTGATTTAATCGATCTACGCGCAAGAGTCGGCGGTTACTTAGAATCCGTACATTTTACCGATGGCGCCATTGTTCAAAAGGATGATTTGCTTTTTGTGATCGATCCTCGCCCCTATCAAGCGGCATTAAATGAAGCGGAAGCGGCCATTGTTGCAGCCCAAACCAAAGCAGATTATGCCGCCAATGAATTTAAACGCAGTTCTAATCTCGTCAAATCCGGTAGCGTTTCACAAGGGAACTTTGATGAAAAAAGACAACAACAAGAACAAACCATTGCCGATGTGAATGCCGCTAAAGCTGCCGCAGAGCGCGCTCGTCTTGATTTAGAATTTACGCAAGTTAGAGCACCTATCACGGGCAAAATAAGCAACAAGCAAATCAGCGAAGGAAACCTTATCACCGGTGGTAATGCCAATGGCACCCTTTTAGCATCGCTAGTCAGTCTCGACCCGATTTATTTTTATTTCGATGTGGATGAACAAAATTATCTGAAATACGTTAAGTTACAAAATCTGGGTATTAAGGCAAACGATCCTGAACGCAAAACGCCTGTCTATGTCGCCTTAATGGATGAAAAAGAATTTACGCGTAAGGGCTATATGGATTTTTCAGATAATCGTATCGATCAAAACACAGGCACCTTACGTGGACGCGCTGTCTTTGAGAATAAAAATTATATTTTATTACCCGGTTTATTTGGTCGTATACGCATTCCTGGCAGCCGTTCTTATGAAGCGGTGCTATTAAATGATGAAGCGATTATGACCGATCAGGCCATTAAATTTGTTTATATCGTTGATAAAGAAGGAACCGTCAGTAAACGCTCTGTGGTTCTTGGTCCTATTGTTGATGGCATGCGGGTCATTCGTGAAGGACTCAAAGGAGATGAATCTGTCATTATCAAGGGATTACAACGCGTGAGAGATGGTGCGAAAGTTCAAGTAAAATCACCCACGGATAAGGGATAATTTACCATGAAGTTTCCACACTTCTTTATTGACAGACCTATATTTGCAACCGTTGTTTCGATTATCACGATTTTAATTGGTATTGTTTCATTTTATGTATTACCAGTGGCGCAATATCCTGATATTGTTCCACCCACGATTGTGGTACGTGCTTCTTATCCCGGTGCCAATGCTGAAACCATTTCTGCCACTGTCGCAACACCGCTTGAACAAGAAATTAACGGCGTTGAAGACATGCTTTATATGTCATCTCAATCAACCAGTGATGGCAACATGTCACTCACCATTACCTTCAAATTAGGAACCGATTTGAATGTGGCACAAGTTTTGGTGCAAAATCGCGTTGCGATTGCTACAGCCAAACTGCCTGAAGAAGTCAGAAGATTGGGTGTCACCACGCGTAAAAGCTCACCCGACTTAATGATGGTAGTGCATTTATTATCACCCGATAATACTTACGATCAACTCTATATTAGTAACTATGCCATTTTGAAAATCAAAGATGTGCTTGCAAGATTGGACGGGGTTGGTGACATTACCATTTTTGGTGCCAGAGAATATAGCTTACGCGCCTGGTTTGATCCCGATAAACTGGCGACTTATTCTTTAACCGCTAATGAAGTCGTCGATTCTTTAAGAGAGCAAAATGTGCAAGTTTCAGGTGGCACGCTCGGCAACCCACCGACTGACGGTAGCAATGCCTTTCAATACGTGGTGAGCACGCAAGGTCGTTTTGAAAATGTTGAACAATTCGAAAATATCATTGTTAAATCGACCACCGATGGCAAAATCGCTCGTTTAAAAGATGTCGCCAGAGTTGAATTAGGTGCTAAAGAATATGGCACCAATAGTTATATGGATAATAAGCCTGCGGTGGCAATCGCGATTTTCCAACGTCCAGGCACCAATGCACTACAAGCCGCTAAAGATATTCAAACGGCGATGGATGAGCTTAAAAAAGATTTTCCTAAAGGCATAGATTATACCGTTGTGTATAATCCGACTGAATTTATTTCCGAATCGGTTACTGCGGTTATTCATACTTTGCTTGAAGCAACCGCGTTGGTGGTACTGGTTGTATTAATCTTTTTACAATCGTGGCGTACTGCCATTATTCCAATTGCTGCTATCCCTGTATCCTTAATTGGTACGTTTGCCGTGATGTCAGCCTTTGGCTTTTCGATCAATACTTTAACCTTATTTGGCTTAGTGCTTGCAATTGGTATTGTGGTCGATGATGCGATTGTGGTGGTAGAAAACATTGAACGGCATATCGCCAATGGTGAAACACCTAAAGAAGCCGCTCATAAGACCATGGATGAGGTGGGTACGGCATTGGTAGCCATCGCCTTGGTCTTAAGTGCCGTTTTTATTCCCACCGCCTTTATCCCTGGGATCTCAGGACAATTTTATAAACAATTTGCCTTGACCATTGCAACCGCAACGATTTTATCTGCATTTAATTCATTAACCCTAAGCCCTGCCTTAGGTGCCTTATTATTAAAACCGCATGACAAAGAAGCGGTTCATCAACGAAATTTATTTCATCGGGTAACCGATAAATTTGCCGAAAAATTTAATTATTATTTCGACAACATGAGTGAAGGTTACGCAAAAGTCGTACGCGGTGTGGTGAGACGTTCATCATTAGTATTAGTCGTGTATGCCGGTTTAATTGCATTGACCCTTTTTATGGCAAAACATGTTCCTACCGGATTTATCCCCTCCTTAGATCAAGGCTATGCGATTACTGTTATCCAGTTACCCGATGGTGCTGCATTGGGGCGCACTGATCAAGTGGTGAAAAAAGCAAGCCAAATTATTATGGAAACACCTGGCATCATTCACGCGATTGCCTTTGCCGGCTTCTCAGGTGCGACTTTTACTAATGCTTCGAATCAAGCAGCCATTTTTACCCGTTTTGATTCTTACCGTGAGCGTGCCAAACACAATCTGCAAGCACCCAATCTCATTGCGAGCTTACAACAAAGACTCAGTGTCATTGATGATGCCTTTATTATGGTTGTTCCTCCACCTTCTGTTCGGGGTCTTGGTAACTCGGGGGGTTTTCGGATGCAAATCCAAGATACCTCAGGCAATGGGTTTCGCAGTTTATTAAGTTCTACCAATTTACTGGTTGATGAAGCCAGAAAAGACAAAGAGTTAACCGGTATTTACACAACCTTCACGGCCAACACCCCACAAGTGTTTTTAGATATTGACCGAGCCAAAGCTCGGATGCTCAATGTGCCGATTAGTAATATTTTTCAAACCTTGCAGGTATACTTAGGCTCGTCGTATGTTAATGACTTTAATATTTTTGGCCGTGCTTACCAAGTCACCGCCCAAGCCGACATGCCCTTTCGTTTGCAGCCTGAGCACATTACTCGCTTAAAGACGCGTAGCGCTAATGGGGCATTGGTTCCACTGGGTAATCTGATTAAAATAAGAGATATCACCAGCGCCGATTTGGTGCAACGTTACAATATGTATATTTCCATCCCGATTAACGGTAATGCTGCCCCGGGTTACAGCTCTGGTCAAGCATTAGATGAAATGGAAAAGCTAGCAAGAGAAAATTTACCACAAGGAACAGGATTTGCATGGACAGAACTTGCGTATCAACAAAAAATTGCCAGTGGTAATGCGGTTATATTCTTTGTGTTGTCGGTGGTATTTGTTTTTCTTTTACTCGCTGCACAATACGAAAGTTGGAGTTTACCGCTAGCAATTATTTTGATTGTACCCATGTGCGTATTATGTGCTTTAACGGGGATCAATTTGCGTGGCATGGATAATAATATTCTGACCCAAATTGGTTTAGTCGTACTCGTCGGTCTTTCGGCTAAAAATGCGATTTTAATTGTGGAATTTGCTAGACAACAAGAGGTCCAGGGTAAAGGGATTATCGATGCGGTAGTGGAAGCTTGCCGCTTACGTATCCGCCCCATTCTGATGACATCATTCGCCTTTATCTTTGGAGTACTCCCTTTAACACTCGCCGTTGGGGCTGGCGCGGAAATGCGCCAAGCTTTAGGAACGGCCGTTTTTAGCGGTATGTTAGGCGTCACTTTCTTTGGTCTGTTTTTAACACCCGTGTTTTATGTGATGGTGCGATACGCGGTATGTAAATGTACTAAAAAAACCAAACCATGAGATAGAGGTCGAGTCTTGTCTCTTTAACTAATACTTCAGTTTCTATTTATGGCGTTTCATCACAGAAAAGTATTGCCGACCGCTCTTTGATGGCACTGTAGCTATATCTTGATGTGAATCCCTTTCTTTCATTAACCACGGTACTATGGTAGCCTCGAACTTTTCAAGTTCTTCAATAGAAGCAGAAGAAACAAACTCCCTCATTTTATCTTTGTCACACAAGACGCTGTGTATACAAGGACATTTAGATAAATCAAGCTTAACTAAATTGTTATTAGCACAACGCAGTGAAAAAAGAAGAGGGCAATCAAGCTCCAAGGAACTTAGCTCATTATTCTCACAATATAAATGTGCAAGATTTTTACCATTTATTGCTAAAGCTGTTAATTTATTATTAGAACAATTCACTTGGCTAAGGGCTCGACAATTTTCGACATTTAGAGAAGGGAGTGAATTAGATTGGCACTTAAGATATCTCAATTTTGTGCACTGATTTATATTTAATAATTCCAATCTGTTATTATCGCATTCTAAATATTGCAATGACTCGCATTGATTAAGTTCTAATGAACGTACTTTGTTATGGCTTAAATAGAGGCGTTCAAGACGTTTCCAGTAGTCCTGTAAAGCAATTACCTCGAATAATTGTCTTGGAAAACGTGTAATAGAATGCGGATTAATTTCTAAAGTATTTCGAAGCGGCTTGATACAAGATTGAATAATTAACATATTTATATCATCAAGAAGTTTTTCTTTTAATAAATAGCCCGTTTCTGTTGAATCCGACTCTATTTGAGATAATTCTTCGAATAATTCAGCAAGTTCCGTATCACCATCTCTTAAAGGCTCTTCAAAAAGACCGCTTACTAAACTAGGATTGGTGGAATTATATTCATATTCGTCAATCAATTTTGATTTTGATTTTAAAAGAAATTTAATCTCTTCATCTTGCTTTTCTGATTTAATTTGCCAATATCTTCTTATGATGCCTGACCTATTCGTAGTTCGACCTGCTAATCTAAAATTAACCATGTCTCTTGGAGGAAGATAAGCTAGAGCCTCTGCCCAGAGTTCATCATCAATAGACGTTTTTTCATTTAAAGGACCTTGTTGCATTGTGAATTTCTCGCAAAAAATTGAAGAATACATTTTTGACAGGCAACTTACAATACTTTATTAGAACTTAAAAATAAAAATAATGTCGAAATGTTCTAATTATTAATTTTAAAAATTATATTTCAGATATATCTGCCTCTTAAATTCAGCCACCATTGAAAAATGCTTAGCCACCTAATCGGAGATTTTTGCATGCTTTTCCTATTTTTAGTTCTGCCTTAGAAGGCGTTCTTTCAACTTTTAACGGTGTATTCTCATATTGAAAGGATAACATTGCGCTTGTATGTTGAGATTTTTTTATACACTGACTTGCTTTAAATGCTTCTAATATTTTTTCATCATCTATCGTTAGCGAATCAGGACAATTACCAAAATCAAAGGATATAATTTCATTATCGATACATTTTAATGATGAAAAATTAGGAGCATCAAGTTTCAATGTTCGTAAATGATTATGAACACATGAAAGAAATAGTAAATTTCTACACTGACTTGCATCTAATTCTTCTAACAAGTTATTAGAACAATTAAAACTTGCGAGTAATCTTAAGTTAAAAATATCTAAGAAACTGAGAAAATTATTATAGCAAAAAAGAAATTTTAATCTTTCGCAACGACTCACATTTAATTTTTCTAATTGATTATGACTACAATCTAAGTATTTCAATGCTGTGCAACGACTTAGATCTAAGTCACGCACCTGGTTCTGGCATAAATTTATACTATCAAGATTCTGCCAATATTCTTGCAATGCCGGTGTATCAAGCAACTTTTTAGGAACGCGAGTTATTCTATTTTTTGGGATCCCTAAACAATTCAATGATAAATCAATATAAGATTCAATAATTAATATATTGATGTCATTAAGCAGCTTTTCTCTTCTGCCATATTCAGCTTCTGTTGTCGCAGGACCATCTTCAGGTAATGAAGAAAGCAAATTAGCAAATGGTACATTCCTATTATGGAAAACTTCTTCTTTAACACCTTTTGAAGCTTTAGAGGCATATTCAGAAATCAAACCCTCTCTTTGTTTTCTGAAAAATTCAATTTCTTCATATTGTTTTTGCGCTATGCTTGGAAATTTTTTTATATTCCAAAAAATATCTATGATAGTTTGATGATGAGCTGCTTTACATGTTGCTCTAAAATTGGCCATATCCCTTATCGAAAGCTCGGATAAAATATACCCCCATAGTTCATATTGAATCGCTGCGCCAGGACCTTGTTGCATTTAAACTCCTTGTAATGCTACGTTTTAGTTACTTTTAAGGCTTTCTTCTTTGTTTTTCTTTTTCACTAAAACGACGACACGAATCAATAGAGAAAGGCCATTTTCTAGAAGATTTAACAGTTTCTTTCTCTGTCACTGACAAATGCTCTTTCATTTTCAATATCATCGCAGGCGGAATACGAGCCATTCCTTTTAATGATGTTTTAGCATAATCATAAGTAAGATCTTTCAACATGGGATTAAATGTCACATTCAGAGAATCTAACAAATTGCCATTGCACACGAGTTCAACCAGTTCTTTACAAGATTCAAGGACCAACATGTTTAATTGATTATGAGAGCATATGAGTATTTTAAGACGGGTTAAATCTGTGAAATCGATGTTTCTTAAGGAATTATTTTGACAATCAATATGACGAAGATCATGACAGTCATTAATATCTAAAACACTCAATTGATTATTGCTGCATAACAATATTTGCAATGCATCACAATTTCTAAACGTTAAATTGCTTAGATTATTGTCACTGCAATTTATCATGATCAGTTTAGTCCAATAATTTTTGAGCGTTTCTTCTTCGAATATGCTCCATGGGAATCGTGTTAAATTTTGTCTGGAAACAATCAATACTGAACAATTGATATCAATACAGGATTTAATAAGCGCTATGTTAATTGCATCAAGCAAGGCATCTCTTTCCCAAAATTGCTTCGAATTAGAAGCAATAGAATCGATCTCCTTTAATTTCTCTAACAGTTCTGAATATTGAGTCCCAATTTTAGCATTTAATTCTTCTTTGATTGCTTGAAAATGTTGAATTTCAAAATATTGTGATACTGATAAAATCAACATGGTTTCTTTTAAATAATCGTCCATCTTTTTTGCATTTAGACGAGTTAAAATATCTTCCATCAATGGATCTGAAACAATGCTTATATTATCTGCAGGGCCTTGTTGCATGGTTGATACTCCATTCAAAAGTAAAATCGAATGGTATCATCTTGAGATAAGTGGCAAAACAATATTGTTGTTTTATTTGGCTAAGTTCGAATGTTTTTATTGGAATTTCAATCGATGATATTTAAGGAGAGAAAACGCTGCTGTATTCAATCATTTTCAATAAAGCAGCGTTATAATTTTGTTAGGCTAGATAGTGAACCTTGCTGACTTCATACTCTACTTCACCGTTTGGTGTTTGTACCACAACGATGTCTCCTTCACTCTTGCCAATCATGGCACGTGCGATAGGAGAGTTAACCGAGATCATAGCCTGTTTCAGATCCGCTTCATCATCACCAACAATCCTATAGGTAACTTGTTCATCGGTTGTAACGTTAATTAAATCAACCGTTGTACCAAATACCACACGACCATTTTTAGGCAATTTCGTCACATCAATGATTTGAGAATTGGCTAATTTGCTTTCTACCTCAGAGATCCGCCCCTCTAAAAAGGATTGTTGCTCTTTTGCTGCATGGTATTCTGCATTTTCTTTCAAATCACCATGACCCCGAGCTTCACTGATAGCTTCAATAATTCTTGGGCGCTCAACCGTTTTTAATCGGATTAATTCTTCACGTAATTTCTGCGCACCAGCCACAGTCATCGGAATTTTGTTCATCTTTCTTTCACTCTTAAATGTAAATCCTGTATTGGCGCAATGCTATGATTCTTTTGATACGCTAACGCCAACACTTGAGCTTTCGCCCCAGACAAGGTTGTTGAATAACATACTTTGCGTTGAACCGCAGTACGACGGATTGCATTAGAATCGGCCGTTGCTTGCCGACCTTCCGTGGTATTTATAATGAAGTCGATTTTATCATTTTTGATGCTATCTACAATATGAGGCCTACCTTCATTTACCTTACTAATAACTTCACAAGGTAATCCAGCTGCCTTAAGCGCATTAGCGGTTCCTACCGTAGCAAGCAAATTGAATCCCAGATCATGCAACTTTTTAGCAATGTCGACTGCACCGGGTTTATCAGCATCTTTGACGCTAATCAATGCCACACCAGAGTCGGTAATTTGGGGCGCAGCGGTTGCCAATTCGCTTTTAGCATAAGCTTCCGCAAAAGTGTCACCCACTCCCATCACTTCACCAGTTGAGCGCATTTCAGGTCCAAGAATGGGATCAACACCTGGAAACTTTTCAAATGGAAATACACTTTTCTTAACTGCAAAAAAGTCTGCTTGATATTCATTCAATTGCTGCTGCGTGGTTAATGAGATCCCCACCATGCAACGTGCTGCAATTTTAGCGAGCGAACGACCTATCACTTTTGAAACAAAGGGCACGGTACGAGCAGCTCTTGGATTCACTTCTAAGACATAGATCTTTTCATCTTTAATCGCAAATTGCGCATTAATCAAACCAACAACACCTAATTCACGTGCCATTTTTCGCATTTGATCTCGCAGTTGATTTTGGATTGCTTCGCTTAAGCTAAAGGGGGGTAATGAGCAAGCAGAATCGCCCGAATGGACACCGGCTTGTTCAATGTGTTCCATAATGCCACCGATAAGCACTTGTTCGCCATCGCTGATGGCATCTACATCCACCTCGGTCGCATCATCTAAAAAGCGATCTAATAAAATAGGCGATTCTTTGGTGACATAGGTTGCACGCTGCATGTAATCACGCAACTCATCATCGTTATAAACAATTTCCATCGCGCGCCCACCTAACACATAGGAAGGACGAACGATTAATGGATAACCAATGTCACTCGCAATTTTACTCGCTTCTTCATAGGTCGCAGCCATGCCATTGGGCGGCTGTAAAATACCTAAGCGGTTAACCATTTGCTGAAAACGGCCTCTATCTTCCGCTCTATCAATCGCATCTGGCGTAGTGCCAATAATAGGCACACCATTGGCTTCTAATTCTTTCGCTAATTTCAAAGGTGTTTGACCACCAAACTGGACAATGACGCCATATGGCTTTTCTAATTGAACAATTTCTAAGACATCTTCTAAGGTCAGTGGTTCAAAATATAATCTATCGGAAGTATCATAGTCCGTTGAAACCGTTTCAGGGTTACAATTGACCATAATGGTTTCAAAACCTTCTTCCTGCATCGCTTGTGAGGCATGCACACAACAATAGTCAAACTCAATACCTTGACCAATACGGTTAGGACCACCACCTAACACCATAATTTTGCGTTTATCAGTAGGGATTGCTTCACATTCTTCTTCATAAGTGGAATAAAGATAAGCCGTAGAAACTGCAAATTCTGCCGCACAACTATCAACACGCTTGTAAACAGGTCGCACGCCCAGCTCCCAACGTTTTTTACGTAAGGTCTGTTCACTGACGCCAAGCAAAGTGGCTAAACGAATGTCTGAAAATCCTTGACGTTTTAATTGTCTTAAGGTTCTTTTATCTAATTCGCCAAAATTGGTATTGCGAAGCTTATTTTCAGCGGTGATTAAATCTTCAATTTGAGCTAAAAACCAAGGGTCGATCCGCGTGTGTTCTTGTACTTGTGCAAGCGTTAAACCTAAACGAAAAGCATCGCCAATTGCCCACAATCTCTGCCAAGTAGGACGCTGCAAATATTGTCTTACATCTTTAGCATCGGCTTTGGTTAAATCAAAAATTGACTCTAAACCATAAAAACCAATTTCTAACCCACGAATGGCTTTTTGTAATGATTCTTGGAATGTGCGACCAATGGCCATCACTTCGCCAACCGATTTCATTTGGGTTGTCAATAAAGTATCGGCTTGCGGGAATTTCTCAAAATTAAAGCGAGGGATCTTGGTAACAACATAGTCAATCGCAGGCTCAAATGAAGCCGGTGTTAATTTACCGGTCATTTCATTCGCTAATTCATCTAATGTGTAGCCAACCGCTAATTTAGCTGCGATTTTTGCAATCGGAAAACCCGTTGCTTTGGATGCTAGCGCTGATGAGCGCGAAACACGTGGATTCATTTCAATGACATGCAATTCGCCATTCTCGGGATTAACGGCAAATTGAACGTTTGAACCACCTGTTTCAACACCAATCTTACGCAATACCGCAATGGATGCATCTCGCATAAGTTGATATTCTTTATCGGTGAGCGTTTGCGCGGGCGCAACGGTAATCGAGTCGCCTGTGTGAACGCCCATGGGATCAATATTTTCAATGGAACACACAATGATGCAATTGTCTTTTTTATCTCGCACCACTTCCATTTCGTATTCTTTCCAACCAATAATCGATTGCTCAATCAATAATTCATTGGTTGGCGATAAGCTTAAGCCACGCTTACAGATCTCTTCAAACTCTTCCATGTTGTAAGCAATACCACCACCACTTCCTCCTAAGGTGAAGGAAGGACGGATAATGGTAGGAAAGCCAACCTGTGCCTGGGCAGCTTTGGCGCTATCTAAACAGTGGGCAATAGCGGATTTTGGCATTTTCAAGCCAATTTCTTTCATTGCTTCACGAAACCGTTCACGATCTTCTGCTTTGTCAATCGCATCACGGCTCGCGCCAATTAATTCGACATTCCATTTTTTCAGTACATCAAAACGCACTAAATCCAACGCACAATTTAATGCGGTTTGCCCACCCATAGTCGGCAACAACGCATCAGGACGTTCTTTTTCAATAATCTTTGCCACAATTTCCCAACGAATGGGTTCAATGTATATGGCATCTGCCATTTGTGGATCGGTCATGATCGTTGCAGGATTCGAATTCACTAAAATGACCCGATATCCATCATCACGAAGTGCTTTACAGGCTTGCGCACCGGAATAATCAAATTCACAACCCTGACCAATGATAATAGGGCCGGCGCCGATGACTAAAATGCTTTTAATGTCTGTTCTTTTTGGCATATCTCACACTGTTTCTAATTCATTTGCTGTGACTATTGCGTGATGGTTTTGCATCATTGTGACAAATTCTGCAAATAATCCTCTTACATCATTAGGACCCGGTCCCGCTTCTGGATGTCCTTGAAATCCAAATGCTGGCTTCGAACGATGTTTGATGCCCTGAATGGTGCCATCAAATAAAGAACGATGCGTCACTTCAATGCATTCAGGTAACGCATTATCATCGACCGTAAATCCATGATTTTGGCTGGTAATCATCACTTGATTCAGCATTAATGCTTTCACAGGATGATTGCCGCCATGATGGCCAAATTTCATTTTGTGCGTTTTAGCCTGTAATGCCAGCGCCAGTAATTGATGTCCTAAGCAAATACCAAAAATCGGAATATTCTTTTCCAACAAGTGTTGAATGGCAGTAATGGCATAATCACAAGCTTGTGGATCGCCTGGGCCATTGGATAGGAAAACACCGTGTGGCTGTAATGCAAGCACTTCTTGCGCAGGCGTTTTTGCTGGCACGACCGTCACTTTACATCCTGCATCGGTTAAACAACGCAAAATGGTTTTTTTAATCCCAAAATCATAGGCAACCACATGAAATTGTGATTGTTCTGGTGCTTTAGGTTGTAATGCCCATAAACCGCCTTCTTGCCAAACATAAGGCGCTTTGGTTGTCACCTCAATGGCTAAATCAAGGCCGGCTAGCCCAGAAAAGGCACGCGCTTTTTCAATCGCTAAGGTAATACCTTCTTGTGTGATCTTTTCTGCCGTATAAATACAACCCTTTAACGCACCTTGTGTACGCAATACGCGTGTTAAACGACGAGTATCGATATCTGTGATGCCAACAATTTTTTGCTCTTTCATAAAAGCATCAAGGGTCATTTGTTGTCGCCAATTACTTGCCAATAAGGGCAGTTGACGAATAATAAGACCTTTAGCGTGAATAGTATTGGATTCGCAATCATCGGTGTTAATACCAACGTTGCCAATATGGGGATAGGTTAGGGTAATTAATTGACCAGCATAAGAAGGATCGGTAATAATTTCTTGGTATCCAGTCATTGCGGTGTTAAAGACAACTTCACCCACTGCAAATACTTCTGATTGACCTAGATAACCAAAGGCGATTCCTTCAAATAATGAGCCATCTTCAAGTGCAAGAAGCGCGAACTGTGGCACTTCACCTCCCAATGGATTTACCGTTTCATCGACACAAAATAGCGGAATTATAGTGATAATTTCGCGTAATATCAATAGTTAATCGAGAAGATGATTTATAATGGTAACTAAATGGGACCTGAGGCAGGTTTTTATTGATGGGTGATGAAAACAGTGCAGATACATTAAGGTTCAAAATCAACCCTAAATCCTACTCGTGTTTTTGCTTTATAAGGAGGCTCAAGTCCAGCTATGGCATAAGCTTTCTCCATAATTTGTTCTCGTTTTGCTTTTTGTTCAGGCGTATCCAATGGATATTCCCTTTCATCTAAATCAGGTATCATATCTGCAACCAATGCTGCAGCCATTAAACGAATAGCAAAATCATCATCCTTGTCTGCAATAATTTTTAGATGTTTATTACCTGTTGATTCATAAAGCGCCCTTGCTTGTGCCACTAATACAGCAGATACGGCTTCTTTATTTTCTTCATCTAATTGTGTTTTATCAACCATCACTTCTGCTGAATAATGATTAGGACTAATTTTCACTTCTCGGAATAAAATATCAGGCAAATCAGGTTTGTTATGTCGTTTAATATGATATTGATAGTAACTATGATTCATAGATTCAGGACGATGGTGTTCTTCTTCTACTTCTTTGATCCCAAGATTTGCTTTACGTAAATTATCAACAAAGCGTTTATTGAGTTGCGCTCTTGGCTCTTTCTTAAGAGGTTCTTGGACAACCGATAGTCTCTTCACTGTTTTTTCAGGTTCTGGCTCATCCTGCACCATTCTTGCAGAGGGAAGTTCTTTTTTCTTCGATATTTCATTTAAGGTTTGTTGTATTTTTTCTCTTGTTTTGGCAGGAATACCTTCTGCTTTGACAAGATGGCGCATGATATATAAAACGGCTTTTTTATCTTCTTGTAGCGCTTCATTATCTGGATCAGCATCAAGTTCTAATGCCAAAAGCTTCAATTCATGGTTAAAATAATGTGCCATTTTTTCAATGGCGACATTATCCCCTTTTTGAATACCATTTTTGCGTAACATTCTATAATAGCGTTGACATAAAGGACTTTTTACATTGTGTTGACGGTTATAAAGATAATCATTCATCATTAACAATGTTTTTCCAGAAATACCATAGCGTTTCTTTATTTTTGAAGTGAGTTTTTTAGACAGTTCATAATGCTTTTCTTCTTTAAATAATTTACTTGAGATTTTTTTACCAAGCCAACTACCCGCAACTCCTCCTAAAATCCCAAGCCCAATACCCCCACCTAATGCTGCTGTCGTTCCGACAATCGCACCACCAATCGCTCCACCAATGGCTGAGCCAATTCCAGGAAACACAATAGTGCCTAAGACCACACCAATCGCAACACCTGCACCAATACCCGCTACGGTCGTTAAGGTGGTTTTGACACGCTGTTTAGAAAGTAAATCTCTTGCCCCATAATAAAGATCATAAAACAGCTTACTCACACCACGTCTAACATGGCCATGAGACGTCGCATTCTGCATTGTTGAGATGGCAGACACTTTATTGAGTTGTGATAATGCAACCCCAGCATCAACCATTTCCATCACATCTTTTCTTTTTTTTCCATTATCAATGGCATCAGCCACCGGCTCATTCATCCATTCTAAAACATCCGCTATCACTTCTTTATCTTCTTCCTTGTCACTATCTTCTGAAAGCACATCATAGCGACGTGGATATTTGCCCAGTTTTTTATAGTTAAATTTTGGTGGTTTCTTAGTTTTAGCCATGGCAGATCCCTTCTATTTTGTACTTTTTAGACAAAATAGAAGTTGGGAAGATTCCCTGGTTTTAAATATAATTTCAAGATAATTAGTGATTACTCACGTTTAGGTCTGGCATCAGGTGCACCACGAGGCACGTCCCAAGGCTTAGCGCGTCTGGGTTCTTCTTGACTGGAGTTTTTCATGTCATTATCAGGTTCACCAATCATTAATTTATTATTGATATATAACTTAATGCCTTTTTCCTGAAATTTAGCCGCAAATTCAGCACATTTTTCTTGTTCCACTTCGCGAGTAATTGCGTCCCATTTAGGATTGCCAGTTGCATATAATCTTAATTCTTGGCCTGCTGGATGAAAACGTAGTTTTGTTTCTAAGGTTACATCCAATAATTTGGAAAGCACTTCTTTAGCCTCGTCAGGATCCGTGATTTTAGACATATCAACAGAAAAACCAGAACTGTTACTACCATCAGGCTCTTTAGTTGTTGTGACATTGGCTTGAATGGTTGTACCATCTTTTAAAATAAGTAAATCAAATTGAATAACCTCTTTTTCGCCTCCATAGGAAGCTTTGACTTCCTTTTTAGGAATAGTAATCACATTACTCAAATTCATTTTATCTTGATTTTGCTTTAAAAAATCTTCGATCTGCCAAGACTCGGCCCCATTTTTAACACCTTTGTCAGCAAACTCGACTGACCGATTAAGTTCATCTTTCTCAGCTGAAACGGGCATATCATCCTCACATATTTGAGCTTATTTTTTTATTTTTAGCCTTAGCACATTTCAAATGCAATACTTTAATGCGTGTAGCTTCAAATTGTAAGGTAGCTTGGTTATATTGACAGGAAATAATAAGCAAAAGCCTCATCAATACAGTGTTTAAAACCGATAACTTATAAAGCGCTTTTGTTGAGAACCCAATCGACATGTCAAATAAACAAACGAATTCTAAAAAGCCTAAGGCTGGTACCGAGCATAAAAATAATCGCTATTTCAGCCAATATATGGCAAACCCTGAAAAATATAAACGGATTAATTTAGCGATACAAGGCGGTGGGGCACATGGTGCTTTTGCTTGGGGAGTTATTGATCGTCTTTTAGAAGATGGTAATATCCATTTTGAAGGGATCAGTGGAACCAGTGCTGGCTCGATGATGGCAGTTGTTCTTGCCCATGGGTTATTAGTGGGAGGAAGAGAAGGAGCCAGAGAGAGTCTGTATCATTTTTGGCAAGATATTGCTAAATCAGGTGCATTGAATAATCCCTGCAAGCAGTTACCCTGGGAAAAATTTTGGTTTGGTATGAAAATGGATCAATCTGTTTTGTATCATGCCTTTAACAGCTTTACCAATTGGTTCTCGCCATACCAATGGAATGTCAATGATTACAATCCACTCAAAGAAGTGCTTTTAGCTAACGTTGATTTTGCACTCTTACAGCAATGCCCTTTTACCAAATTATTTCTTTCTGCGACCAATGTGCGTACCGGCCAAGTCAAAATATTTAAAACGAATGAAATTACGCCTGAAGCAACTTTAGCATCGGCGTGTTTGCCCAATTTATTTAAAGCAGTCGAAATTGATGGAGAGTATTATTGGGATGGTGGCTATTCGGGAAATCCCTCTCTTTTCCCATTTTTCTATCACGTTGAGAGTAATGATATTGTTATTATCCATGTTAATCCGCTAGAACGTCCTCCACCACCTGAGACACCTGCTGAAATATTTAATCGGATTAATGAGATTTCTTTTAATTCAGCATTACTGCGAGAATTCCGCTCGATTGATTTTATTCATAACTTGATTGATAAAGGATGGATAAAAGACGAATTCAAAGATAGATTCAAATATATCTTGCTGCATTCTATTAGTGCAGACAAAGCGTTAAATGATCTTTCAGTAGCGTCAAAATATTCCAGCGATTGGGATTTTCTGTATTTACTCTATAATCGCGGAAGGGCCAAAACGGATGAATGGCTCAATCGGCATTATGATAAAATCGGCAAGCAATCTTCTCTCAATTTGAATGAAAAACTAGTCAAAAATCATCACACAAAGACAGATTAATCACTCTTTATGGGCTTAGTGAGTCGTTGCATAGATATCCATTCTATGCAACGATGCTTTTATTATTTAAGCCGCGGAGGAGTCGTCTCAGCAGCAACGTTTGGCCCATCTAACTCTGCCATGTCTTGAGCCTGTGCCAACGCTCTTAAGCGCTCTTCCTCGCTTGGAGAGGAAGTAACATAATTGTAGAGCCATCTCAAGCCTTTAAAGGCTTCTGATATAAAAACGGTTCCTACACCGACTGCAACACCACTGGCAACCTCGCCTGCCATTGTACCCTGATTCAATGTTGCTTGCTGAGCGCTTTCATCCGCATCATGTGTCATATCACCACTCTCTTCTATTTATACAAAATTTAAAAGGATGTATTTTACAATTCATTCTTAACATCTTCAAGAAATATAGGTTCAACATACTACTAAAGTAATTTAAATTTCCGTTGAAAACACTCATATTTCCTTAATATATAAAAGGCTGATTTTTAAAATCAACCTTTTTATCTACCTTCTAGGTTTATCTTCTAACAGAACGACCACGAGGTGCCGGTTTAATTACCGGTTTAATTACCGTTTTACTATGACTACTGCTACTCGTCGCCGTTTGATGATGACTACTTGTAGAACAACTGCTGCTACTTGCAAGGACTATCTGTTGTTCATCACAACCGGTAGTCGGTCCCAAAGAGCGAGCTGCTTCTTTTAATTTAGAATAATTTATTAATACGCCACGCGGTGGCGCATTAAATGTCCGATGAAGATTGGAAACGGCTTTTAAGATGGCTTCCCGATTTTTTTGCTCAGGATAGATATTCATAATCAAAGCTTCTGTGTTGGCTAATGCTGAGTCAACATGAGCAAAGGATCCTTCGATACGACTTAACTCATCTGTAAAATGAGGTTGCCCTTCCTTTCTTTGTTGATGCGCACAATAACCAAGTAACCGAAGAAACAGAATTAAAGCGATGACTTGATCAAATCGAGACAATGTCGTTGTCCCACCTTTGGTCTCGTCCGCATAAATCTGAGACAATGTATCACACCAAAACCGATTTACCCCATAATCAAAATTTGCTGTCGTATGATAATAAGCTCTCTCACTTGGATTGGATGAAAACAAACATGGCATAATTTGATGACTGATAAGAATATCATAATTTTCTTTTGCTTGTTCATAGTCTCTCAAAAATAATGCCTTGATGTTATTTGCTCTAATTTCCCAAGGGGCACTAGCAATACCCGAAGACAGCGTCTTCATGAATTTTACATCAAAAGGCGTCAGTATCATATTTAATGAATTAAAACGACGTATCGCCGTCAAAATTTGCATCGGATCTTCTATAAAGCTGACTCGAATATCATCCTTTATCAGATTCAAATGTCTGTCATGAAGTGACGAATAGGCATTCAATGGATCATATAACCGCCGCGTTCTCGGACAATAAAAAATAGCATCCCATTTAAAGGTACGTGTTAACGCTTCTTCTTTAAGGCTTTTTGCATCACTGCAGACGATATCAATCCCAGAATATAAGAGATAAAGATCATTACGCGCAGAGCTCAATTTTCCGTTATAGTTGAATAATTGATACGCTATTTCTCGAGGGCAATTTGTCAGAATTTCAACGTCTTTTGGCATAACTCCCAAAATAGTCGCATGCAGCGCACAGCCATTGATGAAGGCTTTAAATCCAGCAGAATGTAATTGAGAACATATCGCCAAAAGATCTAAAGGAATATTGAAAGCACCAGCACTAACAACCGTGCAACCGTCTGTCTTTAAATAATCTTGAGGATTTTCTTTTGCAATACCATCACGCGCTTTTTTTATAGGCTTCCAACAAGTCGCACCTTCAGAAGCACCTTCTAAATCTACTTCTTGTAAAGGCAGATTTAAAATGCGTTTCAGTGAATTCTCTAGATTCAATGACTCCATTTTCTTAGCAAGTGCTTCTACCGCTGCGTCATTATCTTGCCTACTAAAAATATTACCCGGATCTTGTAGGCCCAAATAAATATCACCTGATAAAACAGGAGCTGCAGATTGCGTACGCATAGACGATGCTCGTAATACTGGCTTCCACTTCTTTGGCTTTACCTTTTTCTCATTCCCTTTAGAACCACTGCTTGCTGCTAAGTGGCTTGAGCTCGATGTTGATGCTTGCTTTTCACCCTGCAGTGTTTTGCGAGCGTGGCTGCCATTTTGTGAAGGCTGGCTTGGTTTGATACTTGAAGCCTGAGCTACTGATGATGATGTCATGGTCTGCCAACTAAAACTAGCGATCTTTTCTAAGCGTTTACCTTTTTTCACACTAGAGCTAGACACTGTTGATGCGGCTAGCTCCTGTGAAGGAGTACTACCACTACTCTTTTGAGATTTCCACTCTCCATCGATTGCGCTTATTTCATCCATTGGCGCGCGGCTAACGTAGCCTTTGGGCATAATGAATGGAGCGTTAAATTGAGCTTTTCTGGTTTGATCTTCCTTGATTTTGCCTTTTTGGGGTTGAGCTCTCTTGGATTGAGTTCCCTTGGGTTGATCTTTTTGGGTTTGCCCTTTTCTGGCTTGGCCTCTTTTTCCTCTGAATGACATTGCATCCAGTTCTCGTTCATCAAAAGGTAAAATCTCTTTGAACGCTTCTTTGAATGCCTTAATCTCTGGGGCATATTTTTGATTTTTTAATTTTTCAACTTTGGGTATCAGATCTTTAACATAAGATTTATACCGTTCAATTGGGTTCAATAATTTTGTTGCCCGATGTTCTGGATGCGTCACTTTCTTCGATAAATTTTCTGCATTACGATAAAGCTGGGTGCATACTTCCCAAAGTGCTGCCAAGGTCATGGTATAATGTGGTGACGTTTCTTTTACGAAATGCGTCAAGACGTAATAGTAAACAGTCGCTCTTGATTCAAGAATAACATTATGCATAAGGGGATTTTGTATTTCCAACGCTTGTAACGTTAGCGGCTGAGTAATATAGGCACCGTATGCTTGCCAAAAGCCCGCCTGATCGGCCTGTAAAGAAATATCATCAGGAAGATGGCTTTGACTTGCTTGTCGTACAAATGCTTCAAACGCTGAACCTAATTGCGGCGTGTAGAGAGAACAAATTAACTGTTGAAGATCGCTAATATAATTAGCAAGTTTTGCTTCATTTTCTGCTGAAAGTGTTACTGAATCATTAAGCAATGATTTTAAAGCATCGTAACAAAATGGGAGTGCTTCTGATGCTTTCGATAAATCGCCATGATGCAATTCACAAAAAACATAATCAGCACAGGCTGTCATTAATTGATAAATAGCATCAAATAATTTGGGTCTAATTTCACGAATACAAGCAGGAGAGACAGCTAACGCTTTATGATCACGCACAGCATTTAACATTTTCTGATAAATCTTAAAGTACTCTTTTATGTGCACGTAATGTTGGCGTGCCATTTCTAGTAAATCATCGCCTTGCTGCGCTTTATTTTCATTTAGCAAAGTAGCAATGCCTCTATTCGCTAACGCTATATTTTTCCACAATTGGTGAATAAAATTTCCGGTATAAAAATGATGCAAGCTAGGGTTCGAGATGACAGACAACACAAAATGAAAAATATTGATGTTTTCTCTACACTTGGTTAAATGTTGAGCGTTTTCTTCTAATTTAAAACGAGCGTGCTGGTACATAAATCGTTGAAATTTATTGTTAAAGTTAGACGGAACAACATCCGGGCAGCTTGGTAATAATGCCAAATTCATATTCTCGTCAATTACGTCTTGCTGAGCCATCTCAGTTAATAATGCTTCATAATAACCTGGCATATAGGCTTCTTCTGCATCTTTACACTGAATCAGCGTTTTAATGATTTCATTCCACTCATTTGTGATGGGTTTAGCCTCCTCAGTATAATCAACCGCAAATAATTTTGCCCATTCTTCGCACATAATGATTGCAGCTTGAATATTTTCTGACGCAAAATCACGATTTTCGTTCAATGTTAGTTCATGTAAGTAGGCAAATGTTTGCTCAATCGCATCCGTTGTGTTTTCATCTGTTCGTTTAACTAACAGTGCATTACAGGCAGAAATTGCTTTAAGACTTTTCGTCATCATTTCTATTTTATTTAATAGAGTACCAGAGGATGGAGCTGACGAAGCAGAAGACGACGAAGATGAAGAAGAGGAAGAAGACGCAAATGGCACAATCCTTGTTTCTTCATCACTAAAGAACGTTGCTGGTTGCGTGATTTTAAATGAAACGGCTAATTCTTTTACTTTGATTTCACATTCGCGCAAATGTTCACTAGATATTAAAGTACTTGTCAATGTCACCTTCGCTTCTACAAGATCATTATCTTCTAGCTTGTTCAAGTCTTCTTCTAAAAACCTATCACCATTTGTTGCAAAGCGCTCTTTAATACTGACAATTTGTTGATTAAACATCTCTATATAAAGGTTAGCTTTTTCTACATTTCCCATCTTGGCATAGATATACCCAAGGGTAATTAAAATCTGTGGATACAAAGCAATTAACTGAGGAAAATTAGATTTGACATTACGAACAAAATCTAATTCAAGATCGTCAACTTGATTGTCTTTGACTTTTTTTAGCAATGCATCAAATTCAGCATGACAGACATCCAATATTGGCAAGAGAAAAGAGCACCACATTAATGTGGTAGAAGGTGCATCCTCAACAACAGGCCTTGTATGACTTGCAATTTGAGAGATGGTTGTCCAAAGATTGATAATCACTCTTTGTTGATGCTTAAATAGCACTTGGTGTTTTTTAATAAGGTAAAAGTGAAAAAAATATCCTATATTGAACTGCTTATTTAAATTATCGAGACAATTTTTTGAGGCTTCACTTGTTATCGCTTTTGCGGCATTATTCAACGCATTTAAGTTATTATAGGTATCTGCATTCGATTGCATCGACAGATTCATTAAAGAACTCAAAAATGAATCCTGTTGCGATAAAACACTTAAGACACTATTTGGTTCATTGCTATCGGTAATAGCGCCTTTGCTTACCCCATTCAATAAAGAAATGAATTGCGAATCAATCTCATCTTGTATTTTTAAGTGATCGTTTCCTATACTTTTCATGCTATCAAGCAAAGATTTTAGATATAACTCATATCGATTATAAAAAACCTCGATGAAATTAGGTTTTTTTTTAAAATAGCTGGCAAGTTTGGCTGCCACTTCTTCTGCGTATTCATTTTCAATGTTTAATTCGTTACATGGTTTCGCCAGAATTTGTGCAATCTCTTCTATTCGAGGAATGTCAGCAGGCCATGAAGAGGATGACGAAGAGGAAGTTCTAGATGAAGGCATGCAGCTACTCCAAAGTTTCAGTTTTTTTTATATCAAAAAATGCTTTCACAAATAAAAATACAAAGATTTTATTGTTTATTAATCGAGTTTTCTAAAGATCCATTTACTGGTTGGCAATACACTCAAGGTATATCGCCCATACATGAAGATGCGATTTATTTAGCAGCAATATAGTTAGACGGCAACCATATCAGATACCTATGGGGCCGTAAAGAAAAAAATGTGAAAAGTGGGTCTAAGATGTTTTTTATATATGATATCTAAGAATTTTTCTTAGATATATTCGCTTTTACTTGAGATTAAGTTGCGTTTTTCTCACGCCATCGGTGAAATCATCTTCTTCACTGGCTGTTTGTGCTGAAGGAGAAGAATGATTTGCCAGACTCGGCAAATAACTGTTCGGAGAACTTCCGTAGAATTCATCATTATCAATCTGAATATCGGGAAATTGCGATATCACGGTATCGCAGATAAAAGCAAAAGCAATCATTTGATCTGCCGATGATTGTCCAACAAACAATTCTTTTAACGCATGTTGATCATCTGATTCAAGCATATTGAAATAAGACTCAAATTTATTGATATTCGACTTGTATAATGATTTTTTTATATTGATTGGCAATATTTGATAAAACTCTCTGAATGAAAGCCTTCATGACCATTGGCGATAATAAGCCGCTAAATGTGCCTATTGAACGCTTGGCACATTACCCGGATTAGGGGCTCCATCTGGACTTGGCATCACAGGAGGCTCCGGTGCTGGCGTTGGTGGTGCCTGTGGCGCTTCAGGCACAGGCACAGGCGGCGGTGCTGGCATCGGTGGTGGTTCAGGTGCCGGTTTAGGAGGTTCAGGTGTCGGCATAATCGGTTTAGGTTCAGGCATCGGTGCGGGCGTTGGGGTAGGCGCAGGTGCCGGTTTAGGCTCTGGCATTGGCGCAGGTTTAGGTGTTGGCATCGGAGCGGGTTCTGGCTTATGCACCGGTGGTTCTGGAATATCGATGGGCTCTGCCGCACGAGGTGGTGGCTCTGCAGCCTCTGGTTTAGAAGGCGCTATATCACGCTTAAATCCTTCATTGGGATTGGGTTCGGGTGGCCCCGGTATCGTTCTTTCAACAGGCACTTCCCCTGCTTCTGGCTCAGAAGGTGTCATCTTATTTTCTGGGCGTTGCTTGAATCCTTCGGATTCTGGCTGCGTTTCAGGCTCACCTGGAATAGCTCTTTGATCTACCGCCGGAGGCTCTTTAAATCTTTCTTCTGCAGCATTGCCTTTAGGTGCTTCAATCACTGAAGGTTCCTGTGTTTCAGGTTTAGGTGCCTTCGGTAATTCTTCTGGTACTTTGGGTACCTCAGGCTGAGGCTCTTGTGGCTTAGGAACCTCGGGTTTAGGTTCTTCTGGTTTAGGCATTTCAGGCTGTGGTTTTTCAGGAGCTGGCATTTCAGGTGTAGGCGCTTGGGGCGCAGGTTCTTCTGGTTTTGGTGCTTTTTTGGGCTCTTCTGCCTTAGGTTCTTCTGTTTTTGGCGCCTCTGTCACGGATGGAATCTCAACCGGCTTAACTTCAGGCTCTACTTTCACTGTTTCTACAACAGCTGGTTTTTCAGGTTGTAATGCGGTTAATTGTTTTTCATCCAGTGGAATACCAGGATCTTTGGCGAGCATTGGTTCTTTCTTTTCAAAAGAAATCGGCTCTTGCGCAGGTGGATTTTGTACAACAACCGGCTCTTCTGCTTTAACCGGCGGTTTTTCAACCGTTTTTTCCGAGCCAGCAACACTAACTGCCGTTGGGGCAACAGGCGCTGCCGCACTTACTTGTGTTTGGGTAATGCTGGTTGGTGGAACAGCAACAGCAGCTGCCGCAACCGGTTGCGCTTGAACAAATACTTTTGAGGGTACTGCGGTCACTGAATTTGCGATTTGTTGATTCGCATAAGTTAAAGGCAGCGTAGGTTGTGAATAAACCTGCGTCAGTATCGTTTTTTGCTTCACAATCGTATTGCTGGAATTCACTCGCATAAAATAATCTCGACTCACAGAATAGGCAGGTCGATAAACATCGCCAGGCCCTAATGGGAACCACGCAATGCCAATGCCACCCGTTGATAGTGTTAATTGTGCTCTGGAAGTGCCAACAAAAGCGACTAAGGCAGGTGCATAAACCGGATTAGCTCGCCTAGGACCTGGCACCCAATACCAACGATTGGTTACATAAGTCCAGCGACCATAATGAAATGGCGCAAAGCCCCAAGGTTGATTATCGACCCATGTCCAACCCCAAGGTTCAATCCATGCCCAATGACCATCACGATAGGGAACCCAGTTAGCAGCGACTTTGGGCTGCCATATATAACCATAACGCTTGTTATTCACCCACACACCGTGATCTTCTAAATCTTCATAACCAATCACTTCTGGCGAAACATAACGCACGGTTGTCAATTTGCGGGATGTGCGTTCTTGATACCATCTGTCAAAATTATCATCGACTCGTTTAATACTTTGGGAACGTAAATCAACCCCTGTAAATCGATAGCTTCGTTTATCATTAATACGATAAGCAGCTTTTTTACCATAAACGACTGCTTTACCTTTGAAGACACTCACCGCTGTTGAATTGGTTCTAGGATCGACTGAAATACTGTAACTTCCTGGTGTATTCACGACTAAAGCTAAATTAGGAGTGTCGACTTCAATGGGACGCGAGGTGACACCACGTACCACAAAATTAATCCTACCTTGCGTGAGTTTAAATTGACTGATTTTTTCATTGAGATTTAAAATGCTAATACTGGATTGACCATCAACAAAAAAACTAGCACTGCCTAGCTGCAATTGCGTGCGCGCACCTTCATAGGTCCATAATCTATCACCCACGATCAAAGGACGATTTAGGTTGGCTTTCACCCATTGTTTCTCGCCTGCTGGTGAAAAAATCACATCACCATTGATAAAGCTGAGCCTTGCAACACGCGCAGGGGGATCGGCAAAAACCGTCTGCGATAAAAAGAGTATTGAAACCAATAGATTAAGCAACAGTTTGAGTGTGTTTTTAACGTACGTCATAACATTATCCTGTGCTTTTACACGAATGAATTTTTAGAATACTTTAAATGTTATCGGTAAAAAAACAGCACGCTGGCAGACAATATAGTTACAGTATCAACCCTGAATAGTGATGATAATTTCTCTTTGATGGGGAGCATAACGATGCTCATATAAATAAATGCCTTGCCAAGTCCCCAAAGCCAATCGCCCTTCCTGAATGGGAATAGTTAAACTGGTTTGCGTTAAAATAGTACGAATGTGAGCGGGCATATCATCTGGGCCTTCATCATTATGTAAAAATAATGAATCACCATCTGGCACTAAACTGGCAAAATAATGATCAAGATCTTGCCGAACTTGCGGATCGGCATTTTCACAAATGATTAATGAAGCACTGGTGTGTTTAACAAACAAATGACACAAGCCAATAGCGTATTGGCTTTTTTTTACCCATGCTTGAATTTCGCGGGTGAGTTCAAGCGTACCACGGCCTTTGGTTTGTATGCTTAAATTTTGCTGAAAAAAAGCGCTCATGGCTGGGTAAGGCCTAATACATCACTCATGCTATAAAGCCCGGATTGCTTATCTTCTAGCCACTTGGCAGCATGCACGGCCCCTGTTGCAAAGGCTTGACGACTTGAAGCGCGATGGGTAATTTCAATACGTTCGCCGCTGCTTGCAAACAGCACGGTATGATCACCCGCAATATCCCCGCCTCGGATGGTAGAAAAACCTATCGTTTGCCGTTCACGTTCTCCGGTAATACCATGACGATCAAAAACCGCCACTTCATTGAAATCACGTCCTAAAGTTTGGGCAATCACTTCACCCATTTTAAGCGCTGTTCCTGAAGGGGCATCTATTTTATGACGATGATGTGCTTCGATAATTTCAATATCAACGGTATCACCCAGCACCGCTGCGGCTTGTTTTAAAAGTTCATAACAAAGATTCACGCCAATACTCATATTCGGCGCAAACACAATGGGAATATGGTTGCTGGCATCTTGAATGCGATGTTTTTGCTCATCACTAAAACCGGTCGTCCCTATCACCATTTTTTTATGGGCCTTTTGACAAATAGATAAATGTAATAAGGTAGAGGCAGGGATCGTAAAATCAATTAAGACATCGAATTGGTCAAGCACCTTATGGAGATCATCAACGGGCTTAATGTGAAGTGCTTCAATACCAGCAATCGAACCCACATCGGTATTTTTCAGTGGATTACCATGGGTTACGGTTGCGACGGTTAATTTGACCTCAGGCTGCAGTACTGCCGCTTGGACTAATGCTTTACCCATTCGCCCAGCACAACCTGCAATTGCAATTCTTAACATGACCAATCCTTAGCATTTTTATTGATGGATAAAGCATACTAAAGATTCGTTATTTTGACAAAATCGACAGATTTAGATGAGTTATTACTCGTACTAGGAGGGTAAGGTTTTGAATCGCAACAACTGCTACTTGTCATTGCGAGGAGCGTAGAGACGAAGCAATTTTGGAATAGCATCATGTTATCAGTGTAGATTGCTTCGTCGCTACGCTCCTCGAAATGACGAAAATATTGCCAAATAGCGTTATTTTCTAAAACTTCATTTTATCAAAAAAATCTTTTACTTTTCCGAACCACTTATTCACTCTCGGGCTATTTTTTCCCGCTTCATAATGGGTTTCGAATTCACGTAATAATTCTTTTTGTTTTTTATTTAAATCAACGGGTGTTTCAACAACGACACGGCATAATAAATCACCCTGACTTCGGCCTCGAATAGGACGCACACCTTTACCGGAAATTTTAAACACTTTACCTGTTTGTGTTTCTGAAGGGATATGTAATTTAACGCGCCCATCGAGTGTTGGCACTTCTAAGTCACCACCCAATGCTGCGGTGATAAAACTAATTGGCACTTCGCAGTAAAGATTCTCGCCGTCACGTTGGAAAATAGCATGTTCTTTAACGTGAACTTCTACGTATAAATCGCCTGCAATACCACCTTGGGGAGCCGCTTCTCCTTCGCCAGTTAAACGAATTCTGTCGCCTTCATCAACGCCTGCAGGTATTTTAACTTGTAATTTCTTTTCATCTTGTACCCGACCTTGTCCACGGCAAGGACGGCATGGATCAGAAATAATCTGTCCTGATCCTCGGCAAGTTGGGCAAGTTTGTTGTAGTGAAAAGAAACCTTGTTGCATACGAATTTGGCCATGACCATGGCAGCTATGACAAGTGGCTGGTTTGCTTCCTTTATTTGCACCACTGCCATGACAGCTTTGGCAAGAGACCCAGGTTGGCACTTGAATAGTGACATTCGCGCCACGTACCGCTTCTTCTAAAGACATTTCTAGCGCATAACGCAAATCAGCGCCTCGTGGTTGGCCACGGGAACGACCCTGTGCACCACCAAAAATATCCGCAAAAATATCGTTGAAAATATCGCCAAAACCGCCCTGGCCACCGCCCATACCATGTGAACCATCAACACCGGCATGGCCAAATTGATCGTAAGCTTGACGTTTTTGGTTGTCCATCAAGATTTCATAAGCCTCGGTGGCTTTTTTAAATTTTTCCTCATCGTCTTTATTGCCTTTAGTACGATCAGGATGATATTTCATTGCCAAACGACGATAAGCTTTTTTAATTTCAGCTTGATCGGCACCGCGTGAAACACCGAGCACTTCATAATAATCTTGTTTAGACATTCTTCAACCTATTCAACCATTCTTTTTTAATTTCCCATTGTGACAAAGCGAAACAACCATTTCTGGATTGCTTCGCTTCGCTCGCAATGACGGACAAGGGTCTTACTTTTTGTTATCCTTCACTTCTTCAAACTCAGCATCAACAACATCATCGTTGTGCTGCGCACCTGCACCTTGGTTGCCACCTTGCTGATGAGCGCCTTGTGCACCTGCTTGTCCAGCTTGACCTTCTGCACCACCATAAAGACGTTGTGCCATTTTAGCGGAAGCTTCACTGAGTCGTTGGGTCTTCGTTTCAATGGATTTTTTATCTTTATTGTCTTTATTTTTCAGCATATCTTTCAAATCGCTCATTGCGGATTCAATATCTGCACGTTCTTTAGGTTCTACTTTATCACCTAATTCTTTTAGCGATTTTTCAGTAGCATGAATTAAGCTATCTGCGCTGTTGCGAGCACTAACCAGTTCTGCAAATTCTTTATCTTCTGCTTCATGTTCATGCGCTTCATTAACCATTTTGTTAATTTCTTCATCGCTTAAACCGCTAGAAGGTTTAACAACCATTGATTGCTCTTTTGAGGTAGCTTTATCTTTAGCAGATACGTGCAAAATACCATTGGCGTCAATATCGAATGTCACTTCAATTTGTGGCATGCCACGTGGTGAGGGTGGGATATTGGTCAAATCGAATTGCCCTAAGAATTTATTCGCAGCCGCTTGTTCGCGTTCACCTTGGAAAATTCTCACGGTTACTGCCGTTTGGTTATCATCCGCTGTTGAGAACACTTGGCTTTTCTTAGTAGGAACAGTGGTATTTTTTTCGATTAACTTGGTCATCACACCACCCATGGTTTCAATACCTAAGGAAAGTGGTGTTACGTCAAGTAATAAAATGTCTTTTACGTCGCCAGATAATACGGCACCTTGAATCGCAGCACCAACCGCAACGGCTTCGTCAGGGTTCACGTCTTTACGAGGTGCTTGTCCAAAGAAAGATTCAACTTGTGCTTGTACTTTAGGCATACGGGTTTGACCGCCGACCAAGATAACCGCATTAATATCTTTGGTTGATTTACCTGCGTCTTTGAGCGCCGTTTTGCATGGCTCTAAAGTACGCTGAATTAAATCTTCTACTAATGATTCGAATTTAGCGCGTGTTAAACGGATATTCATATGCTTAGGACCAGAAGCATCTGCTGTGATGTAAGGCAGATTGATATCGGTTTGTTCACGTGAAGATAATTCGATTTTCGCTTTTTCAGCCGCTTCTTTTAAGCGCTGTAATGCTAATGGATCTTTACGTAAATCAACGCCGGTATCTTTGTTAAATTCTTCAACTAAATATTGAATAATGCGATCGTCAAAGTCTTCACCACCTAAGTGGGTATCACCGTTGGTTGCTAATACTTCAAATTGCTGCTCGCCATCAATATCGGCAATTTCAATAATAGAGACGTCAAAAGTACCGCCCCCTAAGTCGTAAACAGCAATAATGGTATCGCCAGACTTTTTATCCATACCAAATGCTAAAGCAGCAGCGGTAGGTTCGTTGATGATACGTTTAACATCAAGACCTGCAATTTTACCCGCATCTTTGGTTGCTTGACGTTGTGAATCATTAAAATAGGCAGGAACGGTAATAACCGCTTCGGTCACTTCATGCCCCAAATAATCTTCAGCGGTCTTTTTCATTTTTGCTAAAACAAGTGCTGAAATTTGTGGTGGTGCTATTTTTTCATTATTGCGACCTTCAACCCATGCATCGCCGTTATCAGCACGAACAATACTGTAGGCAATATGCGTATCACGTAAATTGGCATCGTCATATTTACGACCAATTAAACGTTTAACAGCATTGTAGGTATATTTAGGATTGGTAACTGCTTGGCGCTTTGCTGTTTGCCCAACAAGACGTTCACCATCTTCTGTAAATGCAACAATAGAGGGTGTTGTTCTATCACCTTCGCTATTTTCAATAACGCGAGGTTTACCATTTTCCATGATGGCTACGCAGGAATTTGTTGTTCCTAAGTCGATACCAATTACTACATTCTTTGCCATTGTTTCGTTTCTCCAGGCTTTTTAATAAAATTCAAATATGCTTACATCAATATATGGGCAAAATTTGCCAATTCAAGGATTGACTACTGTTCTTGTTTACTCGTCACAACCACCCGGGCTGGACGCAGTAAGCGATTTTGGAGCATATACCCTTTTTGTACCACCGCTAAAATACGATTCGGCTCTAAATCAGCACTTGGTTGAATCGAAATAGCTTCATGAAACGCGGGATTAAACACTTCGCCCACCGCGGGATCGATAGGTTTAATACCATGCTTATCCATTGCATTCATAAACACTGAATGTGTTAGTTTAATGCCTTCCACCAAATGATCAACCGTTATATTCTCTGTTTGGCTATAAGCGAGACCCTGATCAAGACTATCGAGTACTTGCAACATTTCACCTGCAAAGCGCTCAACTGCAAATTTACGTGCATTATCAACCTCTTGTTCAGCACGTCTTATCGCATTTTGTAATTCCGCTTCTTTACGAACGAGACGTTCCCAGTTTTCATCTGCTTTTGCCTGGGTTTCTTTCAAGGTTTTGTTTAATACATCGATTTGATCGTGTAATTCGGTTCTATCATCAGGCGCAAGCAAATGATCGTCGTTAACTACTGGAAAATCTTCTTCAAAGCGCTGTGAAGGGGTTTCTTCTCCTGGCTTATTCTTATTGTCTGACATCGTTAACCTCGCTCAAAGCTAATCTTATTTAAATGCTGCGCATTCGGGTAAAAAGTACATATGGTGACTAATTATCGTGTTTCAAGAGTGTTTCTAATATTTTTGCTGTTAATTCAACTATTGGAATGACTTTGTCATAACGCATCCGGGTAGGGCCTATCACCCCCAATACCCCAACGGTTTCACCGTCAATCTTGTAGCATGAGGTAATCACGCTGCATTCACGGAAGGCATCATAACCGGATTCCTCGCCAATAAACATCTGAACACCTTCGGTTTGTAAGCAATGATCGAGCAATTGCAAAATATGCTGCTTTTGTTTAAAAGCATCGAAAACCCGTTCAAGCTGTGTAATACCCCCAGGCGTCACTAAATTTTGGTGACCAGCTAAATAATATTCTTCTTGTTGCTTTTTGGGGATAAAAGCTTGGCTTGCCACATCAACCACCGCTTTCATTAAGCTATCCATTTGGGTTCTATCTTGGCTTAATGACTGCAGCAGCTCCTGACGAGCCGCATACAAATCTTTACCAGCAAAGTGCTGGTTTAAAAAATTACTGGCTTGGGTTAATTCACTCGCTGTGTATTTTTGCTGCGTGACAATAATACGGTTTTGTACTTCGCGATCATTGAAAACCAACACCACAAGAACGCGATAATCGGCTAACGGCAAGAATTCAACATGGCGCAGGATCTGATGCTCCCGATGGGGCATGGTCACAATCCCCACCATGTGGGTTAATTCAGAGAGCACATTGGAGGCATTCACAATCAAATGATTGGTGGGTTGTGACGGATCGAGCTGTTCCTCAACCTTTCTCGCTTCTTTAGCATCAAGGGGATGCACCGACAATAAACTATCAACAAAAAAGCGGATCCCTGCCGTCGTTGGGATACGCCCAGCCGAGGTGTGGGGTGAGGCTAAAAAACCCTTTTCTTCCAGATCACATAAGACCTTGCGCACGGTAGCCGTACTCAAACTCGGAAACGCTTCGCAAACAAGCGTTTTTGATCCCACGGGCTGGCCATCTCGGATGTATAATTCAACAAGATGCTTTAGCAGCAGTTGTGCACGTTCAGATATACTATTTGCTGTCATTTTCTAAAATGTGGCTATCCACGGTTATGTTTGAAGGTTACCTAAATTCATAATGTCCTTCATTTTAAATGGTTGATAGCTAAAGATCATCCCATCTTGGCGGGAGTTTTGCTGTGTTAGTAGGAGAGCATTGATATGGCCCCGATATTTTCTACCATTGGCTTGATAGGTAAACATGCTAATCCAGAGGTACAAAGCACGCTGGCCTCACTGGTCACATTCCTGCAAGCCCAAGGGATTGAGGTATTGATGGAGGCCTCTTGTGCCCAGGTCATGTCCCCCAGTTTGCCTATCAAGGCCATCTCTCGTGAGCAATTAGGCGCATTATGCGACTTAGTTATCGTTGTTGGCGGTGATGGCAGCTTACTCGATGCCGCACGCTCGGTGGTTGATCATGACGTACCTGTGGTTGGCGTCAATCGAGGACGCCTTGGATTTCTTACCGATATTTCACCCCAAGCACTCACCCAATCACTTGGCCCCATCTTACGGGGTGAATTCCAAGAAGAATTTCGTTTCTTTCTCGAAATGCAGCTTGTACGTGAAGATAACATTGTTTCAACAGGGACAGCTTTAAATGATGTGGTTCTGTATTCTGGTGATATCGCTAGAATGATGGATTTCCAAGTCATCATTGACGATCAATTTGTTTATCGGCAACGCTCTGATGGCTTAATTACCGCAACACCCACAGGCTCCACGGCTTATGCCCTCTCGGGCGGTGGCCCTATTTTACATCCTTCACTCGCTGCAATTGTGATGGTTCCTATGCATCCGCACACCCTCAGTTCTCGTCCCATTGTCGTCGATAGCAATGCCAAAATTGAATTACACATCATGCCAGATAGTTTACTCAATCCCAGGCTCAGTTGTGATGGCCAAATCCATTTTGATGCCAAACCAGATGATAGAATTGTGATTAAACGTAAAAGCAAACAATTACGGCTCTTGCACCCTACCGACTATGATTATTATTATACGCTGCGTAGCAAGTTGGGCTGGAGTGCATAGCAATGTTGCAACATCTTTACATTAAAGATCTCGCCGTGGTCGCCTTTGCAGATATTCATTTTGCAACCGGTATGACGGTTATCACCGGTGAAACAGGCGCCGGCAAAAGTATTTTGCTTGATGCCCTAGGGCTTGCTATTGGTGAACGCGGCGATAGTCAGATGATTCGCCCAGGCGCCGAGAAGGCAGAAATTGCAGCTACTTATGATGTTAGCTCTCTGTCCGGTGCAATCTTATGGCTGAGCGATCTCGATCTTTGTAATGATGACGGCTCACAACTTTGTATTATTCGACGAATACTGTATGCCAACGGTCGCTCTAAAGCATTCATCAACGGCCGTCCTGTCACCAGCACCCAGCTACGATTATTGGGTGAATATTTGGTGCAAATTCATGGACAGCATCAGCATCAATTATTATTAAAACCGACGGAACAATGTCGTTTGTTAGATGCCTTTGGCCAACATGAAGCCCTGGTTAGCCAAGTCAAAACGGCCTATAAAGATTATGATCATTTGTTGCAACAACGTCAGCGGTTACTAAATGCCAGTCAAACAGATGAAGCAAAAATTGATTTACTGCATTATCAAATTGCTGAGCTACAAAATTTGCAACTTGGCGAACAGGAACTGCAATTACTCGATAAAGAATACGATCAACTAGCACATGCTCGCACTTTTGTTGAAAGTGGCGAACAAGCGTTAGCCTTATTAGAAAATGACCAAGAGGGCAATATTTTACAGTGGCTAGCGCAACTTGAAATTATTTTACGCCCTTTAGCGGAAAAGAATCATCGCTTGAAGAATGCCTTTGAATGCGTTGAAAATGCGAGCATTCAATTGCAAGAATCACAAAATGATCTGACTGCTTTTGTCAGCCAATTAGAGATTGATCCCGAAAGATTACATACTGTGGGGCAACGCTTAGAACGCATTCATGAAGTTGCTCGTAAACATAAAGTAGAAGCAACCCATTTATTTCAACATTTTTGCCAGTTACAACAACAAGCTTCTCAATATGCTAATCAAGAACAGCTGGTTGCTCAATTAGATCAAGATATTGCACTGGCGAAAAAACAATATCAACGGATCGCGCTGCAATTAACGAAAGCGCGAAAACAAGCCGCAACACAGCTTGCGCATGAAGTCACCGCTTGTGTACAACAATTAGCTATGCCAGGTGCCATTTTCACGATTGAATTACAAGCCTTTCATAATGATGAACTGCATATGCAAGGCAATGAAACCATTTGTTTTGGTATCAGTGCCAACCCAGGTCATCCAGCACAACCCTTACATAAGGTCGCATCCGGTGGCGAGTTATCGCGTATTAGTTTAGCGTTACAATTAATCACCGCAAAATTCGTTGCGACTCCCTGTTTAGTGTTTGACGAAGTCGATGTGGGAATAAGTGGCAAAGTCGGCGCGCTGGTTGGCAAAGCTTTACAACGTTTAGGACAAGATGCACAAGTCCTTTGTGTCACCCATTTACCGCAAGTCGCTGCCTGTGGAGATAATCATCTACAAGTGGTTAAAAAACGCTCAGAATCGCAAACCATCACTGAAATAACCTCCCTGTCACAAACAGAGCGTGTCGAGGCAATTGCGCATATGTTAGGCGGGGTTGATGTGACAGCACAAGCGAAAGCCAATGCGAAACAATTGCTACGTCAATCAGAGAAGACCGAAGCTTAACCTTTATTACTGGTCATACATCCATCACTTCATCCCATGCGCTTGAAAAGGATCGTTTAAAAGCCGATAGCCTTAGCATTCAAACCAGACTCATATCAAGTGGCATGCTAAAGTTATTCACAGGTAAAACCATTCTTTTATTAATATTGAGCATTGCCGCAGGTAGTGTCGATACCATTGGTTTTTTAGGATTTGAAGGATTATTTGCGGCTCATATTACTGGCAATATCGTGATTGTGGGTGCTCATTTTGTCACTGGAAAGTTTAGTCAAACAGGCCCTTTGCTGGCCGTACCGGTTTTTATGTTAGTGCTGTGTTTGGTCAGTGCGGCCGCAGGGCGCATTGAAAAAGCCGGCATTCCTGTATTAGTACCATTGCTTATTTTACAATCTTTATTGCTTATTTTTTCTTGGGTATTAGCGATTTGCTTTGGTCCTTTTGCTAATATCGATGGCGCTGTGGCTGTTTTAACTGGCATGCTACTGGTAGGCGCCATGGCAGTACAAAGTGCGGCGGTGAAATTAGCTATCAAAGGCGCTCCTTCTACCGTTGCGATGACTAATAATGCCACTCAATTAAGCTTAGATCTAGCGCTCTTAGCTCATCAACATCAAGCAAGTGAAGAAAAAACAATTGCTGCCAAACAACAAGTTAAGTTGACCAGCAGCAGTCTATTTGGCTTTATTATCGGTTGTGGGTTAGGGGCTGTGCTACAAGTGTTATTCGACTTGAACGCATTATTGCTTCCGATTGTCATGGCATTTCTTTGTATTTTTGTGGCATTAAAAATAAAAAACGGCACTGATTAAGTGCCGTTTCAAAGATATCACTATTTGCAATAATGATGTTCTAATTTGTCATTAATCTTATCTGCAATTTTTTTATAACCATCTTCTACCTTATCTAGTCCATCGTCAATAACTTCTTTTGTTTTATCAAAATAGTTTTGATCATCTTCTTTATGACCACCCGCAATTTGTTGAGTTTCATTGATTGATAAATTTTTCATGATTTTTCTCCTTATTTATTATGTCGTTATTAACCTAGTTAATCATTTAGCGTATCGTAATAATATTCCACATTCCACTTCTTATGCCTTTTACACCATCTCTTAGAGTGTTTCTTTTCATGGCTATTATTCAATGCATAGGAAAAATTATCTGATTCTTCTGAGCGTTTTTCTTTTCTTTTATGTTTTTTCATCATATATCCTCCCTATTAGTGTTGAACTTCCCAACCATAGGCTTTTATAAATTTCTTAATTTCAATTTCAGCACGCTCTTTAGTATAACCATAACGTTTGCGTAACAATGCACAAAGTGACTCAGTTTTATCTTCTAACATGGCAACATCATGCTGAGTAAATTCACGCCACCATAATCGAAGCTTTAATTTAACTTCCTCCCAATGAACTTGAATCAAATCGTTTGCATCTTTAATTTTATATTGATAATAATTGCGATTATTCAAATTTGAGCCTCCGTTTTTTCCGTAAAAGAATATGTTTTTTGTATAATGCATAACTCCTCCTTTTACTCATTAACTAAGCAAGCCAAACTTTTAATTCGGAACGCACTGCTCTGACTTCTTTAATGCTTTCAACTAAATTCAAAGCGACATTTTCTTCAAACTGGGTATCGACCTCCCCAGTTAGCACCACAATTTGCTCTTGCGTGTTAACATGAATATCGCGAGCTGACAAGGTTGGCTCTTGAATAAAAAGGGCCTTGGCCTTGACAGTAATCATCGCATCAACTGCAGCATCTTCTAGCTGAAATTCTGCTTTTTTGAACGATTCTTCCACTTTTCTTGATGCATTCACATTCAACACAATTAAGACAGGAATTAACAGTGCGAGAAATATGGCAATTTTTAATTGTTTCATTTTACCTCCTTGTTCATCATCTTTATGTCGAGTTAACAAAAATGATAACGAATGCCTATAGCGGTATTATTGGTAGGTAATCGTGAATGTTCCATTTCATCATGTCGATGACTGGTTTGAAATTCATGTGCAAGATAAGCATTCACATTAGGCGTAACATCGTAGCCTACCCCTAAAACAAATTTAGCGGCTAATCCATCTTTATGATTTTCAGAAGTCATCCCATTATGGTTGTATTTAAATTTCTGAAATGTTGCAGAAGGGCCTGCCTTAGCAAAAAAATCGACTACGGGCGTTACATAAACATCTAAAACCGCTAAAGCATCTAAGCCTATTCGTCTCACTGAACCAACATCATTTGCAGCTTGATTAGAGATTGTATAATGTGCATTTTCAAAAAAATTGATCCCCCCTTCAATGCCGACCTTAGTATCTTGATCATATCCCCATTGGTATCCTGCTGCGACTCTACCTTGCGCTTTTCTTGCTTCAAAATCAGAATAAGGTTTTTCTGCAATCTCTATTTGTGCACTGACATAAGGGGTTTCTGGCATAAATTCTGGAATACAAGCATATGTCGTTGGAATGATTGAAGAAACTAATATACCGAGGATGTTTGTTTTTATATTATTTTTCATATCTAACCTCCTTTTGAAAAATATTATTTTTTTATTCGGCCTCTAAAGCTATTTTTACCTTCCCTTATTTCATTTTTCATGTCAACCCAAAAAAATTATTTTATTTTTCGAATGCTTGTTTTTTTATTTTGAACATTTATTTGAAATTTAAGTAATTTTTTTTCAAATTCATCATCGCTTAAATTCGATAAAATATGCATGATTCTCATTTCTTTCCATGCACGATTCATTTGAACAATTGTTGAATTCCAATTGCTTTTAGGCATCGTCGATCCCTCACGAAAATGTCATCAATTCAATAACCATTTCTATTGGTAATTAAAAAATGAAATAGAATAGGCTTTAGAATTTAAGGAGGTAAAATCTTAATGCTAGGTAATAGGTGTATGAGTTTTGATATATCTAGTATTTTCATAAAAAGTCTCCAAGCGATGTTATTTTTCTGTTTGCAATGTAATTTATTTACATTGTCATCACTTTGTTTATTTTTATTTAGTTACTAAAAAAATTTAGCAAGGAATATCAGCTTACGCTTTTTTGCGATAAATGACAACCCTTTGCTTTAGTTAACAAACCTATCCCCTGTTAACTAAAGGTACTCAAAGAGTACCTTTAGGCTAATTTTCTCACTCTTAGGCTTTCAAACGAGCTTTTTTTCTTACTGGCATTTCATTTAACAAATGAAACATTTCTTCTTCAATAAATTTCTTTGATTCCTGCATTTTAATATTTTGGTGTAATAAAGCTTCAGGCGTTTCACTTAATTTAACGCTACTAGCATATGTGTTAAACATCGTTACCCAAACCTTGCCGCTTTTCAATTGCTTTCTAAACAAATTACGTCCTGGCTCTGTATCCAATTTTGTCAGATCATCACCCAGCGATAATAATCTCTTAACACAGACAAAGTGATTATATTCAAATGCAATCTCTAATGCCGTTCGACCTAATCTATCTCGATAGGAAAATTATTTTTGTTTTAATGAAGGTGAGGCATGATCAAGTAAATAAGTGGCCATTTCAGGTTCATTTCTGAACACAGCATGATATAAGTGGTTTTCATGTTGAGTAAGTAATTCAGGGTTAATCTTAATAAAAAGGGCACGGAGTGAGTACCCTTTTTTATTTGGTGAATGATTTTACAACGTATTTGCTTTGCAAATAGCGGTTGCTTCTGGTGTTGCATGTTGAGTCGCAAATCTTTGGAAAAATTGCTTTTGCTTTTCTTTATCCATTTTTGCAAGAGCAGTAAAAACTCTATCAAAGCATTCATGATTCACTAATTTTTCATGCGCGGTTGGTGTAAATTTCCCTACTTCTTCTGCCGCTTCTGGATTTTCGGCAAGAAATGCTTCTAATTTTTGTTTATGTGCTTCAATATCATCTAGTGACACAATACGTGCAACGGGTATAGCCGTGGTATCAACAACGTGAGTATTAGGTTTAATTTTGTTACGAACAACTTGCCCACCTTTTTGCGCAAGGGTTGTCGCCGCTTGAATCACAACAGGGGCACCTAAATAACCAAAGCCCTCTCGTGCAATCACATAAGGAACATAAGTATAAGGTGAGGTAGGACGGCCAACCGTATTATCAACAACCATGTCAAAGAGCTCTCTTAAGTAAGGCGCTGTAAACAAGCTTGCTGCTAAGGAACCTACATATTTAACGTTTTCTACGAATTTGTCTTTGAATGCTGCCCAAGTCATTATATCGAACCTTTAGTAAAATCAAGTTGGCTGACATAGTATTGGATAGCCCAGCAAAAAGCTAGCTTTCAAATAGCGCTTTATCAGGGGATAAACGGTCTAGTCGATAAGCTGCTATTCCTGGCAGCTCTTGCACGTACCATAAAGATAGAGGCAATGCTCTGTGATACTGAAACCAAATTGCTTAGCAATCGCTATCTGGCGTTCTTCAATAACCTTATCAACAAATTCTTCAACCTTCCCACATTTGATACAAACCAAATGGTCATGGTGATGCCCTGCATCGAGCTCAAATACCGCGTGGCCGCCCGTATCAAAATGATGGCGAATAACGAGTCCTGCGGCTTCAAATTGGGTTAGAACGCGATAAACCGTTGCCAGGCCCACATCATCACCGGACTCTAGCAAGGTTTTATAGACATCTTCGGCACTGATATGTCGCTGTTTGGCGTTTTCTAAGATACTTAGAATCTTCAAACGGGGGAGCGTTACTTTCAATCCTGCTTTTTTGAGTTCTTTATCATCAAGTTTATCTTCTGACATTTTTTATAAAGCATCTCTTTGATTTTGACTTGCCAAGGCTATCATTTCCCAGCACTGCATGCATCCCCACTAACTTGATACCCTGCTTGGGAAATGTTAGCCTTGCTCCCATTATAGAGTCTACAAAGTTATATTAAGCTTACTAAGATAATACGATGAAAGTTCAACCCCGTACTCTACGACAATGTGCCTGTTGGTTACTTTTAAGCTTGAGCTTAAGCGCTTGCTTTGTACGCCCCTATCGCTTCGATCTGATTCAAGGAAATGATATCTCAACAGAATCTATTTCATTGATTCATGCGGGCATGAGCGAAGAAGAAGTTCGCTATATTCTCGGTACTCCCATGTTACATGACGTTTTTCATACCAATCGTTGGGATTATGTCTATCTTGAAAAGCCGAATGAAGGTGAAGAAATACGTCGTCATTTAGCCATTTATTTTGAAAATGGCTATGTTGAAAAAATTACGCAGGATCCTTTGCCCGAAGTGGCTTAAATTTTTTCTTTTTGACCATTTGTATACGATCTTTTCTCGCTTGCATTGGATCTTTATGTAAGGGTCGATAGATTTCAACTCTATCCTCTTCACTTAAGATGTGATCGAGTGTTTTCAATTCCCCAAAGATCCCAACCTGATTTCGTCGCTTTAAATCCTCGGTGAAAAGATCGATTTCAGGAAAAAACGATAATAACCCCGAGCTTTCGATGGCTTGTAAGAGCGTCGTACCCGCAGGAACCGTTAAATCGACTATTTTGTATTGATCAGAAGCCGCTGCAAAAACGACTTTGACGGCAAGGTCATTATCCGGCATAAACTTGATGTGCTCGTTTGGTAAAAGATTCAACCATGCTACTGGCCATTTGATGAAAGAAAGGCCCTAGGGCAAAAGCTAATAGCTTATTGTTAAATTCAAATGATAAGTTCAGAGTAACTCTGCTACCTTGATCGGCAATGGATTCAAATTGCCATAACCCTTCCAGATGGCGAAATGGCCCTTGGAGCAAACGCATTTCAACACGTTTATGGGGTAGCAAACGATTGACGGTGGTAAAGGATTTAGCAAGCGCCCCTTTGGCAAAATGGACAGTTGCTTGGATTTCTTCTGATGTCCGGCTCAAAATCTCGGTATTTGGGCACCAGGGCAAGAATTGGGGATATTGTTCAATATCGTTCACTAAATCGTACATTTGGGCACAACTGAACGGTACAAAAGCGCTACGAAAGATGGTTGCCATCGTCTTTTGTCTCCCCCTTTATCATTTATTGGGCCTATTATAATAGTAATGATTTATTTTTCTAAGCACCCACGTATAATATTCTGACTATGAGTAAGAAAAAACCGTCAAACGACAATTCGCGGATTGCTGAAAACCGCAAAGCCCGCCATGAATACAGCATTGAAGAAACCTTCGAAGCAGGCGTGGTCCTGCAAGGTTGGGAAGTGAAAAGCTTGCGTGCTGGTAAAGGTGGTATTGCAGATAGTTATGTCATCATTAAAGGGGGCGAAGCGTGGCTATTAGGTGCGCAAATTACTCCTTTACTCAGTGCATCAACGCATATACACCCTGAACAAGGCCGTACTCGTAAGTTACTGCTGAATAAAAAAGAGCTAAGAAGGCTGATTGGTGCGGTTGAACGCAAAGGCTATACCATCGTTGCATTAAACATGTACTGGAAAAATAGTTTCGTCAAAATCAATATTGGCGTTGCTAAAGGTAAGAAATTGCACGATAAACGCCAAACTGAAAAAGAAAAAGATTGGCAACGCGAGAAGCAGCGGTTAATGAGCTTAAAGCGTTAGTATACTCTCGTAGGCTAAGGCCCTTAAATTGATTTTTGTAGTTATAAAGCGTATCCTATTTAGTTGGGGGCGACCTGGCTTCGACGCAGATCGTGAAACCCAAGGTGCATGCCGAGCATACAGTTTAATCCTCGTAAAACTTAACTGTCTTGTTATAGATGCAAACGACAACATCTATGGAGCTGCCGACAAAAAAGTCGCGTAAAGCTCTCCTTCTACCAGCTGTGCTTATGCGGTTGGCTAGGGGGTCGATTACATAAGACCGCTTAACTGTTTGCTCTCGTCAGTTGGGCTAAATAAACTGAGAGCTGGTTTGATGGGTCCCCGCTAGATCAGGACACATTGAACGACAACGATGGTCTAGATAAGCATGTAGACCCTTCGGCATAACATGTGCGGACGCGGGTTCAATTCCCGCCGCCTCCACCACATTCACTTCCAACTAAATCTCATAACGTCTCAAAACCCTTGTAAATAAAGGGTTTTTCGTTTATAACATTGTCCCACAAGATCTCACCAATACCCCCTACATCCCCACTCAAATTGGGGCCCCTGTCGGGGCACAATAACAATTGCTGAATATAGGAGCCCCCAATGGCCCTAAGCGACACTAAGGTTCGAAGCCTTAAACCCCGCGAAAAAGCTTACAAAGTAGCAGATGAGAAAGGGCTTTATCTTCAAATCACCCCAACTAATGCAAAGTACTGGCGCTTCAAATTCCGCTTTGCGGGTAAAGAAAAAAAACTCGCATTGGGCGTCTATCCTGATGTTTCATTAGCTGATGCCAGGAATAAAAGAGATGAAGCTCGCAAACTGTTGGCCAATGATGTCGACCCTAGTTTTCACAAAAAAGAAAAAAAACGTTCACTTAAGCTGTTAGCAGAAAACAGCTTTGAAAGCGTTGCCCTCGAGTGGCACATCAAGTTTTCAAACAAATGGACGCCAGATCATGCTGATCGGATCCTGCAACGACTAAAAAAAGATGTGTTCCCTTGGATCGGTAATCGCCCTATCTCAGGGATAAACGCTCCTGAGCTGTTAAGTGTGTTACGACGAATTGAAGATCGAGGTGCAATCGAAACGGCACATCGCACTCTCCAAAATTGCGGGCAAATCTTTCGATATGCTATCGCCACTGGCCGCGCTGAAAGAGATATTTCAAGCGATCTTCGAGGCGCTCTTCAACCGGTTAAACAGCGCCATCACGCCAGCATCACTGATCCTAAAGCAATTGGGAGCCTTTTAAGGGCCATCAATGATTACCAAGGCCACTTTGTTACCAAATGCGCTTTGCGCCTTGCCCCCCTAGTTTTTGTAAGACCCGGGGAACTGAGACAGGCTGAATGGGCTGAATTCAACTTTGAAACGAATGAATGGCATATACCCGCCCAGAAAATGAAGATGCGTGAAAAGCACATTGTGCCTCTTTCCCGCCAAGCGCTCACCATTTTAAATGAGCTCAAACCGCTAACCGGCAACGGCAAATATTTGTTCCCAGGAATTCGCACCCCCAACCGTCCAATGTCTAATAACACCGTATTGGGGGCTTTACGCCGTCTCGGTTACACAAGCGATGAGATGACGGGACACGGGTTTCGCAGCATGGCATGCACACTTCTTAATGAGCAAGGCTGGAATCGTGATGCAATTGAGCGACAGCTTGCCCACGCTGAAAGGAACTCGATTCGCGCAGCATACAATTACGCAGAGCACCTGCCAGAACGAAGAAAGATGATGCAGAAATGGGCTGATTATCTTGATGAATTAACAACCCTAAGGTAGCAAAAATGGATAAAAATACGGACATTGGTTTTTTAACTTTGATTTGTAAGCAAGACGAAGTCAAGCAAATTATTGAGCATCATGCAATCCATGGTGGTTTAACACTCTTTGTGAAAAAAGGAAAAAACAAGCAATACCATCAATTAACAGACGAAGATTTATATAATGTCCGCAGGAAACACCCGCATAAAGCAAAAATTATGATTTTACCGCCCGGCTCAATCAAACTGGGGGGTATTCGTTGTGAAGAGGGGGAGTTTTTAAAAATTGGGATAGATGACATATTGGTCGATCTGTCAATAGCCAGTGAATTTTTAGCTTTACAGCAACAAAACGAAAACAATTATGATAAGGATAACAATCCTTCTACTAATGAACGCTATAACAGATGGCGAATAGCAGCAAAAGAAATTAAAAATAAACACCCTCGCTTAACCAAGGAAGAAATTGCTAAGAAGGTTTTTGACAAGCTTAAGCAAGAGAATCCGTCTTATGTCACGAAGAAGGATGGCTCATACTACGAACCAACCTACATTGCGAGACAATTCACACTTTAATCCCCTTTTACCTACCGTACTTTAAAGTTGCCTCAAAGAGGCAACTTTAGGCAACTTTTGCCTCACGCTACTAGTTGATTTTTAACGTAATTTTTTTTACGGTGGGGCTCTTTTGCCTCATTTTTGCCTGTGTGATTCTTTAAGCGTTAAAAACGTTCTAAAAGGATCTTTTATGTCTAATCAGCTTCAAAGCATTTTAAGGCTGCCCGCCGTTAAACAACGGGTGGGACTTTCCCGGTCAAACATCTATTTAAAAATATCTCAGGGCAGCTTTCCGCACCCCATATCATTGGGCTCAAGAGCCGTTGGCTGGCTAAACACCGACATCGAAGCATGGATACAAATACAAATCAAAGAAAGCAAAAGCCAATATAAGAAATAACATGGCAAAAAAAGAAAAAGCCACCGAGGGTTACGCACCCGCAGCAGCTTCTAAAACAGACATCGAGATAAATAATAACGCAATTCATGCCTTCATAAAAACAGTAATTGTGTACCTCGGTATTAGAAGCCTAGTGCCGACCAATGTGGCCGATTGGTTGATTAAAAACTTAGGTTTAAAAGGTGCATGATGCAAAACGTATTAGAACAATTTCGTAACGCGATGGTTGCAGCTGGTGTTAATCCGCCAGCAACCATCGTAGCGGATGGAAAGATTCATCGCTTTCCAACTAAAAACAAAGATAGAGACAACGCCGGGTGGTATATTCTGTTTGAAGATAACATTCCAGCAGGTCGATTTGGGGATTATCGCAAAAATATAGATCAAACATGGCGTGCTGATATAGGCCGAAGCCTATCTATTGAGGAACAGACCCTATACCAAGCAAAAATGGAAGCCATACTCCAAGAAAGAAAAGCAGAAGAACATGAACGCCATGCCAAAGCTCGCAGTAAAGCTGAAAAGATTTGGAAAAAAGCTACCAAAGCACCAAATGACCATCCTTATCTTGTAAGCAAAAGAATAAAAGCGCATGGAGTACGGGTTTACCGGGGAATGCTCGTTATACCCATGCGTTATGAAGGTGAACTTCACTCATTACAATTTATAAGCCCCACGGGCGAAAAAAGGTTTTTAAGAGGTGGTCGTACAAGTGGGTGCTACTTCAGCATTGGCAAACCCGATAAGATTTTGTGCATTGCCGAAGGTTATGGCACTAATGCAAGTATTTATGAGGCAACGGGCTACGCTGTTGCTGTCGCTTTTAATGCTGCTAACCTAGTACATGTTGCAAAATACCTACGGCACAAGTTCCCAGATATCCAACTGATTTGCTGTGCTGACGATGATATCGAAGTGAAAGACAATCCTGGCCTTGCAAAGGCTACTGAAGCGGCCAAAGCAGTAAATGGTTTATTAGCTATTCCTGATTTTGAAAAAGAACGCCCCCAAGGGATGACAGACTTCAATGACCTGGCCTGCTATCAATCGCTTGAAGCGGTGGCTAATTGTTTAAAAAATGCTAAATCACCTTTCGACGTCAAAGTTGATCATAAAATAGACTTGAGCTCTCTCAATAATGAGTGGCCCGAGCTAGTACCTTTGAACACGCCTAAACTACCTAAACTCAACCTTGAAAACTTACCTACGTGGGTTGGCGGCTATGCTAAAGCATTGACTGACTTCACAGAAACACCCCCAGAGCTCGCAGCTGGAATGGTGCTTGTAAGTTGCGCCACGGCAGTTTCACGCCGCTTAAAGGTGATGGTAAAGCCGGGTTACGTAGAGCCTTGTAATCTATGGTTGGTCGTTGCGTTAGCGCCGGGAAATAGAAAAAGCTCAGTGCAATACGCTGCCACTGAACCATTAATAGCATGGGAGCGTGAGCAATCGGAAAAAATGACTCCTGAGAGAAAACGACTAGCTAGCGAACGCAAGACCATGGAAGCAAGAATAAAAGAAATTAGAATTAAAGCAGCTAAAGCAAAAGATCCATGTGACGCAAAAAGGTGGTGTGCTGAAGCTGCAAGCTTTGAAGAAGAACTTCCTGAGATACCCATTCTGCCACAACTTTGGACATCTGACGCCACACCAGAAAAGTTAGGTTGTTTATTAGCAGAGCAAGATGAACGCATGGCTTGGTTATCCTCTGAAGGTGGCATTTTTGATTTATTGCAAGGTAGGTACTCAAATGGTATACCGAATCTCGATTTGTATTTGAAATCGCATAGTGGCGATCCTGAAAGAGTCGATCGAACAGGGCGATCTCCGGTTTATTTACAAAACCCATTACTCAGTGTTGGTTTAAGCCCCCAACCCGATGTTTTACGTGGGCTGACATCTAAACCTAGCTTTCGTGGCCGTGGCTTACTAGCCCGCTTTTTATATTTACTACCACCTTCACCCCTCGGATTTCGAACATCGATGACCTCACCCATTCCCTCCAGTCTGAGTGAAGGTTATGCAAATGGGTTGAAAGCTATGTTGAATTGGGAACCTGCTGAAAATGAAAATGGCAAGAAAGTACCTCACATTTTGCAAATGAGTGAAGAAGCATATTCTGAATGGCATGCTTTTTATGATGCTATTGAAAAACTAATGCGACCTGGGGGCGATCTGGAGCATTTCACTGATTGGGCCGGTAAAGCGCCTGGGGCTGCTGCGCGTCTTGCAGGGGTGCTCCATGGAATACTTTATGCACATGGCAAACCATGGGAACACCAAATTTCTGTTGAAACAATGAATAACGCTCTAGACCTAATGGGAGTGTTTATGCGGCATAGCTTAGCGGCACTTGATTTAATGGGGGCGGATCCTAGTATTGCTTCAGCTAAACAAGTTTGGGAATGGATCGAAAGAAAAAAGCTGCCAAGTTTCACTATTCGAGAAGCATTTCATGCACTTCGAAGTGCATTCAATCGTGTTAAGCATCTTCGCGCAGCAATTGATGTACTCGAAGAACGTGGATATGTAGTGGTAGATGAACCGATAAGCTCTGGTCCAGGGCGACCACCATCACCCACAATCAGAATTAGGCCAGAAATTTTGGAGGGTTGGAAATGAGTTGGCGTAACATTCTTGGTATAAACAGCTCAACCGATACGCAGAATCCGCAAAATGTACAGAAAGAATGTATGCCAGTCAATAATGCGTATTCTGCGAGTTTTGCGTCTAAGGAATCAAAATTATTAGATGCTCTTACCGCACTCTGTCAAAACCTACCCATCACACCGAGGGAAGTCTATAAAGAGCTTTCTCAAGAGGATGTTGAGGATTGGCATATCGGTAAACTGAATACTAGTGAGTTAAGGGCCTTTGCGCGATCGCTAGTGCAATTTGAGAAGATGGGACAAGGAACGATTCCAGCTCATTTCACAGAACATGCCACTTGCAGTGGTTGTGGGCCGATTTGGCTTTGGTATTCTGGCGAGGTGTTAGGTTGTTGTTGGTGCCATGTTAGAGGGGCTGGCAAACCCATCCCTCGCCCACTCAGTGCTAAGTGCAACAAAATTGCTTAATGATTTCGATAAAATCCGAGAGATCTAATGGGTGAGAGAGGCAGTGGTTGGCAATGGAAATGGGACTAAAAAGATACAACCGATGATTATCTTACAATCGGCATTCGCTGTTGGCAGCGCAAAACGGTGTTACAGCCAAGCCAATCCTTCGTTGCATCACGGCGTAATTGCCTCTTTAGTTTAGTGTTGATTCATCCCAATACTTAGAACATTCAAATGGTGGAATATTCATGGTTGCAAATCAATAAGGACGTTTATGACAAATAAACCTGCACAAAAGCTCCAAACTAAAGAAGAAACCAAATCTGAAGAATCTCTTTTAAATTTGTATACAAGAAGAGCAGCTTTACCACATTTTCTTGGTGTAACAACTCAGCAACTCTATACCGAAGAACTCGGTTCACTTGATTTTATGGGGGCGATTAACAGACTTGTTGAAGAAGGCAAACGGATTCAAGATGGCAACTTAGTCCACGTCGAACGAATGTTGCTAATACAAGCACAAACGTTAGATGCCATGTTTAACAACCTCGCATGCAGAGCAACTACGACTAATTTTGTTGAGCCAATGGAAGCATTACTCCGAGTGGCTCTTAAGGCACAATCCCAATGTCGAGCAACTTTGGAAACGCTAGCTAACATTAAAAATCCTCCCCATATTGCATTCGTGAAGCAAGCTAATATTGGGCACAACCAACAGGTTAATAACAACGTTAAACCTGAACCAAAACCTGTTTCGCGCGCGAAAAAAATTAAAAATCAGCAAAACCAACTATTGGAGGAAAATCATGGCAAACGGTTGGACATCAGCTCGAAAGGCAAGGCAATCAAAGCTAATAAGAAATTGGCGTCCTTGGGAAAAATCAACCGGACCAAAAACAAATGAAGGCAAAGAGCGTTCTGCAAAAAGAAGCTTCAAAGGTGGCCAATTAGCTAATCTCAAGCAACTAAAAGCTGCATTAAAAGAGCAGGCAAAATACTTAAAAGAATATTTTCAGCATACCGTTTAAGCGTAATATTTTTACTTTTATAGGAAATATGGAACTTTTTTACCAATGTGCTTGTATTATATTATATAAGAAGGACGGAGAGAAAATGATTAAATTGAAGAATCGAAATAAAACTGATGATTTTGCAGCCTTTTTTATTAAAGAAACGGATTGCCAATCTATTGAAATAATGGTGTATATGCTCTTTTTATTAGACTTAAACCATTACTTTCAAACAGGTCGATGTGCAACGAATATTTCCTATAGACTAGCTAAAAATATTGAAATTGAATTTCAGCTAGAACAGCATTTAAAAGCCCTTATCAATAAAAATAACTTGGATTATGATAAAGACAAATTGAGTAAGCGAGAATTTCAAATCTTGCAACAAATAGCTAATGATTGGGCTAAAGCCGCTCCGGGTGATTTTTTAAATTACTTTCGAAGCAAGTTTAATATATCAACAGTTCAGAATCATTATGTCTCATTTAGTCAAACTCTTAAAAACACATCTGAAACAACGTATGAAATGCTAAAAGAAAACATAGAGGACCATGATAATTTCTTGAAAAATTTTTCTAGTCCAACAACCGAAGATGCACCTCAACAATGCGGCCGGGCCAAGTCTTAATTGACGATCAATTTGTAACAAGTGATGGCTCAGTATTGAAAAAATACTGCGTCGTCTTAGCACAAATAAGCACTAACAAGTATATATTGGTTAAAACCACATCAAGAGAGCGCCGATATTCTAATGCGCCCAAATGCCAACTACACCCTAATTTTCATTGCTACCACATCCCAAATGGCTCTGAACCAACCTGCTTTTCAAAAGCCACCTGGATACAGCTGGATGAATTTTATGAGACAGAAATTTCTTCAGTCATTCAAAAAGGCATTGAAAAAATTATTAGAAAAACTGATGTTATCTCTAAAGCAAATTTAAAAGCTCTATTGATTTGTGCAACGCATTCTCAGGATATAACGCCAGAACAAGAAAGAATTTTGAATACGACAATCAGCGCGCTAATATAAATTCACTGGTGCATGCACTCATGTATTTCAAGATACCTATCATCTGACACAAGGGCTACCTATCAAACCTTAATTAAAGCAGAAAATAAGATAAATGCTCTTTAATCTTTCGTTCGACCGCATTTTTCACGATGGATTGATGATGTAAGCCTACTGTTTTAGGCTCTTTAGGAGAAAATGAAAGGTGCATCAATTAAGAACATTTTTAAGATATTTTCCTTATCTATCTAAAATATCTAGAACTTTCAGAACGACATTCAGGATAAAAACAGTCAAAAACATACACTGATGCAACCACAAGCATTTATTAATTTTTAGACGTTCCCCACTTGCCAGCAAGCTTCTGTGCTTCTGAAATTTGCTCTTTACTCATTTTTTCGGAAATTTCATTTCTATATCTAGCGGCTTCAACATTACCTTGAGAAGCACTTAAGTTATACCACATATGTGCCTTTACATAATCTTGGGTTATACCTCTTCCATCTTCATACATTAATCCAAGCAATGTTTGAGCAGGTTGATTACCTTGGTTAGCGGCTTTTGCATACCATTTGACTGCTTCATAATAATTTTGAGTTACACCATCTCCAAGCTCATATTTCACACCCAAGTAGCCTTGGGCACGATCATCACCGTTCTCTGCAGCTTTATGAAACCATTGAATAGCCTTCATTATATCGCGTTGTACGCCTTGTCCATCTTCATACATTGAGCCTAGATACATTTGAGCTTCTGCATCTCCTTGGTTTGCAGCCATTTGAAAATATTCAACCGCCTTTGAGTAATTCTGGGACACGCCTTTCCCTTGGTGATACATGACACCTAAGTGAGTTTGACCAAGCGGATAACCTTGAGCAGCAGCTTTTTGAAATAATTTAACCGCTTCAATATCGCTTTGAGGAACTCCTTTACCATCATGATAAAGATTTCCAAGACAAACTTGGGCGCCTGGATGGTTTTGTTCGGCTGCTTTGCGATACCATTTCAAGGCCTCCGAATAGCTTTGAGGGACATCTTGCCCTATATCATATTGAGTTCCTAGGTAGGCTTGAGCTATTACATCACCTTGCTCTGCGGCTTTATGAAACCATCTGAATGCTTGAGATTTATCTTGAGTGACACCAGCGCCTGACTCATACATAAAGCCAAGTATACGCTGAAATTCTTTATTGCCGTTTTTTGCACCATTTATTACTTCTTTAGCAGTAGGTAATTGTTCTGATTTTACTGTGGGCAATGCCAATGCAATTGATTTCACTGATAACAACACACAAAAAACTAATAAAATTCTAAACATAGGTAATTTCTCTGTAACTCAAGCTAGGTGTAACTCAACCAATTTGGTTGGTTTTCAAGCAAAGATGGATGCTAAGAAATCCTTAGTATCGTGTCAAGCAAAAAACTAAGAATATCTTAGCTCACTCTCAAAATAATGTGAGTTATTGACTTTGACATTTAGCAAAAATTTAGTAGCAAAGCGGCTCAAGGAGGCTCGATTAAAGGCAAAGCTATCCCAAAAGAAACTGGGCATTGCAGCCGGCATTGATGAATTCACCTCGAGCGCGAGAATGAATCAGTATGAAACTGGCAAACATATTCCTGATTTATTGACCCTAAAACAAATCGCAAAAGTGTTAAATGTTCCTATCTCTTATTTCTACGCAGAAGATGATTTAATTGCCGAGATACTTATTTACACAGAAAAAATGAATAAAGTTAATCGCGCAAAACTACTAAGATACATCCAATCGTTATAAAGCAACCTTTCTGACAAATATATTTTTTGTAAATTCTATATCAATCTGTTTGCTCGACTGTATAATTAGCCAGTCATGTTTCCATCTCTGCTATCCGATAGAAAAGCATAAAAAGGAATTAATGAATGGGCACATCTACCTCGCAACCTTCTCCCATTGGCCGTACAGAGGTCGGGAGAAAATGGCATAATGTTAAACAATGCCTCAAAATTGGTGCTCCTGCTCGGGAAGTGGTACTTGCTATCAATAATGCATTTACTGCTGAATACGGAGAAAATTCTCCCCTTTTAGACAAGGGGGTAAAATTAATCATTTCACTAATCAAAAGTATTGAAAATAAACAAGTTGAGAAAATACCAACATTTATTGCCGAAGGACGACGAATTCTTGCATTAGAAGGATGTAATTCTTTTTTTGCAGAATTAGCTCTTACTTGCGCAGCAAAATCCCTTCTAAAAAATGACACAGATATTCATCAGCAGTTCACAAAAGAATATTGTAAAAAAGCCATTGATTATATTATTTCTCGTGATCTTGCTTTTACTATTGGTTCAAAAGGATTAACCAATCTTTATTCGGTTGAAGTCACATCAAAATCAATTAGCAACTATATTGACTCAATGGCTAATACCAACAAACATTTAAATTTTGAGCCAGAAGCCCTAATAAATAAAATCTTTAATTCTTTAAAAGGATCACCACTATGAAGTATCATATTATTGGTGATCGCACTAAACATAAACTTGAAATAAATGGGCAATCTATTCACTTACCTTTTTCTAATCGAAGTAAATTGCATACCGATTTATTAATGCCTGCAAAGCACTCCCCTGAAGGGAAAATCCCCCCTATCGTCCAAGATTTAATTGATGTAGCAACCATGATCTATCATGCAGATAAATTATGTAAACGAGGAGAACGAGAGCAATGGATAAGAAATTTTTCATTAGAAATTCAGCTACGTTGTCCAAAACAATTTGACAAAATAAAGTCAAAACTAATTGAGTGTCTCTCAATTCTAAGTTCAGATAATTTTAAATTCAGCTTTTTACCTGGCAAATTTAAACAACAGCCAATATTCTCCCCTGATAAGGACATTAATGACTGGGGAACATTGACAGATATAAGTTTATTGTCAGGGGGACAAGACAGTTTGGTTGGTGCATCAAGATTACTCGCAAATGGCAGAAATCCCTTATTTGTCCATGTTTTTACGCGAGACAAAGCACCTGCTGGCGAATTAAAAGACCGACTCAAAAAGCATCACAAGAGAAACAATATTGCTTATTTTAACCAAGTTATATCATCCTTAGCAACGACTCAAAAAGAGGACAATGAAAATTTCCAAGTCGAACCTAGCCAAAGACTAAGATCATTTTACTTTCTTTCTATTGCTTCAGCACTTGCATATTCCCATTCAGTAAAGAATATCTATATAAATGAAAATGGGATAATGGCTATTCATTTACCATTAGACACAGCAAGATCGTCCTCTTTTTCAACAAAGACCGCTCATCCTGCATTTCTTAAATTATTTGAAGAAATAATTTCTGAATTGTTTGAACAGCAAATGCATATTTTAAATCCATTTGTATTAGAAACAAAAGCAGAAGTAATAGAGAGAAGCAAAAAGCTAAAAATAGAAAAGCTTATGGGTTTAACTGTTTCTTGTGCTCATTCAGCAACTATAGAAAACAGTATAAAAAAGAATAAACATAAAAGAAATATATTAAATCCTTCCGCCCATAATAATCATTGCGGATATTGTTTTCCTTGTATTCTCAGAAAAATTTCAATGTGGGCAGCAGGATTAGAATTAAAAGATGTGCGTTATTGTTACGATCCTTTCATAGCTTTTGTTGATGCTGAAGCAGATGACTATGATTTTATTTATGAAGCAATGTCTGCAATTCTTGGGCTTCTAAGGATGACGACAAAAATCGAATCATCAACGGATGAAGAGCTTTTAATTGAATACCCTCAACTATTAGATTCAGCATCCAACTTAGAAAATGTTTCCGCTCATGCGTTGATTAAATTTCATAGAAAATTCGCTCAAGAAGTAAATTCATTTATCGTTAAAAAGGTGCCTTACTTAAAATTTCTTCTCGATCATAACGCCTCTCATACATTATCAATGCGCGTTAATGCCCTTCTTACTGAAGCAAATCTCGATGATTTAATTGCTGTCAATCAAAAGCGCTCAGTCACTGATGCATTTTATGAAAATTTTTTCAAAATGATAGAGCGATGGAGAATACATCTTCAGATAGCACTGTTTGAAAAAACATTCAGTGAAGCAAGTATTAAAAAAATGATGAAAGAAATTTTTCAAGAAGTTATTCCTAGAAACCAACCAAAAATCACTAAAAATGATCTTTCTCCATTGAGGGAAGGAATTTGGAAAAGGCTAAAAAGCAGGGATTGTCCACCATTTTGGGAAGCAAATAAATGACAGAAACAAAAGCAGCAGAAACATATGCAACTACTATTACAAACTTGGTTACTATTTCAGCAGCGGGCTTAGCAGGTTCTGTTGCATTATTTCAATTTTCCAGTAAGTCGTGGCTATATATTGTTTCAATTGTTTGCATGTCTGTCTGTCTGCTCGGTTGCTTTTTAACTTTGGCTGGATTAACAGGGGAAATAAAAAATGAAAAACCTAATTTGTTTATTTGGAATATTAGATATCCCTCTTTGCTTTCTTTCTTCGTGGTGGCGATAGGTTTTATTGCAATGGCATGGGGCCTCTGGACAGACAGCTCAGCAAATGATAAAAATCCAACATTATTAAAAATGCTCGAATGTCGTCAGATTAAAGAATCAGAAACGAGCAAAAAATCCACATGCTATGATTCCTATGTTGACTCATACTTAAATAAAGAACAGCTTAAAAATGCCTCCTTAGATACATTAAATGAAGAAGATAAAAAATGGGTACAACTGATTATTTTAAAGCTATCTTCTGAAAAAAAATAGTAAAATACAATGTGATGCACATACAAAAATTATTTATAATTTCAAAGGGCTATGATTTCATCATCAATTAGCCCTCAATATAGTGTGTGAATTTAAACATCTCCAACGGAAAGGTTGGCATGCAGTAACAGTACATCAACCATAATATGGTATTCATACTCATTAAGCGGCTGGCCTGCATTTAATTTACTGTAGATGCTGTTGAATAACTCATCATGCTGGTCTTTTGCTGGTATATTGTAAGGTACAAGATCAAGCGCAAGTTCGAGCGTTTTTCCCGTGAGAGGTTCATTTCTCGATAGACGTCGCTTTACATGGCCATAACTAGCCCCCCTAGATTTGCGTGCTTTTCTTCTTTCTTCATAATCCATACTCGATATAAGATCATCCATCACATAAATTTCATATTCACTCAGTGACTGCCTTGCAATCATTCTACTGCTTATATTATTTAAGAATTTAGAAAAAATATCTTCTTCATCAGCTCTATTGCAATTGCGGAGCAAGCAAATTTGAATGCTATTAAGAGCAATCTCAAGCATCTTGTCTGTAAGCGGTTCGTTTCGTTTTAGACAGTCAACAATTTCCTTTTGTTTTTTTTGCTTTTCTTCATAAACATCCATCTTGGCACCCTCATTGTTATTGAAGCGCGCATTCTACAAGTCCAATTTAGCCGTAACAAGTCTAAAAAATTCGTGATTATATATGTGCGGACTGACACCAAAGTAAAAAAATATTTTGCTCTCAGTTAAATACCCAACAAAAAGATCGCCAATTTAATGTGCGATAAACAATTCATGCTATATAATGCGTGCTCGACCCAAGAGGTATAATAAGGTTCTGGATTCAATTTAATAGCCAAGATAGATTTTAGGGGCCTTTTTGGGGGCCTAATTTAAAATAACTTTCAGATTATCTTTTTATTTCAATAGCTTAATGAACCTACTCAATTCCCGCCGCCCCACAGTTTCAAAAAAAGGCCACTCGATGAGTGGCCTTTTTTTTTTGAAACTGAAGAAGACAGGGGGAATTAAATTGCGGACATCGGACGCGGGGTGGAGCGCTTAAAAAAGCACTGCTTTTTTAAAGCGGAGCGCCCGGCCACGGATGGCCGGGCTGGGGTAAATAAAGAATGACATTGTTGCGCCAGGGAGGGCAGTGAAGCTTTGCCATACGAAGCCACGAAATCCTAAATCCCCCGCTTGTTTTCAACAAGCTGCCCCCTTTTATCAAAGTGGGCGAATGGTTCGCTATGCTCACCTTTAAATAAAGCAAATGAAGCGTCGACACCTTGGGCGCACCAGAAGTTGAGAAATTTTGTCTTACAAAGCCACGAAATCCTAAATCCCCCGCTTGTTTTCAACAAGCTGCCCCCTTTTATCAAAGTGGGCGAATGGTTCGCTATGCTCACCTTCAAATAAAGCAAATGAAGGATCAGGTATACCGATCCCACAAAACTCTAAATAACGTCATCCCGGAATTTATATTTTAATTTCTGCAACCTGGATCCCCGCTTTCTCGGGGATGACAAAATGGTTGATTTTTACAGTATTAGATTTGTGTGGATACCTCAGGGTATGCTAATGACCTTTCTTCACCAAGACAATCTAAGTAGGGTCATCGGTATACCTGTCCCTTTCTCTTTTTGGGCAATCGTACCGTGTCTGCTTCCGTAGACTCTGTCTTGTCGTCTTTTGCTTTCCTTTTAGTTAACATCACCTCTTCAGAAGGAAAATGCTCATCTTGCAGTGCCGTTGTCAGTGCTTGCTTACCATCGACCACATTATTCACCACATTTCTTAAGGAAACTCCCATATCTCTCATGGGTGTATATTGAAACTGATGATAAAGAGAATCCCATAATAACGCTTTTTCTTTTAGTGTAACCTCTTTAGCCTTTTGATAATCGATGATTAATATTTCAATGCGCATTAGTGTTTCTTGGGTAAGGCCATTTTCCTTCAAATGTGAAAGCGCTTCTGCAAATTTACCATTTGCAAGATATTCTGCTGTTTGCAAAAGCAAGGTATTACAATTTTCTAGCGATAACGATTGAAAGCACGGTCGTAACAAAGTGATGGATTGCATTTTGGTAATTGATTGTATTGAATTTGCATCCAAAAAATAAGTGTAAGGATTTTCAAGTGATTCATCTTTACTTTTTCTATAAATATCGGCTAATGCATGCGAAATCCACGGCCCACCAATATTCATTAATAATGCCATGACATAAAGTTCAAATTCTTCTTGATTTAATGCTCTTGACCCTCGTTTTTGTAATGCTTGATTTAAGGTTGCATATAATTCACCATAATTTCCTAAACTATCTCTAAATTGCTGTCTTAAAAATACGTCTTCATCTGAAAAATTAGCTTTACCTTCGATAATGTCACCCGCATTATATTGACTTAACATGACTAACGCATTGAACAATTTAGCTTGATCTGCTCGTGGAAGATTTTGGAACTTTTCTATTGCTAGCGTGCGTAGTTCTTCAACCAAGAGTTGAGGTACATCTGGAATGACGCTTTTACTATGCGCTATCCAAGTATCACCTGCGCGCGATATGCTACCTGGTAAACAGGAAGGATCATCAACGCTAAAGGCATTTTGATTATGAGCGCGGCGCGTCTCTGCTACTTTAGCAATAAAAGTCGTTTCTCTTAATTTCTGCTCTTCGATGGTACCTTCTTGATCCGTTACTAATAAATAGCTATAGGCAAACATCTCTCTGACGAGATCACTCGCCGTTTGAGTCGTCGGCGCTTCTAATCCAACTGAGTTGACGGTGAAAGCCGCTTTATGATGATTCTGTAAAGGTGGTGTCAACAAGTTAGGCCAATCTCCTCCCACTGGTGCCCACGGATCATAAGCCCTCCACGCCGTTTGCGCCTCGCTTTGCGTGCTATTAAAAACCGTTCTCGCTTGTGCCATTGTTTCTTCATCAGAGCCAAATAGTAAACGTCGTTTAGTATCACTATCCAACGAATCAACATATTCAATAACTCGACTCATTTGTGAGTCATCTTTACTCTTTTCCTTCGCTTCTTCCATCATCGCATTAAGCAAAAGCATTCTGATTTCTATCTCAATTGGATATAAACGTAGCCTTTCATACTTTTCTTGAAAATGAGGTTTTATTATTGCCAAATAATGTTTTCTAACAGCATCAATACGTTGTTCATCATCCACATTATTAAATCTTTCACGATTACGTTCTCTTTGTGCCTGTTGATATTTATGATTAGCAATTAATTGTTCTGTATAGAGAATTCTAACCGCTTCTATTATCGAAACAGATGCACCTTGTTTTTCTAAATACAGAATAGGTTGATGAAAGAAATCTTTTAAACAGTTAACTTGTTCCTCTGAAGCAATATCTTTTAACAACCAAGATAAAGGTACCCCGTATAGTGTCAGCGTCTCGCTCACCACAGATCGATATGCTGGGAATTTTTCAAAAAAACGGATAAGATTATGGTTGTCACCATCTGAAAACAGTTGTTGTTTGACTTCAGGAATATGGAGTAACTCTTTAACGATTCCGCCATTAAGATTGATTGATGCGGCTTTATACAAGATGAAATTATTTTCCACATTAACATTTTTTCTCACCGCAGGAACGGTTAGTAACATTTTGACAATATTAACATTTCTGCATTGAGCTGCGATATTGAGTACAAAATTATTTGACACATGTGCTCTCGCTCGTACCTGAGGCTGCATTAATAATATTTCTACTATTGCGGGATGACCATTTATTATTGCTTGTCGAAGGGCATAATTATTATCACTATGTGCATTTTCATTGATTCTTGGGATGGTTAATAATAATTTCATTATTTCAATATTCCCAGAAGCAGCTGCAAGTGAAAGTGAATTTAATTGAATACTGCTCCTAACGCTAAGAATAGCCAATAATTTTTTACAGACGCTCACATTGCTTTCTTTTATTGCAACATTAAGTATCGCTTGAGTTAATATCTGTGTATCAGGCCGTTCAACAAACATATTAAGATAACATTGTAAATGCTTGTCGTTTAATAGAACCGTTTTAATTAGAACATCTGTAAGATTAGGAAATTTTACAAAAAACTCAATGATATTATTTCCCTCAACTTTCATCAATCCTTGTTGTACATTGGTATTCTCCAACAAGCTCATAATTACATCTAACTGTGATCGAAACATAAATCCTGGATGTAACATTTCGAATAGTATTTCATTGGTCATTTTTTGCGACACATTAGGATGTAATAATAAGGCTTTTACAATTTCCCAATGCGCATTCTTAGCTGCAATCAACAAAGTTCTATTATTCTTTGCATGAGCGTTTTTTGCCACTTGAGGAATAGCTAGCAAGAGATTAACCATCCCAATATTTCCTGCCTGGGCAGCTAAATAGAGCGCTTCATTACTTTGTTTATGAGCATTTTCTTTCACACTTTCAACTTCTAATAATCTTAGTACGAATTCAACAGGAGCATAAACAAAGTGACAAAGCTCATTATTACTTTTTACTTGGAACGATTGTTTCACTGCAGGGATCGTCAATAAAATTTGAATGATTTCATAATGGTTATTAGCGATGGCAACTCGCAGTATTTGATTATCGACGAGATGAGCATTGGCACTCACCGCAGGTATCGCTAATAGGACTTGTACGATTTGTGTATGTCCTTTTTGAGCCGCTAAGCGCAGTGCTTCATTATTTTTAACATGCGCCGTTTCCTGAACATGAGGTAATGCTAGCAGAGTGGTAACCAGATCAATTTGACCATCATGGGCAGCATAGTGAAGTAGCAAATTGGCATTAGCATGTGCATTACTGCTCACAGTAGGGATCTTTAATAATTCTCTTATCAATTCGTGCTCATGATTTTGAGCACAGCGAAGGAGTACTTCATTGTTATGAAGATGAGCATTTTCTCTTACTGCCGGAATCGCTAAGAGCATTGCGACAATGCGAGGCTCGCCTTTGTCAACGGCTAAACGAAGGATGTCATTGCCATTACCATGCACATTCTCATAAATTTCTGGAATACTTAATAAGGCATTGACTCTATCAATATCCTTTTTTTGAATCGCAGAATAAAGGGATGCTAAAGTAGGTGGTGATCTCTTGGGCATAATACTTTCCAAAGGCAATGTTCGAACCTTTGCAAAGGGTAACCATTCTCAGCAATATGTAAAGCTATTCCCGACAAAATGACATTCTTGATAACTTATTTACGATAAGTGCATCAGCACAGATGAATAGTTAATTAATGTGCCCAAAATCTCCCTTTATTTTGTGTAAATTTACAATTAAAAACTAAATTTACACAATTCTGAATAATGGACCTAAACAACCCACTCTAAACCCCAAATTCTTGCTTAATAGTAGCATTCACCTTTTCATAAGCGTCATTAAGCAAAGGCTCTCCATGTGCACTCAGAAGATGTTTAAAAGACATCAATTTTAATCTGGCAAAATCTTGAGCTTTAATATTGCAGGCTTGTTGCCAAATTTTAGAAATGGTAGCTTCGCCTAAAAATCCTAAACTTGCATATAATTTCCCCGTTTCTTCACTGAAAAACGGATCGATGCTCGTCCAATTTTTAATACTGTCGCAGGTAATAAGGATACCGCCCTCTCGACTTACATGCAGGATGGCTTCAGGGTGCGTGGAAGTTTCAAATATAAACAAAGCACAATCTGGAAATGGCATTTTACCATGAGAGCTAAGCTCAATATCCTTCACCCCATTTAAAGCCCACAACTTTGCCTGATACCTATCAAGATAAAATGCATCGTGCCTTCCATGAAATGCCCCTATTCTCACCACGTTAGTGACTTGGCCTAAATTATCAAGGGCTGCAAGACCATTTTCATTCAATCTAACGGTATTAATCAGCGTTAATTCATTACCATGCTTTACTATGACCATATTACAACTATGTTGTAGCACGACGCCCTCATGGATAGTAACATTAGTGCCCATGACAAAAAATAGATTAGGAAAAACTTCCTTAAGTTCACCATGCGGCCAAGCTGGAGAATATTGAGTCATTCATTTACCTTTTAATATTTTTAAGTTTCAAACTATTTTCTCAAGGATTACTTAATTATGGCAAATAAAACCTCCCCAGGTAGTCAAAGTTACGCATTAGCAACGGGAAATGATGGCGCAAAACGCTTAAGCATACAAAACAATTTATTGAGTCCATTCTCTCAAGACTTATTAGCAAAGGCTGGACTAGCCAAAGGAATGCAGGTTTTTGATATCGCTTGCGGTAATGGCACAATGACATCGTATTTAGCAAAAACGGTTGGCTCACAAGGACATGTTTATGCTATTGATATCAGCCAAGAACAATTAAACGTCGCAAAAGAACAGATTGCTGCAGAAAAATTGACCAATGTGACTTTCATCCATGCCGATATCATGGATCCTCAAATCCTACCCCAAAATAAGGCTAATCTAATCTATGCTCGATTTCTGTTAATGCACTTAACTGAACCTGTTCAAGCGGTACAGCACATGAAATCGCTTTTAGTCTCTGGTGGCAAAGTTGCCTCTGAAGAAGCAACTAAAAATACTACCTTTAGTGCTTACCAAACGGCTCATTTTGCCGATTACATCGATAGTGTAATAAAACTCGGCGCCAGCTTAGGCGTGGATTACAACATTGGAAGACGTTTATACGATATTTTCCAACAAGCTGCATTCTCAAACGTGGAAGTCTATTATCAACAAAAAGACATGACGATTGAGGAAGCAAAAGCTCTATTTTCACATTCTTTGCAAGAACTCAAAAATAAGCTGCTTCAAGCTAAGCTTGCAACGCAAGATAAGATCAATCTGTGGGAACAGCTTTTTGCTAATATTCCTTTGGAAGATAATTCTTTATTATTTCGATACGCGGAACAAGCTTATTTAATTGCGCAAAAATAATTCGAATGGTTATACCATAAAATATGACATCGCTCCCCTATCGTTGATGAGAGCGGTGTCGACAATTTTATCACGGACAAGACATTCGATTGAGAGAGGATGGAGCCTCTTCCAATTTTTCTTTTATTGTCGGGGATGAATGCAAGAATGCCTTATAATAATTTAACAATTCACCCATGATTTCATAATGATCTTTCATTCCCGCTTTTCGAAAAGAATCCACATAACGAATATTTTCATAGTCACAAATTCGCTTTAAAGCATTTTCAAACTTATCAGCACTAATAGTAGAATTGTTATAATGTAAATACATTTTTCCCGGTCGTTCTATTGGGTAATGACGTAAATTCGAATTTTGATAGATAACATTGGTATTGCTGATAAGGCTATCTTCTGGAAAACTTGCTTGATAGAGTGTTAATAATTTACCCATTATTTCATAATGATTGGCCATCGCTGATTTTCGAAACGATTCAATAGGATTTAATCGATAATATTCACAAATTTGCTGTAACGACATTTCAAGCTCAGCATCATGTGTGAAATATCCTTTTTCAAATGCAGGTACTAAATAGATTTTACCAGGACGTTCTTCATATTCAGCAACCTTGGCGCCTTCTAAGATTCTTTCAGAGTGGATAGCAAAAGCGAAATGATTGTGCTTCGATGTGCGCAGTTGATAAAGACCGTCAAGACTCATGAACATGTTCTCTAAAATGTTTAAATGAAATAATGAATTGATTATATTTTTTATGGCACATAAGTAACTTCATTTACGACAAAGGTAAGTGATTTTCAGATGGCCACACTAATAGCAACAATATAAGCAAAATTCCTAGCAAGGAAAAGTGTTATTGTCATGACTACGCTTCTTTACTGTAGCGTAATTCTCCCGCAACATAGGTCGCTTGTACAGCTCTGTCATCTCCCATCATCATTTGAATGAATAACGCTTCCTGAATGTCTTCTGCAAACTGCATACGATATTGAATAATCGGCGTAGATTTCATATTCAGCACAACAACATCTGCCTCCATGCCAGGGGCAATGCTACCGACTTTATCTTCAAGATACATAGCCCGTGCGGTGCCACGGGTTGCCAAATAAAAGGCATGGCCTGCAGTGAGTTGATTGCTGTTAAATTGTGCTGCTTTATAAGCTTCACTCAAGGTTTGTAATATTGAAAAAGTGGTACCCCCGCCCAAATCGGTGCCCAGCCCAACTCGTACCGGCCTGTCATTTTGCATTGCGCGATGAATATTAAAAAAACCACTGCCAAGAAAGAAATTGGATGTCGGGCAATGTGAAATAGCAGAACCTGAGCGATGCATACATTGCATTTCATCATCATTAAGATAAATACCATGTCCAAAAACGGCTCGAGGACGACATAATTTGTGATAATCGTAAACGTCAAGATAATTTTTACGTTCAGGGAAAAGCGCTTTGACCCAAGCCACTTCGTTTTTGTTTTCCGACACATGGGTTTGCAGATAGCAATCGGGATATTCACTCCAGAGCGCCGCTGCAGATTCGAGCTGCTCTGCTGTGCTGGTGGGAGCAAAACGAGGGGTAATGGCATACATCAATCGGTTTCGACCGTGCCATTGATTGATTAGCGCTTTTGAATCATCATAGCCAGTCTGCGTGGTATCTAATAAATAGTCTGGCGCATTACGGTTCATCAGCACTTTACCGGCGGCTATGCGCATACCAAGACGTTCTGCTTCTTCAAATAAGGCATCGACAGATTGTGGAAACACTGTGCAATAAACACAGCTTGTAGTGATACCATTTTTTAGACATTCATTTAAAAAGACTTTGGCAACAGCACTTGCAAATGCTTTGTCAGCATATTTACGCTCAATGGGATAGGTATAGTTGTTAAGCCAATCTAACAGTTGTGCACCAAAAGCAGCAATCATCGGTATTTGTGGAAAATGTACATGGCTATCGAGAAATCCAGCTGAAATAAGCGAATCCGATCCATAGTTCTTGATCGTTATATCCTGAGGTAATTGCGACTTAATTTTATCTGCGGGACCAAAGTGAGTAATGTAACCGTTAGCAAATGCGACAATGGCATCGGGCTCGTAGATCATCGTCTTTTCTAATCCGTCTTTAAAGGCATCACCTTTAAAAGTGAGCACGGGACCTCGAATGGCATGGCTTGGTCCTGAGAGCTTGATAGTCATGCGATTCTTTTCCCCTTCCTTATAGGATTAGCGCCGCATTGAAGTATAGTTGAGGAATGGCCGATTAATCCATAGGCCGCTATTGCAGCCTATGGTTCTCGTTTCTAATGAGGTTGGGCAGATTGCTTATTTCTATCACTTTTTAACCTGTCGCAATTTAACAACGCTTTTGCTTCAGGAACCGTTGATTCCTCTAACCATTTCTGCAAATCACCATTGAATGCGGCATATTCCTTCATTTGTAAATTTGAAAAATGAATATCTGCATTGTGCTTATTGATTAATGTGGCAGCAACTGCATAGTCGCCTTCTAAAATCACCCGCGCTAACGAAGCCGCCGAAATTTCTTTAGGTACTTGGTTATGCAACAGCTTATCGAGTAATACCATGCCCGTTTCTGAATTACCCATAATGAAAGCCGTTTCGACAAATCCCTGTAAGTCTTCTGGTGTAAAATCTCTTCCATCGATTCCTTTTAAGCACAAGGTAGGTTGGATCATCTTGGGTTGCTCTTGACGATAGTGATTATAGCCCCAGTAATTATAATTCGCGTTAGGGTCTACCGGTGCAGGAATCGGTGCAAGTAATTGAGGAATCATTTGATGATTACCTGTTTGAGCGATGAAATCGAACAATGAAGTACCCAATAATTTCTCAATCTTTATTTGATCGAGAAAGCGTTGTCTTAAACCATAGTTCATTAGTGATTGAAGCATTGCATTGATAGTTATCACCGATGGATGAGTGCTATCAATCCCTCCTTGGTGCAATTTTTGCAAATGTTGCGACAACATCGTAAGCATTTTCATCAAATCATTTTCACATACAAAAGTCTTATTGAAATTTGCAGAAAATGCATTTGCCATTTTAGTCATTGCATTTAAATCAAGATCTTCTCTGCTGGGTGTCAACACAGGCAAAATCGAAGCCAAAATGGATATTGGATTAGTTGTAACCGCATTAACAAGATATGATAAATTGATAACAACCTCTAGATCAAAACGAGGCGGTAATGCTTTAAGATGATTTTCCCAAGTCATCATAATTTGCGCTATCGCATCATGAGTATGATGGCTTAAATCAGCAATAAGATTACCTATGGTTTGTGCCATTCCTTCGCTAATTGGTTTCATTTCGACGACAAGAGCGATTGCTTTTTGGATAATAGTTTGCAAAATTGCAACATCATCTTCTCTGCTTGATGAAAATTCATTATGCGTAGCAAACGCTAATAATAAATCATCTCTTAATGCACTCATCGTAGCAAAATCATCATTCTTTACAGCATCCTTCATCAAATTCAAGATATTATTGGCTGCATTTTCAAGAAAGAATTGTGTCATAGGCTTTTTATTATAAATTTTCTCACTCGCTCTGAAAGCTTGCGCATCGGTTATCAGTTTACTCATTCTGCCTTGCTCTAATACTAACAGAATGGCCTTTTGCGTTTTTGTTATTGCTTGATTATCTTTTTGATCACTTTCTAGCAAACGAGTCATTTTTTGCATTAATACGGCAAGTAAATAAGCATCAGGAAAGCAAGTACGTTCAGAAACAACTGGAGGAAGGCTCGCTAAATGTCTTATAGCCGTTTCTTCATGTTCAATAATATTGCAATAATTCTGATAACGTTGAGTTTCTTTAATTTCACTGACATTTTCAATCTCTACATATTCTATAAAATCTGCATTCAGTGCTTCTTTAGAGGGAATATTGGTGCCATGAGTCAACATATAAGCAGCCATTTTCCAATGTTTATTTTTTAAAGCATAAACCAGACAATCTTCATCAAAAATGAGAGCCAAATCAGTCGCCTCATATCCAGGTAAAATGATTGGTAATTCTGATTCAAGCTTTGCTAAATCACCTTTTTTCGCCATTTCACGCAATTCTTCCCAAGCAAAATATTCTAACAATGAAGTTCTGGCAGAATCACTGTCAACCATTTCCATAATCCCATTTTCTGCGATTGCCACAGCCAAGGGAATGCCTAATAAATCACTAGTACGTTTATATAATATTATTTGTAATTTTTTGTTTATATTATTATCTCTAGCTAAGATATTATTGAGCTTTTGTGCATCATTTTTAGTAAAGTGCTTTATTAATTCAGCAAGTAACCCTGCTTTATCAAGCGGAGGAAATTCCTTATTTTGCGTGTCTATATTTTTTTTAGTTAAAATTGTGTGCCTGTGCACATCAAAATCCGAAATTTTTGTTTTAGTAACATAAGACATCGTTTGAATCATATAAAGGTTTGATAAGCAATTAAGGATTGATTCATTTGCTCTTTCTAAAAACTCTTTTGCATAAAGATCTCTAATGGATTGAATACTAGCAAGTGGATTTTGTTCAAAAGACTTATTTAAATACTCATACAGAGGATAAATCAGTCCTTTATCCATTAATATTTCTGCGGGTTGTGCTAAATATTGTTCAACCCCTGCAAAATAAACACCTTGTGCAGCAAGGCGATGAATAAATGGCTTATATTGCTCTATCATGCTAAACCCATCGCGATGAGCGGGTAGCGAAGGAGATTTTTCAATTATTTTAGCGAGATTCTGTGGTGTTAAAAGTGTTGCTTTGGCAGCCACTTCACCATAGCGTTGATGATACTGAGAATAGTAGTTTTCAGCACTTTGAAGATGGCCATTATTTAAAGCCGCGATAAAACATTGAATTAACATTTGATTTCCCCTAATGAATACCGAACCTGGTAGATAGCTAACAGACTACGTTTTTTACATTATCAAATGTGTCAGGAATATTTTTGTTTGGATGAAGGGAGTGACTAATGGGAAGATTGCAAAAATAGCAATAACCCGTGTGCTAGCACGCATTTGGGGTTTAGACGAGATAAGGGATATTTTACTATCCCTTATCTCCATTTTTCTGTGCTCCTCGCAGATTACAGCATCTTTTTTCTTCTACTTTGCATCGCATTGGTAACGTCATGATTGAAATCTTCATAGCGACAAGCATCACTTAAAGATAAATTACTTTTCAAGTAAGGGAGCCACCCTCTGGCTGATTGTATTGTATTTACTTCTTCGACGGGTGCTTTCGCCTTATCACAAGCTAAAGCTTCAAATCGATAAGCGGCATTAGCCTGTTGACTGGACTTAACTTGATAGCCAATACCATACCTATCCGCCAGGTTATTTCCGGCCATTCCGCCAAGCATTCCAGCACCCGCAGCTAAAAGAAAACCTGCTCCAAAAAAATGAGCAGTAAGCGCAAAGAGAGTGATACCTGCTAATATTACACCATGTCGTTCCCAACTATATTCTTGATTCTTTGACATGGCATCTGGATGCACTGGAGTAAAAGTGGTCTTAGAGGTTATATCACAGGTGGTAACATCATCCGTATTTGCTCCAGAAGAACTAAAATAATCGGGTAAAAAGCGATAAATCCTTTTGCCTTTGGCTTTCTCATCTTTAACAACATGCGCTAACATTTTCGCTATCTGTCGCCCACCCATATTACTTGGCTCTATTTGACCTTCATAATTCTCGCTAAAATGGGGATTCAATGAAGAAGTCACATCTACCACGCAGATATTGCGTTTTCGCATACTTTCATCAGTACTGATAAATTTAAGAATACCGTTATAAGCATCTTTCATCACCTCAACGATGGTATCTTGTGCTCGGCCCTTGCCTAAAGCTTCTCCCATTTCAGACATAAAATCGTAAATATTACGATTGATCAGCATTTTCTGATTAATCGCAGGGTAATATTGTGTCATTAAGATAATCTTCGCTTGAGGATTACGTCTTGTAATTTCTTTAAGAATATTTTGATAATCCAGCTGCATTTTGTTGAATACTTTTGGATATTCATTTTTAATATACTCTTTTCTTTGTTCTTTATTACCAGAATTTAAAGCATTTAACATGAATTCTCTTAAGTTATTGCCGCCAATGCTTAAGATAATATGATCGGCATTTTCAAGTTCTGGTGTTTCCATCGGTTTAAACATTTCATGAGGAAAAAATCGATGGATTCCTCTGCCAAAGACTTTATCTTTGTAATCGCCGTTTAAAATACTTTGAGTGGTAAATCCGTCATTCGTTCTATCGACGATATCAATATCGGGTAGTTGCGCTGATAAGTTTTCTACGACCGATTTAGACTTAAATGGATTAAAGAAATCGATGAAATTAATGACTCCAGACACAATGGGAGCAAAACTAGACAACATGCTATTCGCAAATAGATGGTATTTCTCTTTACCCAACCAAACACGATTATCTATAGTCGAGTCACCTAGTATCAGAATTTTTTTTGCATTCGATGGCATGATTCCCTCTTGCTTTACCACAGATATTGGAAAATACAGGAGGGAAATTATATTGCAGCTTGCAAACTAAATCCATAGGAAAAGAACTTAAAGCGAGTAATATCCCGGATATACTTTAGGATTATTTTTTAATACCCAATGCATTATAACTTGTCATTAAATTACGATAATCAGGGATATGATTAGAAAACAAGGTTGCAAGACCTTCAACATCATTGCGCCAATCACGATGTAACTCACAGGCAACACCAAACCAGGTCATTAATTGAGCACCGGCTTGTGACATGCGATCCCATGCGGCATAACGAGTGACTTCATCAAAGGTACCTGATGCATCCATGACCACAAATACCTCAAACCCTTCTGCTATCGCAGATAATGCAGGAAATGCGACACAAACTTCGGTGACAACCCCTGCAATAATGAGTTGCTTTTTACCTGTTGCTTTAACAGCTTTAACAAAGTCTTCATTATCCCAAGCATTAATGTTACCTGGTCTTGCAATATACGGTGCATCGGGAAATTGTGCTTTTAATTCAGGGACCAAAGGACCATTAGGGCCCGTTTCAAAACTGGTTGTCAAAATCGTTGGTAATTTAAAATATTTGGCTAAATCGGCTAAAGCCAATACATTATTTTTAAATTTATCGGGTTCAATATCACGCACTAATGAAAGTAAACCAGCCTGATGATCCACCATCAACACGGCAGCATTATTTTTATCTAATCGAACATAAGGTCTGCTCATGGTGGTTTCTCCTAACAATAATAGCTTTTGACAACCCATTCTGTTGTTTCGGCATTTCCAATAAATTCTCAATTATAAAAATACTTGATTTGTTTGCTAGTTAACTATACAGTCAATTTTTACAAGTCATTTTGGGAGAAAATAGCATGCGAACATTATCGAATAATGAAATAAATCAAATCTCAGGTGCCAGTTATCAAGAAGATATTATTACGGCAGCCGCAAGCATTTATGTGGGCTCTGCTATTGGTAGTGCCGCTTCAAGCATTACCGCCGCCACTTTCGCTGGTGCAGCTAATGTATTCAGTGGAACTTGTGCAGCCCCGCTCGGATTTGCCCTTGGTACGCTTAGCTCAGTAATTACTCCTATTATGTTTGTTGCAGCCCCAGTTTTAGTTTTTGATGCTGTTTATCCTGGTGTTATTGCTGAAAAAGTTGAAGCGTATTTTAATTAATTTTAAATCAGAGAGCCCCTCTTTTGCAGGGGCTTTTATAAGCAATTTATTCACATCATTCCTTTGAGGGCTTGCTCTCAGCCACGCTAATAGATTTGTCGCAGAAAAAGAATTTGAAAGCATCCAATTGCTGGTCGAAGCAAAAGCCAATATTAATCATCGATTAAAAAATATCGATACATTTAAAGAACTAGAAGATGACTATCTATTAGAAAAAGTCGATAGTTGCACCCCTTATATTTATAGTTTACGGTATGCATCACCTGAGATAAGTAACTATCTTGTTGCGATGGGTGCCGATTCTCAGACACTAACACCATCGCAATATCAAGAATGGATTAAGCACTAAATCCACCATCAATATTAAATGAGGCGCCCGTAATATAAGATGCATCAGGACTTGCCAAAAAGGTGACTAAGGCCGCTACTTCATCAACGGTGCCATAGCGTCCCAGGGGAATACCGGCCATTAACATCTTTGCTAAATCACCCGTTGCAGGATTCATATCCGTGTCAATTGGGCCAGGTTGAACATTATTAACGGTAATCCCTCTTGAGCCAAAATCCCTTGCCCAACCACGCGTATAGCCTGCAATAGCCGCTTTGCTTGCACTATAATCTCCCATCCCAGGACCAGGCGTATGCTCGCCTGCAACAGAGCCAATCGATATAATTCGGCCATTCTTCGCGATATGCTTGGCTGCTGCACGCACAGCCGCTGCAACCCCTGTGACATTCACTGCAAACTGATGTTCAAAGCTTTTTGCATCATAAGAAGCATCGTCCGCCATTCCGGTGACAAAGACACCCGCACTATTCACCAAAATATCGATACGACCATGCTTGCTAACGACTTCTTCCACCATGCTCATAATGGCTTTGGGATCAGCGCTATCTGCGCGCACCGCCGCTGCATTTCCGCCTGTATTTTTAATTTCATTGACAACTGCTTCTGCTTTATCTTTGCCATTAATGTAAGTAATAGTGACATTCGCACCTTCACGCGCCAAATGTTTTGCAATAGCAGCACCAATACCACGCGAGCCACCGGTAACGATGGCAATTTTATCTTTTAGTTTCATAGAAATAACCCTTATTAGAATCTTGCTGGAATCACTGCTACCGTAATACGGCTAATACAAACGAGTTTTTGATCTTCGGTTACTATTTTAATTTCCCATACTTGAGTCGTTTTGCCAATATGGATAGGTACTGCGCGGCCAATCACTTTTCCTGTTTTTACTGCCTTAATATGATTAGCATTAATATCAAGCCCTACGCATTGCGTTCCTTCGGGTGCACAAAGTTGCGCGCCTATGCTTCCTAGCGTTTCTGCTAGCACAACGGATGCGCCACCATGTAAAATGCCAAACACCTGATGCGTTCGATGATCAACCGGCATTTCACCTTCGATTAAATTTTCATCTGCTTGGGTGATATGAATACCTAAATGTTCCAACATGGTATTCTTACCGAGCTCATTGATTTTATCAATACTGATATTTTTTAACATAATTAATGTGTGCTATCCCAGGTATAACCAAATCGATCTCGATTATTCACAATGCCTTCATCTTCTCTATCGTAGCCATAGTAACTTCTGAAACCCCTGGTTTGTAAATTCTCAAAACGATAAGCTGCAAATCCATCATTGCGATTATCATAGCCAAAACGATTGTTATATTGTAAATAACGATCAGCATGACTGTCACAATCACACGCAATGGTTGCTAAGGGAAAAGCAACGCTGGCAATGAATAATAAAGCATAGGATTTCATTCAGTTTCTCCTACTTAAGATAAGCTCACCCCTATTGAGAATAGACCCTATCAATTCTTTTATGTTTAAACATTAGGTGCATATACATTCATTTCTATTGTCTTCAAAAATGAGAGTGCGTATTATCTGAAGAGTGCTTGCAAAATGTGTGTATCGGCACCTAATTTGCATGGCGTTTTTGAGTTAATTATTGGAGTCAAAAATGGCAGTTACCGGTGTTAAAGGTATTAGAGAATTCCGTGACGATAAAGTGATTGCTTTATTAGGAACCAGTCATCAATACGACCTCACCCATCTTACCCTCTCGCAAATCGAAGATCTCACTTTTAGAATTAGAGAATTAAACATTACTTACTCAAAGATCTTAAGAGGATTAAACGCTGAACAATGCCAAAAATTGAGTGACGCATTTCGAGTCCATAGTACCCGTGCACTTGCGCAATGGTCTGAAACACAACCAGAATTTAAAGATCCCGCTCAGAAGCAGAAACTGGCAAGCGTTTATCACCGTGCCCCACATGGCGCAGAAATGCGAAAAGATGCAGAATTATTCTTGCAGCAAAAAAATATGCAAGCACTCTTTCTAGAACCTCATCACCGATTATTATTTATTAAAATGGCAGAAGCTGCTCATGCCATGCATGATGTAATTCAAGAATTTGGCCCACTTAAAAATGAAATAAAAAGCTATTTAGTCTTTATTGCGCATTGTAAACAAATTTTCTCAGATGCGTTTGATAGTCAGCTCCTTTCTGAAACAGAACGTGATGCTTTATATACTGCATCAAAGATTTTTGGTTGGGAAGTTATTGTTGTTGGTACTATTTTTGATTTTAAAGAAAAAATGCCATTAATCGATATTTTAAACAAGAAATCAGTACAAGAACAATTACAAGACACACCAACCACTTCCAAAGCCCTATACCCTGCCCAACCTGATCCCGCTATTGGTTGTGCCGCCTTTGCCGCTGGCAAAAACGATACTCGCCGGATGGAAGTGGTTCTGGATAATTATCTGACCGATGCCGGATTAAAAGCACTCATTAACGAACAATTTGAAGCAACCGGTGGTGCAAACAATACTTTCATGCGTTTCATGGCAGCTAACCCTCAATGCACCGAAAGAGAGTTAATCGCGTTTCGTCATATGTTAGGGCAAAACTGTCGCATGATTTGTGAAATTAAAACACATTTTGCCAAGAATAACGATGATGTTGAATTTGCAGAATTTTTTGCTAATCTGATTGCCAAAGCATCAGAACAATTCGATAAAGTACAATGGGAAAGCTTAAAATCTCTTTTTGCCGAATTAGATGATGAAACCCTTTCCGATTACTATCAAAAAATCATTGCCTCCTTTGAAGGACCATTTGGTGAGATTGCTTTTGCGAAAGGCTTAAACTCAACCATTCTGAATGATTCTATTTCGAATTTTAATCAACTCTACCCCGAATATGCCTTTACGAGATCAAAAAGCAATGAACTGTGGGGCCGTTATGCAGAGGTTTTAGAAGCCTTTATTCCCCATCTAAAAGCCCAAATTGGACAAACAACCAATGGGAAAACCGATAAAAAATTAGATAGAAAGAATATGGTACGCACCATTATTGATTTAGCGCTTTATGGCGGCCATCAAATTGGGCATGCCTTGTTACGATTAGATCATGATTTAACCGCTGAATATGAGATGGTTATTGGACGTATTCGAGAAATGACGCAAAAGATGTTCCATAAGCCTTTACCTTCGAACAAAACGATGCTTTTACTGTTAGTAAAATATCAAACCGCTCAAACGGATAATCTTAGCTCCCAGTTAAACCAATTGCTGCTTGATCCCGTACATAAGACACTAGGCAGACCAGAATATACGCCAGATGAAAAGCGGGCAGGTTTACATATGCTTTATAAAGCAACGGAAGAACAACAGCGTCTTCAAGCTCAAAGAGAAAATGCAGAGCAAGCTGCCAAGCGAAGGAATCGTTCAACCTCGGCTCCAACGTCACCAGCACCTAAATGACAATCTTCAATGGGTGTGGTATTTTATTGCTTAAGATATCACACCTGTGTTTTCAGGAAACATTGATTTATGAAATTATTTATTCTCACACCTTTTAATCCCAAATGGCCTGTCCATCAATTTAAAAAGCTGGATAACATTATTGTTCGTGCGGCTTCTGAAGCAAAAGCACGCCAACTGGTGAAGAGTGTGACCTTTAATTCTGAGAAATCTAAAATTGGCGGTCAAATTCATAACCCTTGGCAAAATCCTTCATTCTCGAAATGTGAAATTTACCAAGGCACGGATTTTTCTCAAGCAGGTAAAGAAGAAGTACTTGCACCGCAGAGTTTAAATGAACATTTTAAGAAGCTAAACAAATAACAGGCGAAAGGTGACTTATTTTGTCACCTTTCGTTTTTTAATCTCTTCTTTTTTGCTTTCACCGTTGCTATTAGTCAGAGTCAAAGAAATAGAGGATTCTGTCTCTGTGTGCAGTGATTCATTGTTAGCACTACTTTTCCTCAGTAATTCTTTTCGAGGCGAATTACTATTCACACTACTTTTCCTAAGAATTACCCCTTGCGAAATGTCATTGCCACCGCTTATCTTCCTAGGGGAAGGTTTGAGAACTGAGGTTGATTCTGTCGCACGAGGTGATTCACTGTTACTACTTCTTCTAAAAGGCGTTTTAGGAATTGAGAAGATAGTTCTATTAGGTGATTTCTCTTTTTTACTGAACATCAGCGTCGCATTATATTCATTGTCCGGAAGTGGCATATTTTTAAGATGCGCTTCTTCCCTTGTCGTTAGAGTATCCTTAATTTCATCACACGTTAGTCCTCCTAAATCTTCCAGTAAGGATGAAAATGCTTTCTTTTCTTTTGCAAATTCTTTCTGCTCACTATTAATATACATTGTCACATCAAAAGGGAGCGCAAAATGGGGATTTTTAATCAGTAAATATAAGATATTGGTTAAGCACACCAATTCTTTTTTAAGTTGATGCGTACCATAACGATCGACATTTGATCGTGTCCCAATTTTTCCTGTAAATTCTAAAGCATCATCGATACAGCTTGATGTTACCTCCGCTAAATTCCAAGAATGCATTTTATTAACATCTTTAGCTAAAGACGTTTTATGCAATAAATGAATAAAATTATGAAAGGCTTTTGCGGATTCATTTTGTCTCAACTGACACAGCTGGCCTAAGAAATTTTTCCAATTTTCTACTAATTGATTTTCAATCTCATCTTCACTACCTGCTTCAGGCTCTTCATCATTCAATAGATAGAGGGAATTATGTTTTATTGTATGTAGCAGGACTCTCCAAGCAACATGAACATCAAAATTACTCAAATCCATCAGCTGTGCATTTTGCATCACATGAATACATACCATTGCCCAGTCACGCGGTTCAATCAAATCGAATTTGTTCTTTTCACTTTCTTCACTATTGCTGCTTTCTGCTTTATTCTTTTCATCTTTATCACACTTTTCAGTACATTCAACAGAGTCTTTTTTTTCTTTTTTCTTCAAATCATCTAGAAAAATATCTTGCGCAGAACTGCACAATTGTTGAAAGGTATTATAATCATCTACTGCACCGACTACGGAAGTAAATAATCCTGATTTGACTTTTCCGACAGGAAATAATTTTTCTTTTAAAAGATCGAGAAACTTATTAAACCCCGTCACAGAACCATTTTCTCTGAACAAACCCACCTCTTGCATCTGAAGTTTATCGAGCAAAAACAATAACATGAGATTAACTTGCTTGGCGGTATAAAGATGTTGATTCATAAAATGAGTCCTCTAAGCTAATTTGCAGCTGAGCATAGGGCAAAACACATAATCCATTCAACTATCTCTAAGTTACTGCTTAATTTTCCAGGATATTTGTTAGTGCTTAACTATTTATTGCCCGCTGCTGCGCTGTTTTACGTAAGTTGCGTGCCACTAACACTGCCAAAACCTCTGAAAAGGGAATTTCACGAGCTCTTAACAACACTAATACGTGAAAAAGTAAATCTGCTACTTCTTCACAAAGCTTATTACCTTCAGACAATACTCCCGCTAAAGCCACTTCAACTCCCTCTTCGCCAACTTTTTGCGCTATTCTCTCAAGGCCCAAGCTAAATAATTTTGCTGTGTAACTTTCAGTCGGCATCTGTTTTTGGCGCTGCATTATAATCTTTTCTAATTGCTCGATAACGGTACTTATATTGTTGCCCTCACCATAACAAGAGTTTGTTCCTTGGTGACAGGTTGGTCCTAAAGGCTTGACCATCAATAACAGAGAATCATTATCGCAATCATTTACAATCTCACAAAATTGCAAGTAATTACCTGAGGTTTCACCTTTGACCCATAGTGTATTTCGACTACGACTATAAAAAGTAACGATCTTGGTACTTAAGGTTTGCTGAAGTGCTGCTTGGTTCATATAGCCTAACATCAATACTTTTTGGGTATTGATATCTTGTACAATCGCGGGAATAAGACCATTCATCTTATTCCAATCCAGCTTATTGATGAGTTCATTCATTGTCTTACCCTTACGGAATTCATCTTGAGATATTGTTTAAGTTCAGGAATTTCAATCAATTTTTTATGAAAAACACTCGCTGCCAATGCGCCATCGACATTCGCTTGCGCAAATACCTGAGCAAAGTCTGACAAAACACCAGCTCCACCGGATGCTATTAATGGCACATCGGTGATCGCTCGAATTTGTTTAAGATGCGCAATGGCATATCCCTGACGGACGCCATCTTGATCCATGCAATTTAAGACAATTTCGCCAGCGCCTCTAGATTGTACTTCCTTAACCCATTCTAAAGTCGATTTTGTCGTCATTCTTGTCTTATTGGCATCACCCGTATATTGACAAGCAAAATATCCAGCATCCGTTTTAATGCTATCAACTCCAATCACAATGCATTGACTGCCAAATACATTGACGAGTTCATTAATCAATGCCGGGTTTGTTAATGCGGGAGAATTGATGGATATCTTATCTGCCCCAGCATTGAGTATCGTCTCTGCTTGTTTCACTGACGTAATGCCGCCTGCAACACAAAATGGAATATCGATATTTTGCGCTATGCGTGATATCCACGTTTTATCGACAGAACGTTGATCACTACTAGCCGTAATATCATAAAAAACGAGTTCATCAGCACCTTGTGCTGCATAATACGAAGCTAATTCGAGAATATCTCCCACAATTTGGTGGTTACGAAACTGTACCCCTTTAACCACTGCATTATTTCTGACATCTAAACAAGGAATAATCCGCTTTGTTAACATGATTCCACCACCTGCATGGCTTCTTTAACGGTAAAGCATTTTTCATAAAATGCTTTGCCAACTATCGCACTATACACATTCATTTGTTTAAGCTTGATAAGATCTTGTAGCGTCGAAACACCACCTGATGTCTGCCAATTGATTTGGGGGAACCGCTCTACACACTCTTTATAGAAAGCAAAGTTAGGAGAAGATAAAGTCCCATCTCGACTAACATCGGTACATAAAACCGTTTGCAAACCTGAACTTTCATATTCATCAAGCAATTGCCACAAAGTCATCTTTTCATTTTGCAACCACCCGGCAGTGACTAATCCAGGTTGGCCTAATTCATCTAGCTTGACATCTAATGCCAATACAATCGATTCTGGTCCTAGTTTTTTTATCCACTTGGTAATTTTTTTGGGCTCTTTGACAGCAAGACTACCAATCACAACCCGAGAAACACCTTGCTTTAACAGCGTTTCAACTTGTTCAAATTGACGGATCCCTCCTCCCATTTGAATTTGTAAATTACATTGACTCGCTATTTCTGCAATCATAGAGGTTGATGTCATCATGGCATCTTTTGCACCATGGAGATCGACAATGTGAATGTCAGTCGCACCCCCTGCTTCATATTGTTTGGCCATGGCTAAAGGGGTTACGTCATATTCGGTTATTTGATTAAAATCGCCTTGAAACAACCGAACACACTTACCGAATCGGATATCAATTGCTGGAATTACTTTCATTTCATCACCCTACATCGCTAAAAAGTTAGCTAATATTTTAGATCCCACCGCACCTGAACGCTCAGGGTGAAATTGTGTACCAAAAAAATTATCTTTTGCCACGACCGCTGAAAATAGTTCACTATGCTTTGTGCTTGCTACCGTATCCGCATTAACGGGTGCTGCAAAACTGTGGACATAATAAACATCGCTTTGATCTGCAACACCATTCAATAATGCACAATTTTTATTAAGAATATGGATGTTATTCCAACCCATATGGGGTAAATAAAATCCATTGCTCATTTCAATTTTTCTTACTTTTTCATTAAATAATCCTAATCCTGATACATTTCCTTCTTCACTCCAGTCAAATAAAATCTGCATGCCCGAGCAGATCCCAAGAACCGGCTGGGTCAGTGAGCGAATAGTATCGACTAATCTTGCTTGCTTAAGCTGCATCATGGCACGCGACGCCGTGCTCACTCCGGGTAAAAGGATATAGGCGGCCGATTTTATTAATTTTGGATCAGATGAGAGCATGACTTCTTTACCTAATCTTTCACACGCATATTGCAATGAAGCGACGTTCGTCCCCACATTGTTAACAATCACTATCACAAAACCCCCTTGGTACTTGGTAATATTTGCCCATTTTGCGCAATAGCTTGACGCAAACTTCGTCCAACCCCTTTAAAAATGGCTTCAATCATGTGGTGCGTATTCTCACCAGTTATCTGGATGTGCAATGCTGCACCTAAAGCTTGTGCAAAGGAACTAAAAAAGTGTGGTACACATTCTGTGGATAGCTCCCCTACTTTTTCTCTTGAAAAGGTTCCTTGAAATACAAAACTTGCCCGACCGCAAAGATCCATCGCTACTTGCGCTAAGGATTCATCCATCGGCAATAAAAAACCATAGCGACCAATACCTCGTTTATCACCTAATGCTTGGGCAATAGCTTGTCCAATCGTTAAAGCAGTATCTTCAACCGTGTGGTGATCATCCACCTCCCAATCTCCTTTAACTACGGCTTGCAAACCAAAACCGCCGTGGCTGGCCAATTGACTTAACATGTGATCAAAAAAAGCAATGCCGGTTGAAATTTCAAGCATGGTACTATTATCCAAATCAACCTTAACGCAAACATCAGTTTCTTTGGTTTTACGCTGAATGCTAGCTCTTCTGGGTTTATTTAAAATCGTGTTGGCAATAGCTTGCCATGTTTTATTATCACCTTGCCCTAGTTGCAATCCTTTGATGCCCATATTATCTGCCAATGCCAAATCGGTTAGTCTATCGCCGATGACATAAGAATTTTCTCTGTCAATTTTCTGAGAGTTTAAATAATCCAGTACCAAGCCAATTTCTGGTTTGCGACAACGGCATTTATCTTGCTCAAAGTGGCGACAAACGCGTATTGCATCGAAGGTGATGCCTTGTGAGGAAAAAACGTTTAACAGTACTTTTTGCACTTGGTTAAAATCATTTTCAGGATAGTCCGTTGTTCCTAAACCATCTTGATTCGTGACCATCACTAAGCGATAACCCGCATCAATGAATGACAGCAACGCACTAATCACGCCTGGTAACAAAGTCAATTTGTCTAAACTATCGACTTGATAATCTTGTGGTTCAACAATCAAGGTGCCATCTCTGTCAATAAATAATATTTTTTCTTGATTCATGTGGTTTACTCATTTTTTTAAAACTGCTAATAATTGTTGATTTTGATTTTCTAACCCAATACTGATACGTATCCCATTCATTAACCCAGGTATCGCAGAAAAATCACGTAGATAGATATTATTTTGTTGACAACTTTCTAAAACAGATGTGGCATCTTTGAACATCACTAATAAGAAGTTGGCTTCACTGGAATAGATCTTGTCAACACACTTTAATTTGCCAAGTTCACTTAGCATCCACTCTCGCTGTTGCTTTATTAAGGCAATGTTCTTGTTGACTTGCTGAAGCTTATGTTGACTCGTTGCCATGTTAATTATTTTTAAAGTCATCGCTGAAAAGGGATAAGGCGGCATTAAGTTTTGCAACATGTCAATCAACGGCGCTTGACTGATCACCATGCCACAGCGTAAATCCGCTAAGCCAAACGCTTTTGATAAGGTACGTAAAATAACCAGATTGCTATATTGGCTAATATAGCTTGTCATACTCTCATTTTGCGCAAATTCAATATAAGCCTCATCAATCACAACCAAGACTTTTTCATTCACAAAATTTAGCAATGCTAAAATTTCTTCAGGTGGGATGACATTTCCTGTGGGATTATTGGGTGAACAAATGAATATCATTTTGGTATTTGACGAAATGCTTTGTTTAATCTTTTGCAGATCCCATTGGAATCCTTTATCTACTAGTAAGGGCACGGTGACTAACTTTGCACCTTGTAACTTGACACTTTGTTGATACATCCCAAATGTCGGTGGGCAAATAATCACTTCATCTTGATAAGGACGGCAAAACAATCGCACTAAAATGTCAATGCCTTCGTCACTTCCTCGGGTTAATAGCAACTGATCGGCTTGTACTTGATAGATGGCACATAATTGTTCTAACAACAATTGTGTTACCTGCTCAGGATAGCGATTGACATTTTGTACAAACATCACTTCGTTGATATCCCAAGGAGACTCATTGGCGTTCAACCATATTCCTGGTGCGCGCACAGGGATATCGTAAGCTGTTAATTCTCTTAATTCGGGGCGGATTAATTCACGCATGGTTTCACCTTTTGTAAGCGGATATTGACTGCATTCTCGTGAGCACTTAATGCTTCTAATCGGGCAAGTTGTGCCGCATGCTTGCCTATTGCCAACAGCCCTTCTTGAGACACATATTGAAAACTTACCCACTTCATAAAATCTAATACCGATAAGCCACTTAATGAACGCGTAAAACCGGCTGTTGGTAATACGTGATTAGAACCTGTGTTATAATCACCCAACGCTTCTGCTGCCCATTCTCCCATAAATACCGTTCCTGCATTCTTAACGTTTGAACCGTATTGTTCGGGCTGAGGTAACTGAATACTTAAATGTTCTGGCGCGTAAAGATTACTTACCTCAAACGCTTCATTAGCCGATCCCACAATAATCGCTTTACTATTCTCAATAGACTTAGCAGCTATCTGATAACGTGATAACGCTTTTAATTGTTGATAAAGGCATTCTTTCACCTTTTCGGCAACCGATTCATCGGGTGTAACCAATATAACCTGTGCACAAACATCATGTTCTGCTTGCGAGAGTAAATCGGCCGCGACAAAATCAGGATTGGCGGTATCATCGGCAATAATAAGCAATTCAGAAGGGCCTGCTGGCATATCAATGCTAATACCGGCATTCTGTGCACAAAGTTGTTTTGCTTTGGTTACCCATTGATTGCCGGGGCCAAATATTTTATCTACCGCTGGAATGGTTTGAGTGCCATAGCTCATGGCAGCAATGGCTTGTGCACCACCGATTTTATAAATGGTTTGTATGCCACATTCTGTAGCTGCGACCAGAATACTCGGTTCAATACTGCCATCGGGTCGAGGCGGTGTGCATAATATGCGTTGTTCACAGCCTGCAATGCTTGCTGGGACACTTAACATCATCACAGTTGAGACTAATGGCGCGGTTCCACCAGGAATGTAAAGCCCCACGGCATTAATTGGCCGTATTTGACGTTCACAAATAATCCCATCTTGGCTATCAAAAAAGCCGTTTTCAGGTAGTAATGATCGGTTATAAGCGGTTATTCTTTCAATACTACAACGAATCGCTGCTAATGATGCTTCATCAACCTGATTATAAGCCTCAGATAATTCTTGCTCGGTTACCGCTAGCTGCATCAAGCTCGCTTTATCAAACTTTTGCGTATATTGAAACAGGGCTTCATCTCCCTTTTGCTTAACGCTTTCAATAATCTCTAACACCTGTGCATTTAAGGTATTATTCTCCATGGTATTTCTTTGCAAGAATTGTTTCTTTTGTGCCGCACTCAGTGCGTTCCAATATTGTATTTTCATTGCCTGAATTCCTAATACATCATTTTTTCAACAGGGAGCACTAAAATGGCAGTGGCGCCTGCCTCGCGTAATTTTTCTAAGGTTCCCCAAAAAACGGCTTCTCTGGATACCACGTGAATAGCCACTTTCTCATCATTGCCTGCTAATGGCATAATGGTTGGCGTTTCATTACCTGGCAGTAATTGTTCGATGCGAGCAATGGCATTTTTGGGAGCATGGAACAAAATGTATTTACTTTCTTGTGCTTGCATAACCCCGGTGATACGTCTTAAAAATATCTCAAGGATCGCTTGTTTCTCTGTCGATAATGCGGCTTTGGCTTTTATTAATGCCGCTTGACTCTGTAAAATCACCGCGACTTCTTGCAAATTATTTTCTTCCAAGGTTTTACCGGTAGAGACTAAATCGCAAATCGCATCGGCAATCCCTAATTTGGGTGAAATTTCAACTGAACCTGAAATTGAAACTAACGATGCTTTAATATTGTTAAGCGATAAAAAGCGTTGCAATAAATTAGGATAACTGGTTGCAATTCGCGCATTTTGTAATTGGTTAATATCATTGAAGCTCGTATCTTTAGGAAGTGCAATCGATAATCGGCAACGGCCAAATCCCAACAGTTTTAGGCTTTCATATTCATTTTCATCAGAAACTTGTTCTTGAATAACGTTCTCTCCCACTATACCCAGGTCACAAACACCATCTCGGATGAGAGTGGGGATATCATCATCTCTAACCAGTAAGATATCGATGGGAAAATTTTCAGCAGAGTAGAAAAGGGAAGATTTTGAAGATAAGAGCTTTAAGCCGCACTTTTTTAGAAGTTCGAGTGAATCGTTATTGAGTCGTCCCTTTTTCTGAATGGCAAGGGTAAGCCGTACATTAGATTGCATGGGTGATCCTTTTGCTCGGTTACTTTGTAATATAAATGCTCGGGTTCTTCGTTGTTTGCCACTTGGGCGTGTTTTGATTTCATGGTCGCTCCTTTTGTAATAATGTAATAATGTGTTAATACGTAAAGACAATAGCCTACGTAGGCAATGGGTGTCAAGCTTGAAGGAAGATGAGGAGATGAACGGTAAAAATGGCTAAAGAAAAATAGTTAGAAAGATGGATATTGTTCTTTCTGCGGGAAGTAGGAACGGATTCATTATTGCCTCACACTCTGCGATCTTCTCAAACTCGGGTCTTGTTGAATTTTAATAGCTTTTATCAGCTCATTGGCATTGACGAGGAAGGAACCAACGGAAGGATCTTTGGCCACTTTCTTTTGTGCACGTTCGCAATAATTTTCTAACACACTTAATTGCTTATCCGTGATTTTTCCTTCCTGTTTGATAGATTCCAATAATTTCATCACCTGGGATCCATTTTTGCCAAACACTTTTTCAAGCATTACTTGATTAGTGTTAAAACTTAATTTTGAAGTGGGTGAGGAAGGTTTACGATTTAATGAATGAATAAGGTGCTCTACTTGTATCTTTTGCGAATCATCCAAATTTATTTCAACATGATTGGTGAACAACGCTTTTTTAACGACATTATCAAACATTTCTATAGCAAGCATTCCATTCGCATTCTTTACAGTTTGTGATGTGGGAGATAACTCACTCCCATATACATTCGTATTGTGGCCAACTTTAATAGGTGTTGGGGGTTTTCCTTTAGGATAGGAAATGGCTGTCTCTAATCTTCTGTCTTTGTCATCAAATTTACCAAGCGCTCCTGCCAAACCCGCTTTATCTGCAGGAATGACTGTATCATTGACTGCAAAGCAAAAATCTTTATAAGCATCGGGAATTTTCTTCCATGCTTTTAGCGAGTCGATTTCCCAACCCGTTGCTTTGATAATACTTGCGGCAATACTGCCGAGCCTGCCTCCTCCTAGCATCTGTTTTGCCGCCGTGCTTAGCTTTGAAAATGAACGTTGATTATACAAATGAACTCTATGTCCCTCCTGGTGAAATTTGGCTGCAGTTAAAGTCGCAACCCCACCACCAATCGATTGTCCTTTGAGTAAAATGTTTTCTGCGGGAACCCCCATATCAAGTAATCGTTGTACTTGTGCCATGCCTGCATCGACCAAATGCTTGCTTTTGGTCGATTTTCCTGTGCTATCTCCTACACCCGGGTAGTCAAAATTAATGACAACACAATTATTAAATGACTCGTCAAAACCCAAAAAAGTTCCTAGGGATTAGTCTTCAGCTGTGTGCAATAACCACCGCTTAAGCTGCTGTATAAAATAGTTTTTGGTAGGCGTTTCATCCAAACTGTGATCGATTGCTAGTTTATCAACATACGTTGTTTGTTTGTCAGTCCTCAATAAAGCAGCACCTACTACATCAACCCCGTGATAAAGCACAATATGTTTGAGTGTCGACTCTTTTTCCTGATTAAGATCCATATTAAGCAAACGATGATAGGTAGACCATTCTCTTGGCGTTAAAGCATGAACCATTCGATAGCCATTAAAACCAGTTTGAGAATCAATTTCTTTAATTAAAGCATCTTTAGCAAGCGTATATTTTGTAATATCATTCGTTTTGGTTGCTAAGTCTCTTTTTAAATCGGCATATTGTTGCTTATAGCGTTCGTTATTATTTAAATATTCACGAAAACGAACTAAACGATCGATTTCTCCACTTCCTTCTTCATACACATGAACATTGCAAGCAGGAACAGGTACCACACGTTGAAAAAAACGGCGAAATAACATGCCATGCTCACCTTTTGCGGTATATCCCAAGGATTGCATCGCTTGATTTTGCTGTTCAACCGCAAAGATATCTTTAACAACAGGGATCATGTCAATAATGGGTTTTGCCCATAAACCCGTAATGGCAGTGCTGCCCACATGATGAATGGTGATGCAATTTTCACCCAAAATAGTTTTTATTTTTTGTGATTCAATTTGAAACATTTTTGGCCAATGAGGATCATAAGGAACAACTTCAATGTTAGTTTGATTAGACATTTTTATCCATTATTTTCATTTATTGTTTAACCATCGCAACATGTTCAATCAATGATTTGTCAAAATCAGCAGGTAAGGTATTGCTTTGGGCATATTTATAAAACATCGTTTGTAACGTTCCTGCCATGACATTCGTGAAAGCAATCATGAGTGCAGCAAGAATTCCTAATACCCAATAAACGATATTTTGATAAGGAAAAGGCGGCAAATGACTCACACTAGCTGCAATCAGCCCCAATGGTAACAAAAAGAGAAACACGAACAAAGAGGCGCCGATTATTTTGACCACACCATCGCCCCAAACCTTGTTAATTAAGTATTTGGATTGCTCATATAAACCTTTAGGACTTGCTATTCCCTGAAAGCAAATGATAGGAATAATAAAATAAGTCACCGCTCCCCAGCCCACATCTAAAATGGCCGATAAAATAGAAGGAATATGCAGTTTTTCTTCGAGTGCTTCAATTAATCTAATTAAAATTCCAACCGAACCTGTGACCAATGTCCATACCAAAATGGCAGGGATCCGATTCGTTGCCACATTAAATGCCTCAAGCAATGAAGCTTTACGTTGTTCTAAATAATCATTGACCATTTTTACTAATACAACGTTAAAAAAGATTGAGATAAAAATACAAATGAAATAGCCACCAATAATCATTAACCATACAATATCGGTTTTTACATTTTCAGCAGCTAAGAATAGTAAAACAACGGCCCCAATCATGGACAGTACCGAAAGAAAAGGAAGAAGTAATAAGGCTTTATGTTCAAAAGCAAATCGACAACTATATAAACCGAGGTTCCAACCTGCTTTTAGATTCTGCAAAAAAGCCATGAGCTATTTATCCTTAGTTATGCTTAGTTATGCTTACGTTTTTGCTTTTTCTTATCCGTGTTATCATCTAGATTACGTGACATGGTTCTAGATAACGGTGCTTTTTCTGTATCATATTTGTGTGATCTATCAGTTCTTGGCGATGTGTCAACATTGAGTCCACTAAAATGCACTCCTCGTCTTGACTGAGAGGGTGATGATGATGGTGATGAAGACGACGACAATGAAGACGATGATGAGTACGACGATGATGAGTACGACGATGATGCAGCAGGCGAAGGAGTGGATGAACCTGAACTATGCGTTGAGGTGGTACTTGTAGAATGAGGGCTCTCTAAACCACTGATTTGATCTCTTCGTCGTTGTAGATCAATACTTATCCCTTTGATCATTGAATCATATACGTTCTGGGAAATTTGTCCGTTTTCATATTGCTCGACCAGATTTTGTAAACTTTCTTCTAACTGCATGACAATCCTTTCTATTTCCATCTGTTTTTGCAGCTCGTTCGTCCCAAATCGATGGGTAAAATGATTTGATTTAATCACATCTTCAGCGGCCGGTGTTGCTTTACCCGTCAAACTCATCAATTCCATCGGATCATTCGTAATCATAATATTGTTGTAAAATAACGGACCAATTGCGGCAACCGCTAAATTTTCTGGCGTCATTCTATTACTATTAACCTCTTTTGAGGCTTTATGTGCCAAATAAATATAGGTATGAAGTATCTCAGCAATGATCTGATCTTGCTTATTTCTAGCCGTGGTCAATGCTAGAATTAATTCACTGATAGCAAGCCCTGCCTTATGAACGCTCTTTGGATCTATCGTATCGACATTATCCAATGCTCTTTTTAAATTAGAGATATGAGGATCTTTAAAATCAAGCAACACATTTCTTTCTAATGCTTTTTTTAAGCATCCAATTAAATCGTTAACGGGAACACCTTCTTTCGGTAATTTACCATTTTTAATAATATATTTAAGTATTTTAGGGATCTCTCCTGATCTGCCCGACAATCTAAAAACGCCGTCTTGTTGCAATAATTCAGGATTTTCATCAAAATGATTTGCTATTACACGAAAGACCTTCAGTACATCTTTATGAGATGGTGTAACACCTTTTTTCATGACACTCGTTCCAATACTGTATAAGCTTCTTCTACAATATAATCTATTTATCTTAAATAAAATGTGGATTAAGCATAGGTCTAAACAAAATATTTTACTTCTCGTGTGGCTACATTTAATATGGGTTTTATTTTAATAAAGACCCTTTTGAGGAATACAATGCGATACTTACACGCCATGGTTCGCGTATTTGATTTAGAAAAATCGCTGGACTTCTACGTGAACAAATTAGGTCTAATAGAAATTAGGCGCTCTGATTATGAGAAGGGCCGTTTTACCCTTATTTTCCTCGCGACTGCGCCTCATGAACCCATGATTGAATTAACTTATAACTGGGATCAACCAGCACCTTATTCTATTGGACGTAACTTTGGGCATCTTGCTTTTGAAGTGGATAATATTTATACCTACTGCGAACGTTTGCAACAATTAGGCGTTACCATCTTGCGGCCGCCTCGTGATGGTCGTATGGCATTTGTTCGCTCGCCGGATGACATTTCGATTGAAATTTTACAACGGGGTCAGGCACTAGAACCACAAGAGCCTTGGATTTTGATGGAAAATTCAGGTGAATGGTAAGCTTACTCATACTATATCCATTACAGAAGTAACCCTACGCGATGGAGGTTATCAGGCGGCATTTCCCCTCTCTCGAGAGAGGGAAAATTTAATTAATAGTAATACTCATACATTGGCTGACGTCCCCAATAACCACGTGAACGTTGACGTTGATGCCATGGCACATATTCTTCATCATCCGTTGCTATCATACGTTGCGATAATGAAGTTGAGTATTTCTCAACTGGTAATTGTTTCATATTATCTGCCACTTTCGTAAAATCAGGCATCGTAGAACCTTCTGCTTGATGTTTTAAGCGTTTGCTCTCGACATATTGAAATACCACACTCCCTTTGTTATTGGCGCTTCTTTTGATGCGGCAAATATTATTTTTGACTTTTAAATTACCCATATCAAACTGTATAAAGCGGATAATTAAATCTGAGCGATCGGGGGTTAAACTTTCGACATCAACAATATCAACCCCTTTCTTGCCTTTGAGATCCGTTGCAATTTTATTAGGATCGTTTTTATCTGTCACATGGGTAATAATGACTCTTGCAGCTGAATTACGACTTTGTGGCGCATATTCTGCCGCAATTGATCGACCTTTGGTTCTTTCACTAATTTTGTAATAACGTGCCCCGTCAAACGATAATTCATTAGGGCCAATTGCATAGCTTGCTGTCATAAAGGTAGAAAGAACCAGTAAAGACAATATTTTCTTCATGATGTCATTCTTCGTAAAAATAGGTGTAGCTTAAAATATCGACTTTTTCATTGAATTCTTTAACAGACCCCTATCTGTAAATATTTATAACAAAGATAGCATTTTCCTACGCCCCTACGAGGCTTGTGTGGAAGAGATATGGCTCATTACCCCACGTTGCGGGACATTTGCTTGCGCAAATGTACCTTACGCGGGGCTATTATCCTACGCGGCTACGCCGCTAATAAATAAGCCTCAACAGCCCCATAGAGGCGCAAGATAATAGCCTCCAGCTTCGCATAGCGAAGCAATCGCGGCATGGGGTAAATTGCAGCGTGGGGATACATACCGATTAGTCATTCTATCAAACTATTAATATGAGCCACCACAGAATCCGCAATTGCAGTTAAATGATAGCCCCCTTCTAATGTAGAAATCATTCTACCGTTGGCATATTTATCTGCAATCTCACGCAGTTTTTCTGTGACATAGGCATAATCTGACGTTTGTAATTTCAAATCCGCTAAAGGATCTAATTGATGGGCATCAAAGCCTGCCGATATAAATAAACATTCTGGTTTAAATGCTTCAAGCAACGGGATTAATTCTTGATCAATCTTACCGCGAAATAATTCTCCTGTTGTTCCTGCAGATAATGGACATAGATGAATATGCTCAGGTTTGCCATTTAACTGTGTACCCGGATAAAAGGGATGTTCAAAACTTGACCAAAAGCACACGCCAGGTTCTTGCAACATCATGGTTTCGGTGCCATTACCATGATGAACATCAAAATCGATAATCGCCACCCGTTGACAATAATTTTGCGCTAAAGCATGGGCAACTCCCACAGCAATATTATTAAAAAAGCAGAATCCCATCGCACGATCTGGCTCGGCATGATGCCCAGGTGGTCTAACCAAACAAAATGCTTTTTGAGTTTCTCCGTGAAATACCGCTTCTACTGCGGCAACCACCGAACCTGCCGCATGCAATGCCGCTGTTAATGAATAAGGATTCATCACGGTATCAGGATCGAGTGACAGGTAACCTGTTTGCGGGGCAACTTTAAACAATTTTTCAATATAATCTTCATGGTGAACTCTGGCCAACTGTGCTTTTGTCGCTTGTGGTGGCTCTTGCCATATGAGTTGTTGATGGTAAGGGGCTTTTTCAAGTGCTTGTTGAATGGCTTTGATTCGCTGTGGGGATTCCGGATGTCCCACACCCATTTCATGTTTAACAAAAATAGGATGGGTAAACACGATAATTGACATACTTTCTCGCTTTTTACAAATTGCCGAATGTAAATGCATAAACTTCAAGACCAGAAACTTGGCATTGAATTTCTAATAACCCTTGCTTCACAGCAGGCAAATTGAGAATTTCATATAATTGATGTCCCCTGACTTCTATTTCATTAACGCTTTTACCATCTAATAAAATTCGTATCGTTATAGGCTTTTGGGTTTGGTTTCCCATGACTAAATAAACTTGTTTTGCTTTAAAATGAAGACGAATTGCAACATTGGTGCCAGTTGAAACAATTTTTTCACTTTCAAAGCGCCATTCGCCTTCTAAGCTCCATTGATGTAATCGCAGGCGTTCAGGAAAATGATAATACGCTGATTGGTTTTTAGTGATAGAATCTTTATTGACAAAATTTTCTTGGCGGATGTAACCAAGATATGTTTCTGACGTTTGATCGCTTAAATAGTGCTGCGTTCCTTCACTCGTGTTCTTCTCTTCTTTTCCCAAATTTAATAATACCCGAATATTATGCTCGGTAATTTCATCTTCGCCTTCGCCAAAATGGGTATAAACCACACGTCCATTTCGATCAATAAGATAGTGTGCCGGCCAAAAATGATTTTGAAAATTTTGCCATGTTCTCAATTGATTATCTAATGCAACAGGATAAGTGATATCAAATCGCTTAACTGCATCTTCCACATTATTGATATCTTTTTCAAAAATAAATTCCGGTGAATGCACCCCTACAACAACCAGGCCATACTGACGATATTTTTGATCCCATCCTTTCACATAAGGTAAGGTACGAATACAATTGATACAAGAATAAGTCCAAAAATCAATTAAAACGACCTTACCAATTAATTGCTTCATCGTCAGGGGAGATGAATTTATCCATGCCTGTATGTCAGAAAATTCAGGCGCTTGATAACTGATAGGCAAAGGATTGATCAATGTCTTTTGATCATGAAGAGGATTCACTTCTTTGGTTGCTTGAAAATGGGGCAATGTCATTCCCATAGCAATATAGATAACCGATAGAATAATGAATAACCCTAATACTTTTCTCACTGTCTCAACATGTTTGATTAACCAATCCCAGCGCATCAATAATGTTTTACCTGTTAAAGTAATGATTAACATAGGGATAGCGACACCCACTGAAAATGCAAGAATCATGAGTAGACTATTTACATCATTTTGTTGCCGAATAATCTGTATTAAAGCAGCCGCTAAAATGGGTCCTGCACAAGGCGTCCAAACAATACCAATTAAACTGCCTATAATAATACCACTGACAAAACCTTTTTGTGGGACAGCACCTAAAAGCTGAGCTTTGTTTGATAGCGGTGATGTGACTCGGCTGAACCATGCTGACAATGTTGTTGACAACATAAAACAGCCTAATAGAAATAAAATAGCCAAAGAAACATTTTTAACGATTGTGAGATCAAGAGAAAACCACTTGATTAAGGTTGCCGAACTCAACGCAAAAAGACTAAATGAAAGAATAAACCCAATAATAATGCCATAAGGTCTTAATTTACCCGTATCAACAGCAGCACTCAGGACGATAGGTAAGACAGGCAAAATACAAGGCGAAGCGATCAAAGCAAGACCTTCGACGAATACAAGGCCTAACTCAATCACATTCAATGACATAGCTATCCATTTTTCCTGGCTAAATAGCCACGAATATGCTGTTGAATGACCGTTGCAGCTGCATCCATTTCAACACCTCTTATATTAACAATATCTTGAGCCAATCCTCTTAGTGTAGGCCCAGCTAATGATTTTTGCCCCCATAAGAGCTGGGTTTGATTTCGTTCAGCAATTAACTCATCATATAAATGGCCCATTTCTTGAGAAGTCACTTCAAATGCGTTGGTTGTTAAATCAAGCAATTGATAATAACTTGTCACTTCTGTATTGAGACGTTTCTCAATGAGTTGATTAAGCGCTTCAATTGGGGTGATATCCATCTTTTGATCGTTAAGATCGAGTTTTGTCCCCATAAATATCTTGTCTCTTAATCTTGCTAAAAATGCATTGGTATTTTGATAAGGGCCTATCATGCGTGGTAGGCGAATAATATCAACGGCCAACGTTTTATTTTGTTTTAGCAACTCTTGTGCATGCCATTTACTAAAATGATAATGCTCACAACTTTTATGTTGCAAATTACTTGTTGGAATAATTTTTCCTGCATAAATAGAACTTAAATAAATAAAGCGAATCGTTCGATTGGCTGCTAATCCTGCTTCTTCACAAACATCAGCAACCTTTTTTGCGCCATTCGCATTGATTTGATAAGTTGGGGTATGTCCCCAGTAAAGGCAACGCCCATACTCTGCTTGTGCTTTTTTGACATCCGGTTGCCCTGCTGCATAAATCACTGTATCAATCTGATTTTTTTGTAACCACTGCGTTGAAAGTGTCTCTTTCGTTAAATCACCAGCTAATATTCTATCGGGCGGTAACCACGGTGCCAGTGTTTTAAGTTGTGCCTGACTTGGTTGATTTTGTTCTATTTGGTGAACAAAGCCATAAACATGATGCCCATTTTCAGAAAGAAATCTAACAAGGTTTTTGCCAATAAAACCTGTGGCGCCCATAATCAGTATTGCCATATATTTTTCCTGTTTTAGATAATTTATCTCCAAAGCCCTAAAATAATGCCATAGACTACAAATTGTATAGCATGATAGCCTGCATCAATTAAAAACAACTTAATACTGCGATTAGCATAGGCATAGGTGATCCCTAATGAAGTTCCCACCCAACAGAGTCCAGCCAATATGCCAGTATGCAGCGCCATATAAAAACCCGGCTTACGTGCTAATAGCAAAGCCATTGCCAATGCAGCAATAAATGACAACATAAAAAGGTAACAATATTGGCTTAGTTTAAATGGGGCTCGCTTGGGATTTACTTCAAAGCAGATATACCATATTTTGCTGATCACCAAAGCCGACAATGCTGCCACAATCACCGCTATAATATTAATGTGCTGAATTAACATAACAACTCTCTAGTTTGATAAATTAGTAATAACTGATCATTTAAGGAAAAATAATGGCTGGGAGCAAAGCAATATACCATCAAAACATGCAAATAGTGCAAGAAAAGTTACAGAACGAACCCAAAAATTATGTATTCAAGTTGCTTAAAAATGCTGTGTTACTTGAATACAAAGGGAATAATAAGGAAGCGCTTGCCATTTATACCCGTTGCCAACACGACGGATTTGCACAAGAACGCATGAAAGCGTTATCGCGCTATAAATTATTAATCAATCAATTTGATCACCTAGATACACGTTTAACGACTGAAGAAGAAATTGTACTTAAATCTGTAAAAACATTTTTAAAACGTCCTTATACTTTAACGCAAGAAGCATTGATGAAAAAATTGCGTTACACAAAAGATAAAATCGCATTCATCATCGAAAATTTGCAGTTTAAAGGTTATCTTTATAGACCTTACAAAGAATATAAACACCTCGAAGTTTTAAGAGAATTAGATGGCACCAAAGCATCTACGGTGCTTTTATTTTCATTTAGACCACGTCAATTAACAACCATTAAACCAACAGAGACACCTCAAGTAATGCAAACTTTAGCATCGCAAACATTACGCAACTCATCACGCCGAAGCTAAATCACGCCACAGGCGGTTTAGCGAAGGCGGACAAAAACTTATCATGCCATTTACTTAACATTAACAATGAAGCTACTGTGCCAATAAAGGCACAAAACATATCCTTTTGGGTATCCCAAGGATCGCCTTGGGTTCCTAAAAAGGAGTCTGCTGCCTCACCTGTGAATGCGGCAACACCCCATTCTAATATTTCATAAGTAGCACTAATCCCCAAACAGCTAAAAACAATGATAGCAACGAGCCATTTTCCAGCTTGCAAGGGCGATGTGCGCAACAATAATTCTCGAATCGCTATCGCAGGAACAAAGCCTTGAGCAAGATGCCCAATGCGATCATAATTGTTACGCGAGAATTGCCAATACTCTCGCAGCAAATCAAAAAATGGCACTTTGGCATAAGTATAATGCCCGCCTATTAATAAAATCACACAGTGAATTGCTATTAAGGCATACAATAAATTCGTTAAGCGAAACTTTTGATAAGTTAAGATTAATAACGGTATCACGATCATCACCGGAAATGATTCTAAATACCAAGTAAATCTATCGTAAGGGGCAATCGCCGACCAAATAAAGATGATGCTAACTACGATTAAATAACCTGCCGGATAATGCCACTGTGATCTAGTTTGATTCATCGGTTACCTCTATAGGTAGGTTGAATGATAACGTAAATGATCTTCAATAAACGTAGCAATAAAATAATAACTATGATCATAGCCTGTTTGTAAGCGAAGTTGCAGTTCCACTCGTGCTCTTTGACAAGCCTGTTCCAATAATGATGGTTTTAATTGCTCTTCTAAAAAGGCATCTTCGGTTCCTTGATCAACCAATATAGGAGGTCCTTGCCAACCCCGGGTGCTGATTAACTCGCAGGCATCATAAGCTTCCCAAGTGGTTTTATCATGACCTAAATAAGCCGAAAATGCTTTTTCTCCCCATGGACTGTGTATCGCCGAGCATATTGGCGAAAAGGCAGAAACGGTTTTATAAATATGAGGGTTTTTCAATGCAATGGTTAAAGCACCATGCCCTCCCATTGAATGACCTAAAATGCCGACTCTTGCCTCATCGACATGAAATTGCGAATGAATGATTTGTGGTAATTCTTGCGTAATGTAAGAATACATTTTGTAGTTCTTTGACCAAGGTGTCTGAGTGGCATCGACATAAAAACCAGCGCCTTCTCCCAAATCATAGCTTTGTTTTTCACCTTCAAGGCCCAAGCCACGCGGACTGGTATCTGGAATGACTAGCATTAATCCTAGTTCAGCAGCAACGCGTTGTGCTCCTGCTTTAATCATAAAATTTTCTTCAGTACAAGTGAGTCCTGAAAGCCAATAAAGCACTGGCATTGGCTTATTTTTGAGTTGAGGGGGTATAAATACCCCAAAACGCATTTCTGAACCTATTAATGCTGAATGATGACTATACGTAATTTGCATTCCATTAAAACATTTATATTGGGAGTGGATGGTCAGCATTGATTTATTTCCTCACGTTAAAAGGTAACAACCGAACGAATTGATTTACCGGCATGCATTAAATCAAATGCTTCATTGATATTTTTTAAAGGTAATTGATGTGTGATTAAATCATCAATCTTAATCTTACCATCCATATACCAATCAACGATTTTAGGCACATCGGTTCGCCCACGTGCACCACCAAAGGCCGAACCTTGCCACACTCTTCCTGTCACTAATTGAAATGGACGAGTCGCAATTTCTTGGCCACTGCCTGCAACTCCTATAATGGTTGATACGCCCCATCCTTTATGACAACACTCTAATGCTTGACGCATTAATTGCACATTACCTACACATTCAAACGTATAATCAGCGCCTCCCTTGGTTAAATTAACCAGATAAGGAACCAAATCACCCATGACTTCGTTAGGATTAACAAAATGGGTCATCCCCATTTTTTCTGCAAGCGCCTTACGTTGTGGGTTAATATCGACACCAATAATCATATTGGCACCAATCATTTTGGCTCCTTGAATGACATTTAAACCAATGCCACCCAAACCAAAAACAATCACATTACTACCAGGAGTTACTTTGGCCGTATAAATGACGGCTCCAATGCCGGTGGTCACCCCACAACCAATAAGACACACCTTTTCTAAAGGAGCATCTTGACGGATCTTCGCAAGGGCAATCTCTGGTAAAACGATATATTGCGAAAAAGTCGAGGTGCCCATGTAATGAAATATTTTTTCTTTGCCGATGCTAAAGCGACTCGTGCCATCTGGCATTAAACCTTGACCTTGCGTACTTCTAATCGCTTGGCATAAATTGGTTTTTTGCGATAAACAATATTCACATTGTCGACATTCAGGGGTATACAAGGGAATCACTTTATCGCCGGGTTTTAAGGTTGTGACCTCTTTACCCGTTTCTACAACAACACCTGCACCTTCATGCCCAAGAATGGCGGGAAAAATACCTTCCGGATCGCTCCCTGATAAAGTAAATGCATCGGTATGGCATACGCCGGTTGCTTTGATTTCTACTAATACTTCGCCTTGACGGGGGCCTTCTAGATCAACGGTTTCAATAACTAAAGGCTTACCTGCAGAATAGGCAACCGCCGCTTTTACTTTCATGGAGATCCTCTCAATTAGCTTGGTAACTTGTTACTATAAGCTGCTTTAGTACCACTTTACCATGAGCCATGTGAGAGAATAAAATACAGCTTTAGATATCAGCTAATTAGCAAAATTATTATGCTTTTTTAATAAATCGATCTAATAAATTGAATAGCATTGGGTTTAGCAGAATAGAAATAATCGCTCCTGCGAGAATGATATCTTGCTGCTGCGCAGAAACAATATTTAGCTTTACCCCCAGTTCTGCCAAAATAAATGAAAATTCACCAATTTGTGCAAGGCTCACTGAAATGGTGAGCGCAATCGCAGGAGGATAACGAAATGCAACAACTAACACGTAAGCTGCAATCGATTTTCCCAGCACAATAATTAAGACCGTCGCAAGCACCATCAATGGTTCAGTAATTAATATATTAGGACTCAGCAACATGCCCATGGAAACAAAAAATAATACGGCAAAGGCATCACGTAATGGCAACGATTCTTCTGCTGCCTTGTGACTGAATTCTGATTCACTCAATATCATTCCTGCAAAAAAAGCACCTAGCGCAAATGAAACACCGAATAGTTTAGCAGCGCCATAAGCCACACCCAATGCAATCGCAAGAACACATAAACGAAATAATTCAGCCGATTTGGTTTTTTCGGTGACTCTCAATACCCAGGGAATAAGCCTCTTGCCAACCAGCAACATTAGCGCAACAAAGGCAATCAGTTCAATGAACGTGATCCCCAAAGAAAATATTAATTCTTGATTGAATAATGAGGTGCTGGCATTGCTTGTAGAATGACCCTGCCCAAGTTTGGCAATTGCCGGTAACACAACCAAGGTAATAACAACCGCGAGATCTTCTACAATGAGCCACCCTACGGCAATTCTGCCACGATCAGTGACTAAAAGATCTCTTTCTTCTAACGCTCTTAATAGGACAACGGTACTTGCTACCGATAACGAAAGGCCGTAAATAATACCAGCACCATGTGACCAGCCCACTAATTGAGCAACCCCCCATCCCATCAAGGTCGCGATTAGAATTTGGCAAATGGCACCAGGAAGCGCTATTTTTTTCACTTTCAGCAAATCTTGCCATGAGAAATGCAATCCCACCCCAAACATGAGTAAAATCACGCCAATTTCTGCTAACTCATGGGCTAGCTTCATATCCGCGTTATAACCGGGCGTGGTAGGGCCTATCATGACCCCAGCTAAGAGATAACCCACAATGGGTGATAATTTCAGGTAATGAGCTATCATCCCAAGAATAAATGCCAGGCCTAAACCAGCGACAATCATTGTAACAAGCGGCATTGAATGTAACATAGGTGTTCTTTATTAATAGAAACTCTCTCTAAGTATGGTGAGTGTCATCAAATTCAACAATACCTTTTATATCAATGCTGTTAATTTGTTTCTGGATAAATTCACAACAATTTTCTTATACTAAGCAAAAAAACCTTAATGACCATTCATCTGGGTATACCTTATAAGTAAGGATAAGAAAGCAGAGGAGTGTATATATGTTATCTTGGGTCGTTATTTTTTTAATCATTGCATTGATAGCGGGCTTTTTAGGCTTTACTGGTGTCTTTGTTGCCGCTGTTGAAATCGCAAGGATTCTGTTTTTCATCTTCCTAATTTTATTTGTGATTTCTTTGGTTTACTACCTTATCAGCGGTCGTAAACCTCCCGTTCCGTAATGCTTTGATTAAATCACCCATATGAGAGAGTGCCTGTGTGCTTGTTTTGGCACTCTCCTGGTGATTTAGTTTGATACTCTTTTCACCGCTATAATTAACTCATCATTCTTTATTTATCTTTTTCTATATAAACATCCAGCTAAGGTTAAATAACATGTTCAAAAAGATACTCGTGCCAATTGATGATAGCAAAGCTGCTAATTTGGCCTTAGCAAAAGCTATTAAACTGTGTCAAAACTATAAAGCAAAGCTACGAATTGTCCATGCCATCGATTATATTTCTCAAAGTACAGGTATTGAAGGCGTTGATCCTGAAACGTTTCGTGAAGAATTAAAAAAGTCTGCACAAACAATGTTACTCAAAGCACAAAAAAAAGCAGCTAAACAAAATATCAAAGCTCAAATTGAATTAATTGAATCTTACAAATTAGCCGATCGCATCGATCAGTTGATTTTAAAATCAGTCAAAAATTGGCATCCTAGTTTGGTGGTGGTTGGCATGCATAAGAAAGAAGGATTAAGCAAATTACTCTTTGGCAGCCATTCTGAAAAAATCATTGACGCCATCTCTGCTCCTATTCTGCTTATCAAGCATAATCCCCCTGCAAAATGAATGAAATCCTATTTTTTATCATTTTAGGTTTTGCAGCTCAATTAATTGATGGCGCGTTAGGACTCGCCTATGGCGTTATTAATATGACGGTACTACTTGGCATGGGGATCTCCCCTACTGCTGCAAGTGCCGCTATTCATACCGCCGAAATCTTCACTACAGGATTTTCAGGAGCATCACATCTTGCCTTTAAAAATGTTGATTTTCGCTTGTTTAAACGGCTTATCATTCCAGGTGTTATCGGGAGTGTGATAGGTGCTTTTTTATTAACTAAAATTCCTGAAAAAACCATTAAACCTTATATCTCTGCCTATTTATTAATAATGGGATGTATGATCCTCTATAAGGCTTTTAAAGAAGCTGCTTGGTTCGAAAAAGTTCGCCATCTTATCAATAAAGCGTTAGATCGTGAAAAACCTTCGCATAAACCCCAACGGGTAATTCCACTAGGATTAGCCGGTGGCTTTTGCGATGCCATTGGTGGTGGTGGCTGGGGCGCCATTGTGAGTTCAAGCTTACTGGCTCAAGACGCAAATGATCCCCACTATACCATCGGTACGACAAATTTGGCAGAATTTCTGATTGCTTTAAGCTCTTCTATCGTTTTCTTTACCGCGATTGGCATCACGCATTGGAAAATTGTATTAGGTTTGATTCTTGGCGGTATTTTTGCTGCTCCCTTAGCGGCCATTGCGGTCAGAAAACTTCCTGCAAAGGTAGTCATGATTTGTGCTGGATCATTAATTTGTATTATTAGCACTTATACTATTACTAAGCACTTTTTTTAGCCTTCACTTTTCGTTTGGGTTTAGGCTTGTTCAACAAGAGTGATTTAATTTTTAGCTTAGCTTTTTTTCCATTTTTTTTCAAAATTTCATGTAATGGTTTCTTGTTCTTCTTATCTTCTTTTTTAACCTCTTTTTCCATTTTCTTTTGTAATCGTTCCAACAAATTCATTTTCTTTTCAAGATCACGCGCTATCGCTTTAACTTCTTTGGTGAGAATTTTGATATCCTTTTTTAACAAACTCACTCTATCCATATCTTCTCCTCTTTATATCTCATAAAAAAATATGCACTTAATATATATTAAGTGCATATTTAATTTTTTGCATATCGATAGTCGAACTACGTTTTTTTAGTGTTCTTTATCATCAAGTCTATTTGCTTTAATAAAGTTATCTAATTCTCTTTCAACTCTGTCTTTTTGATATCCATATTTCTTTTGGATTAAACCGCCTAATTCTTCTCGGGTGCCCTTGAGACGTTGTACTTCATCGTCAGTGAGATCGCCCCATTGTTGTCTGACTTTACCTTTTAGTTGTTGCCAATTACCTTGGATAATATCTTTATTCATAACAGCCTCCAATTATCTCTCGTTTATACACTCGTTATTTTGGTGGATTTGGTTGTTTCGGCCCACCCGGGGGTGGAACCGTGGGTGAAGGTGTTTCAGGTGGTGTAATGGGAGAATTTGGATCTTCTGGCAAAGAAGGTTTCTCAGGATCTGGCGTTGGATTTGGATCATGAGGCGGATTAATAATTGCGCTTATTGCCATTGAATTCAATTTTCCAGCTAACATCTAATCACCTATCTCATCTTCACTTTTCATTTACCCTTATCAATATAGTTGAAGATTTATCATAAAAACGATTTATCTTTGAAATTAACAGTGATTTACAGTAAAAAATACAGCAATAACTGAAATTAATATCGCTGTTTTTTGCTGTTAACTTAGCAATTACATTCTTTTTGCAAAGGTTAAATTCTTGTTATTTGAAGCACGTTCTGTCATTGATGATGATGACCGTGTTGGTACGGGTGTTGATATAATAAGAGCACCTTGTCTTGCAATAGCTTCTCCCGTTTCTTCTGCCTCCTCTTCTGAAGAACTTATTAGTAATTCCTCTAGTCGATTTATTAAGTCATTCATTCCATCTGGTTTTTCAGTTAATAATTCAATCATTTCCTGTTGATGATTCTCTGTCGCAAGTATAGTCGCATATTGCAATAAATCTGGACTGACTGTTTTATACTGCAAATACCATTTTACAATGATTTCATGACCTTGTTCTGCAGCAACGGCAAAAGCAAATGCCCGCCACGTATTTCTTGAACAATGATCATATAAATATTTAACGATAGGAAGAGAGCCGTTTTTCGCCGCTGCAATTAAACACTCACCGACGGTTGAATCTTCGCTTAAATCTGATTTACGGACACTGGGATGTGCTTTCCATTTCTGCAATAATACTTTGACCTCCTTGAGATCGGCTTTTGCGATAGCACCCCGAAGCTGTTGTACCAATTGTGCCGAAGTGCAGGCTACGATTTGCTGTTGTATGACAATCTTCCCAATCGTTAACCACTGATGACGATATTGCTTACCGAGTTTGATAACCGGTTTTTCTTCAAGCCTCTTTTCTTTAGTCAAGCGTTGCAAATGGATAGCGTCTAAACTTATCCATCCGGCTACGGCTCCAACGATTGATGCTCTAACGACATTCGCCTGATATAAGCTTGATGATGTATCATCATTCACAAAGCATCCCACGTATTTTTTAAAATAAGTTAAGATATTGTTTAATAAAGTCACATTTTTTCGCAAAGCAACTTGTAAACTCTCTTTATCTTTAACTTGTCGTGTCTGCCCTATTTCTATTGCATGCGTGATTGTTTCATTAAAATACGGTTTTTCTCGTTCAGCAGGTTCAACACTCGCAAATAAAAGAGGCGGATAGAATTCTTCACCATGTATTTTATGGAGTTCTGTTCTGCAATACTCATATAAATAGCCAAAAAAGGGAGTTAAATTATTGTGTTTTCTGGTGTTTAATTGGGCAAATACTCGGGGTGCATGATAAAGGGTACTTCTAATGCCGCTTAATACTTGAAATGGAAGAATTTTTTTACCTAATTTATTTTCTGAATACAGTAGCGCTTCAAATATCCGCCCGGTGGCGCCTAAAATGGCAAGACGTCGCATCGATACCTCTTTTCCTTTATATGAATAATAATTCATTTCAAGTACCGTATGCCATTCCATCATGCAACGGCTCACATTCGTATCTTCAGGTAAACTTTGTGGATAACTTTTAGGCTGGAAGAGTGCAGATAAATAAGATTCTGTTATGGCGGGGCCTTTTTTCATGTTTTATCTCATCAGCAATTAATTTAGGCGAATTATACCTATTGCGGTTTTAAATGCGAAGAGGGGTTTAGGTCATGGTGATTAATTTGTGGCAATCATTGTTTCACTGCTGCCGCAGTTCGGGTGAGAAAAATCTTCTTTCCTCCCATTACGGCTTCGCCTTCATGGGGGGCTAGCGAATTTCCTCGCTGCCGCGAGGAAGAAATGTGAAAATCTGCGCAGCGGGAGCTGCGCCAGTTGCTAGCCCCCCATGAAAGCATGAACGGCGTTAGCCGTGAATGCTGGAATGGGGGGAAACTCACCACGCAAGTAAACTGCGGCAGCGGTGCAACTATCATTTCGCATAAACCACCAAAATATCTTTCCACTGGGTGGTATAAGCAGGCGATCTATTTTCACTCATACTCACCCAAGGTTTATCAAAACCACAAATGGCAAACTGAATCATTTGATTGCCATATTTGACGTTGATATTATCCATCGCTTTCATTAATGCCGGATTATTTAACTGCTTGCTATCGATAAATAAATCCGCTTGTTCGGTTTTTTTAGGAATTAAATCCAGCAACATGGTGCCCGCTTTTTTATACTGATACCCTTCCCGAAAAATCGCATTTACCCCCCGTAATGCCGTTTGCAGAATGACCATAGTATTATCGGTTTCTTTAGGAAATGGCAAGGTAATTGAATTGGTATACTGCAATTCACTGTTGCTAAATAAACTGGTTCTAACAAACACCATTATGCTTGACGCAAACGAATGTTGTTGACGGCATTTTTCAGCGGCACGACTAGCATAATCGGCAACCGCTTGACGCAATTCATTTAACTCCACAATAGGTCTACCAAATGAGCGAGAAACCATAATATTTTTTCGCGGCATGGTATGCTCTAAGGAAAAGCATGCAATCCCTTTCAACTCTAATACCGTTCTGGCTAACATCGCATTGCATTTGCGTTTAATTAAATGATGATCGGATGTTGCTAATTGTAATGCCGTTTCAATGCCCATTTGCTTTAATTTTTCTGACCAATTGCGCCCCACTCCCCACACTTCACCAATTGGCACGCGTGATAACATGTTATTGATCTGCGTTTGATCTTTAAATTCACAAACCCCTTCAAGCAAAGGATATTTCTTCGCCAAATAATTGGCGATTTTGGCTAGCGTTTTGGTTGGCCCAATGCCAATTGAAACGGGTAATTTTAACCCTTGGTAGACTTTACGGCGTATATTTTTGCCATATTCCATTAAATTCCAATGCTCAAACCCTTTTAAATTCAAAAATATCTCATCGATAGAATAAATTTCAAAATCAGGAGAAAAACGCTGTAACAGCCGCATGACGCGATTAGACATATCACCATAAAGCTTAAAATTAGAAGAATAAACCCATACCCGATGTTTACGCACTAAATCCCGTTGTTTAAAAATAGGCGCGCCCATTTTAAACCCCAGTGCCTTTGCCTCATTCGAGCGCGCCACAATACAGCCATCGTTACTGGAAAGCACTAGCACAGGCTTACCTTCTAAACGAGGGTTAAATACCCGTTCACAAGAAACATAGAAATTGTTGCAATCAATCAGGGCGAACATGGCTTTCTCGGTTATTTTTATTTGATAACTGTGCATTATTCAAAATATAGCAAAGTCACCACTCAATTCAACTATTTATCTTGATTTACCAGAAATTGGTTTGTTAACTAGTTACTTGGCATTCTTTGCACGACTTTGCCCATCTTTTATTGAATAGGCATAATCCCTCAGAATAGGTGATTAACGTGCAACTGCCCGTTTTGGGAACCTCTTTATCAATTTCATTGTCTTCCTTATAGAAGACGTCACATATGGGGCAAAGGTAAACATGCTGAATAGCGCTGATAAAAAAGCATTACTGTTAGCGTTAATTGACACGCTCGATCCTGAGCAAGCCGTCGATGAAGCAGAAACGGAACAAAAAGCACTAGAGCTGATACAAACTCATCGTGAATTGTTAGGCATGCACAGTGAAGCCGATCAAAATATCACTCCCCTAATTGCTTCCGTGATGAGCCCCGATCGTTGTGCCAGTTTACCTTTATTTAAACAGCTGCTACAAAAGCCAACCGATGTGAATGCAGTGCAAGATGCTAATATCACTGTCACCCATTTTTTAACACTTTATAATCGTCATAAACATTTACAAGCCTTGCTAGCAGAACATCTTGAAACGCTTGATGTGAACGTACAAACGGCAGCAGGTGCAACTCCCATTTATTATGCCGCTTTAAAAGGCGCCAGCGAATCAACCGCTTTATTAACCCAATTAACCAAAGCAGATGTGAACATACCTAATAAAAATGAGCAAACACCGCTGCATGTTGCTTGCTTTTTTGGTCAATCTGCCGGCGGCAAGCAAATTATTCCTATCTCGCCTGAATTAGCACAAAACTATATCGATACCATTCAATTATTACTCTTAGCAGGGGCCGAG